>JAOPJY010000001.1:606216-906216 GCA_025517425.1 Halobacteria archaeon AArc-dxtr1 | reverse complement strand
TCAGAGAGACGAACCGATTTTCGAGCCGTGAGGCCGCCGTCGACTGCCTACTCGAGCTCGCCGATCGGTTCGACGCGGGTGAGATCGACTACCGGGCGCTCTACCAGGTCCCGAGAGAAGAATACTTCGAGCGCCTCGACGAGTTGACCGGCGACGGGAGCTGAGGCGGTCTCCCGAGTCCCCACGCGTTCGTCAGATCAGAGCAGATCCGAACTCGCGCGGACGAGAGATTTATCGGCGCCTGGCCGGTAGAACGTGGTATGTCGACCGTCACCCTCCTCGGAACCCGGCTGGCCGAACCGGGGACCGAGTTCGTCTACCACGGCGAGGCCGACGCCTGCGCGGGCTGTCCGTACCGAAGCCAGTGTCTCAATCTCGAGTCCGACGCAAAATACCGTGTCACTGCCGTCCGAGAGAACGCCCAGACCCTCGAGTGTGCGATGCACGACGGCGGCGTCCGTGCCGTCGAAGTCGAGCGAGCGCCCGTCAAAGCAACCGTTCCCAAGCAGGGCGCCTACGCCGGCAGCAAGAACAGCCTGGCGGGCCCCTGTCCCTACGTCGAGTGTCCGAGCCACGAGTTCTGCGAGCCCGACGGTGTCTCTTTCGACGAGGAGTACCGCATTCGCGAGATGCTCGGTGAACCGCCACACGAGGTCTGTCACTTAGATCGGTCACTCGAGTTGGTCGAGTTCGAACCCGGCAACTGAGCCGATCGTCCGGTGGCAGCTACCGGGTTTCTTCTGGGTCCTCGCACTCCGCCAGCCAGGTGCCCGCCCAGCATTCGATCTCGGCGAACACTGGCTCCAGCGAGGCTCCCTTCTCCGTCAGGCTGTAGTAGGTCGCGATGGGTGCGTCCTCCTCCGTGCGCCGAGCGACGAACCCCATCTCGCCGAGGTCGTCGAGCACGCGCGAGAGCGTGCGAGCGTTCGCTCCGGTCGAGCGCTTGAGTTCGTTGAACCGCTGTTCCCCGTCGAGCAGTTCGTGAAGAACCGCGAGACGCCACTGCGAGCCGATTCGCTCGATCGACTCGATGACGGGGCAGGCCTCGACGGTCGGCTCTTCGACAGGTGCTCGCTGCTGTGGGGATGACATTGTCACCTCTGAAGGCGTGGAAGGGTATAGGGGTTCGGGCTCGCCGAGATACCGTCGAACCTCAGCGATTGAGACGCCGGCGAATCTCGGCGAGCACGTAGTTTTACTACGCTCCCGCCGTATCCCGATCTACGATGTCGTACACCAAGGTCAACTACGAGGACGTCGAGCAAGTCTCGAGCGCGATGCACTTTCTCTCGGATCCGCTCCAGACCGAACAGGTCGGAGTCACCGTCGCCCGCTGTGATCCCGACTGGAAGAGTCAACCCCACGACCACGCGGACAACGAACACGAGGAGGTCTACGTTCTAATCGAGGGCGAGGCGACCGTCGTCGTCGACGACGAACCGGTCTCGATGGAAGCCGGCGACGCGCTCTGGATCTCGCCGGAGTCGACCCGCCAGATCAGAAACGGCAACGCCGAGAGCGCCTTCGTGCTCGTCAGCGCTCCGCGTATCGCCGACGACGACGGCGATAACGGCGAGTGGCTTCTCACCGGGTTCGCCGGCTAAAAGGTCCGCAATCCGACTATCACATCGTCCTCGACCTCGATCGGCCGGAATCGGCGATCCATTCGGCGTCCCCGACCTATATCTTCCCCCGACCACTATGAACTCGTATGGAGTTGCTTGACGACACCATCGTCCCGGACCGGGCGACCGACATCAAAGCAGAGGCGCGGGAGTTCGCGCGCGAACACATCGAGCCGCGAGCCGCAGAGTATTTCCAATCCGGCGAATACCCCCACGATATCCTCGAAGCCGCCCAGGAGGCGGGGCTGGCCGGTCAGGACATTCCAGAGAAGTACGGTGGACGGGGCTTTGACCTCGCCCAGTTGCTCGCACTCACCGAGGAGTTCTACCGCGCCGACGCCGGCATCGGCCTGACCCTGCAGCTGGCGAGTTTCGGCTGCGAGATCACCTACGACTACGGCACCGAAGAGCAGTGCGAGGAGTATATCCGACCCGTCGCCGAGGGCGACCAGATCTCCGGTCTCGCGGTGTCAGAACCCGACACTGGCAGCGACTTAGCCGGGATGCAGACTCGTGCGGAACGCGACGGCGACGAGTACGTCCTAAACGGCGAGAAGTACTGGATCGGCAACGGCGTCGAAGCCGACTGGGTGACCGTCTACGCCCGCACCGATGACAGCGACAACCGATACGCAAACCACTCGCTGTTTATCGTTCCAACTGATCTCGACGGCTACGAGGCCGAGCACATTCCCGAGAAGATGGCGATGCGCGCCTCGAAGCAGGCCCACATCACCTTCGACGACTGCCGCGTACCCGCCGAGAATCTGATCGGTCACGAAGGAGCTGGCTTCATGCTTCTGGCAGACTTCTTCAACCACGGTCGCGTTGCCGTCGCCGGCCACAGCCTCGGGATTGCTGCCGCCGCCATCGACGAAGCCTGGGAGTTCGTCCACGACCGCGAAGGGTTCGGCCGGACGGTCGCTGACTTCCAGGCCGTCCAGCACGGGCTGGCCGACATGCTTCTGTCCTTCGAGAGCGCCCGCGCGCTGACCTGGCGCGCCTGCGAGAAGGTCGAAGCCGACGAGAACGCAGGTTACTGGGCCGCACTGGCGAAGACAATTGCGACCGAAGCCGCCGTCGAAATCACCGAACAGGGAATGCAGTTCCACGGTGGGCGCTCGGTCTTAGAAGAGCGGCCGATCTCCAGGCTCTACCGGGACGCACGCGTCCCCGTCATCTACGAGGGGACGAACGAGGTCCAGCGAAACCTGATCTACCGACAGTCGCCGTACTGAGCCGTCACGCGGTCTGAAGGTGTACGCCGCGTCTGTTTCGACGGGAGGCGCCGCGTCGATCCGCAGCCGGCGGCTCTCTCGGGTGCGTTCGAATGCGCCCCGTCTCAGTTTCGTGGCTCTAGATCCTGGAACGCGCCGACGAAGTCCTCGTGCGAGGTAAACTCGGCGGCCGAGGTGTCTACCTGTGTTTTGAGGTCCTCGACACGATCGCGAAGCTCGACGTACTCATCGTTGTTCGTGAGCTCGTGGTCTGTCTTCTCTGATTCGAGCAGCGCTTTCTTCGAAACGAGTGCGTAGTACTCCTGGACTGCAGTCTCGTACCCGGATCGGGTAAGTGCGGACTCGACCGTCTCGACGAGTTCGTCCTTCGAGACAGGCTTGACCAGGTAGTCGTCGAACCCCATCTCGATAATGTCGAAATCGGGGTCGACCGCAGTCACCATAATCACCCGGCAGTCGTATCCCTCCTCCCGGATGGCGTCGAGAACGTCGTCCCCGGAGAGCCCGGGCATCCGCCGATCTAGCAAGACGACTTCGACGGAGTCTGTCATTGCGGCGAGCGCCTCGTCGCCGCCGGTTGCGGTCGCTACTGCCCACTCGCCTTCGAGCCATGCGGCGAACAGATCCGCCAGTCGAACCTCGTCATCGACGACGAGGATCTCGGGCTCGTCAGTCATGAGTCGGCCCCTTCTGTCCCATCATCCATCACTGCCTCGAATCTCTAATGGTACTTCTGTGTGATAAAACTCGCGACCGGTGAGCCAGACACGAGGTCGTAGCCCTCTGGCCTGGAACAGCCCGAAATCGAGCTTCGACAGCATCCAGTGGCGAGTTTGTCGCAGTTACGGACTGCTCTTGGCGGCGGCCTCGTGTCTGACCCACCGCCCGACGCCGCCCGAATCGATTACTTTCCTTCGAACTCCGGCTCGTGATCGCCCATGAACGCGGTCATGCCCGTCATCAGGTCGTCGGTTCCCATCAGGTGGCCAAACGCCGAGGACTCGTACTCGAGGCCGGCGTCGGTGTCGTCGCGGCCGGCGAGCATCGCCCGTTTGGTGTACTTCGTCGCGATCGGCGGCCCGCCGGCCAGCTGTGCCGCGAGCTCGAACGCGCGCTCGTCGATCTCCTCGCGGTCGACGACCTCCGTAACGAAGCCGTAGTCGGCCATCGTCTCGGCGTCGAACCGGTCGGCGGTGAGGATAATCTCCTTGGCACGTCCCTCGCCGACGATCGCTGAGAGGCGCTGGGTCCCGCCCCAGCCGGGCAGTAGTCCGAGATTCAGTTCGGGTTGGCCGAACTCCGAGCGGTCGCTCGCGACGCGCAGGTCGGCACAGGTCGCAAGTTCCATCCCACCACCCAGGCAGTAGCCGTCGATTCCTGCGACGACCGGCAGATCAGCCGATTCGAGCGTCCCGAAGACCGACTGCCCTCGCTTCGAGAGCTCGACGGCGTCGATCGGATCTGCACCTCCAGCGGCCATGCTCTGGACGTCCGCGCCGGCGGAGAACGCCCGGTCACCGTCGCCGGTAAGCAAGATGGCCCGAACGTCCTCGTCGGCTTCGAGCAACTCGACGGCCTCGACGAGTTCGTCGAGGGTCGTGTCACTGATCGTGTTCATGCGGTGGGGACGATCGAGGACGATTTCGCCAACCATCTCCCCGGGATACTCGACCCGGATCGCCTCGAACGACGGCGCGTCGTCACCAGCCTCGCTCTCGGCGCCCTCGCGGAAGCCACCGACTTCTGCGCGTTCACGGAGATAATCGGCCGGTTCGTACCGGGGATGGCCCGTCTCCTCGGCGGCGGACTCGAGTGTCTGGAGGGCCGCGTCGAGGCCGAACTCCTCGGCGATCTGTACCGGCCCGTCGGGGAAGCCCGCGCCGAGCGTGACCGCCTTGTCGATCGCGTCGGGGGTTGCAACGCCGTCGCCGAGTAGCTTGGCCGCCTCGTTGGCCATCGTGGCGATCAGGCGCTCGCGGACGAGGTCGGACTGTTCGTCGGTCGGAATCTCGACGCCCGGCCCGTCCTCGTACTCGTAGAAGCCCGAGCCGGTTTTCTTTCCGAGTTTCTCTTCGTCGACGACCTCGGCGAGCAGCGGCGCGGGCTCGTAGGGGTCGCCAAGCTCTTCGTGCATGTACTCGAGAACGTGATAGCTGACGTCGTTGCCGACGTGATCGCCCAGCTCGAAGGTGCCCATCGGGAGTCCCATCCCGTACTTGGTGGTCGAGTCGACCTCGGCGATGGTCGCCGTCTCCTCGGAGACGAGCCAGCAGGCCTCGTTCATCAGCGGAACGAGAATGCGGTTGGCGACGAACCCCGGTGCGTCCTTGTGGACGCGGACGGGCGTCTTACCGAAGTCCTCGGCGAGCGCCTCGATCAGGTCGAGGACGTCCTCGTCGGTCTCCTCACCCGTGATGACCTCGACGAGATCCATCCGCACCGGCGGGTTGAAAAAGTGCATCCCGCAGAACCGCTCTGGTCGGTCGGTAAACTCCGAAAGCGCCGTGATCGAGAGGCTCGAGGTGTTCGTCGCGAGGATCGCCTGCTCGGGCGCCGCCGCACAGACCTCCTCGTAGACCTCCTCTTTGATCTCCATTCGCTCGGGAACCGCCTCGATGACGACGTCGGCGTCGCCGACGGCCTCCTCGACGTCGACGATCGGTCGGACGCGCTCGGCGGCGGCATCGGCCTCGTCCTGGGTCAGTCGATCTTTCTCGACGAGCTTCGAAAGCGACCACTCGATCGACTCGTAGCCGTCCTGTACCAGTTCCTCGTTGATGTCGCGCATCGCCACGTCGTAGCCTGCGATGGCTGCAACCTCTGCGATTCCGTGACCCATATTTCCGGCGCCGAGAACTGCGACAGTGTTGACGTCCTCGATATCCATGTCACAACGTGGGGCAGGCAGCGGTTTGAACGTTTCCCCGGTCTCGGCTGGAAACTACTATTTAGTTTATTTCTGATCACGAGACAGCTCGTCACTGTCGAGCTAGGCGCGATCCGTATCGGTGTCCGTGTCGCCACCGTCTGCATCTGTATCGGTGTCCGTGTCGCCACCGTCTGCATCTGTATCGGTGTCCGTGTCGCCGTTGTCGGTGTCAGCATCGCCATCGTCCGTGTCGCCGTCCGTGTCAGTGTCCGCCTCATCGCCGTCGCCCGCATCCACGCTCCTGTTGGGGTTGCGATCGGGCTCGTCTCCAGCAGTAGCTGCTCCTGTGCGTGGTGGATCCGCAGTCGCATTTTCGCGACGCCGACTCGCATCTGGCCGATTCGGTGCGCGCTTTACGCTGTCTCCTATGGGCTCTACGCTCCGTCTTCCGTTCGAGCGTGCGTACAGAACAAGCGGCGGGAGCACGTACGAGGCAATGGCGACGACAGCGAACAGGGGGTCGACGAAGACGAGCAGCCCGAAAATCGCGAGTGCGGCGGCTGCAGCGGTGTGAACCCCTGTGTTCGTGTACGCCAGATAGAACTCCCAGAGCCCTCGCAACCGCTCTCGCACTCCCGGCTGGGAATCGCGTCGTGGCACACGCCCTCTACGTGGCCCACCGGGAACGCTTTTTCCCGTGAGCCCCTACGGCGACGCATGCGAGAGTTCGTCTTCGCCCTCGAGTACGATCCCGGGACGAACCCCGTCGCAGACGCCCTCGCGGACAATCCCGGGACGCAAGTGCGATCGCTCTCCTGTCACGTCACCCCCGAGAGTCTCTGGCGGGTCGACCACGCCACTGGCTCAGCGGCGGCTCTCGAGACGCTCGAAACCGCCTACCGCGATGTGACCTACTGTGCGGACTGTCTGATCCGAGACGACTGTGGCGCCGACTGCGAGACGCAGGTTCTCGACCGTTCGAGCGACGAGCTGGTCGTCTACACCTACTGGGATCGGACGGACGTCTGTACCTCCGTCCCGCACGTCGCTCTCGATCAGTTAGGGGAGGGGCTGCTCTTCGAAACGTACCGCGAGGGGCGCCGGTACCGCTGGCGGATCGTCCTCGACGACGAGGCGCCGATCCACACATTCTTCGACGCGCTGGGCGAGGAAGTCGGCGAGTGTGCGGGTATGGAGATGCTCCGACTGACGGACGTCGATCCGAACCGCGACACCCCCGACGAGAGGCTGCGGGCCGAACAGCGCCAGGCGCTTCGGGCGGCCGTCGACCGCGGCTACTACGAGACGCCGCGAGCTATCGATCTCACCCAACTGGCCGCCGAGCTGGGGATTCCGCGCTCGACGCTCTCGTACCGCCTCCAGCGAGCCGAAAGCGAGCTCGCACGGACGTTCGTCCGCGAAGACGAGTCACTGGCGGCGATCGCCCCGAGCCGGTAGCGAGCGCTCGGAACCCACAACCAGCGACAGTCACGGAGCCAAATCGACGGGATACTTGTTCTGGCTCGCTCAACGCCCGGCATGGACGTGTCCGAGCTACCGTGGCAGCGGCGGGTGATCGGTGCGCAGATCGTCTTCGGCGTGTTGTTTGCGATTCAGGCCTACCGGGGCCGGATCGACTGGGCGTTCATCGTGAGTGTACCCGTGTTGTATCTCGTGTTCATGCTCGCTCTCGACTGCGCCCGACACGAGTGGGCGTCTGGGGAGTGAGTTCGGTCACCGCCGGAGTTGGCGTGCGCCAAATAACTCGTATGCTGGCGGACCGTGTACGAACAGGTGATGAGCGAGTTCGACGAGCAGTCGCCCGAGTCGAGCCGCACGCTCGCGCTCCGGGTCCCCGAGATGGACTGTCCCTCCTGTGCCAACAAGGTCGAACGCAGCGTCAGGCGACTCGAGGGTATCGACAACGTAGACGCCCACGTGACGAGCGGTCGCCTCGTCGTCACGTACGATCTGACGATGACGACCGCAGAGCAGGTCACCGACCGCGTCCAAGCTACGGGGTACGAGGTCGCGGGCGTAGCCGCCGAGCGATCGTTCTCGGTTCCCGGGATGGACTGTGCCTCCTGTGCGAACAAAGTCGAGAACGCACTCGAGTCCGTCGACGGCCTCGAGGAGGTCGAGACCCGGCCGACAGCCGGCCGCGTAACCGTGACGACGAGCAACGACCACTCGATTGAGGCGATCGTCGACGCGATCGAGGGGGCCGGCTACGACGCGACGCCGATCGGCGACGAGCGCGATCCCATCGCCGAAAAGCGCACCGTCTGGAAGAGCCGTCGCGCTCTCGGAACCGGACTCGGTGCCATCCTCGTGACGGTCGGTCTCCTTCTGGAGTTCGTCGTTCCCGCGGTCGATCCGACGCTCGCGACGGTCGCGGGTCGCGAGTACGACCTCTCGCACGCCCTCTTCGTTGCGGCCGCCGTGCTCGCCGGTTCACCGATCGTCCGTAACGGTTACTACTCGGCCCGCAACCGCAGTCTGGACATCGACCTGCTGATGAGCATCGGTATCCTCGCGAGCGTCGCCGCCCACTTCCCGAAGGAAGGCGCGCTGCTCGCGGTCCTGTTCTCGGTCGCCGAGTTGCTCGAGCGCTTCTCGATGGACCGGGCGCGGGACTCTCTGCGCGAGTTGATGGAGCTCTCGCCGGAGACGGCGACGGTCAAGCGCCCCGACGGGAGCGAGGAGACGGTTCCCGCAGCCGACCTCGAGATCGGCGACACCGCCGTCGTCCGACCCGGCGAGAAGGTGCCGGCCGACGGGACGGTACTCGAGGGGAGGAGCGCGGTCGATCAGTCGCCGATCACCGGCGAGAGCGTCCCCGCGGACAAAACGGAGGGAGACGAGGTCTACGCGGGGACGATCGCCGAGTCAGGCTACCTCGAGGTCGACGTCGAGCGTCCGGCCGACGAGTCGACGCTCGCCCGGATCGTCCGACTGGTCGAGGACGCCGAACGCGAGAAGACCGACCGAGAGCAGTTCATCGACCGCTTCGCGGGCGTCTACACGCCGATCGTCGTGACCCTCGCACTCGCGGCCGCGGTCGCTCCTCCACTCGCGTTCGGCGCGTCCTGGGGCTACTGGTTCGTCGTCGGCCTGACGCTGCTCGTGATCTCCTGTCCCTGCGCGCTGGTCATCTCGACGCCCGTCAGCGTGGTTTCGGGGATCACGAACGCCGCGCGAAACGGCGTGCTCATCAAGGGCGGCAAGCACCTCGAGGCGGTCGGCGACAGCGACGTGCTCGCGGTCGACAAGACGGGAACGCTCACGGAAGGAGACCTGTCGGTGACCGATATAATCCCGCTCGAAGGGGTCGACGAGGACGAACTGGTGCACATCGCGAGCGCGGCCGAACACCGAAGTGAGCACCCGATCGGCAGGGCCATCGTCGGCTACGCCGAGGAGCAGGGTGTCGTCGGTGACGAGGGCGAACGCAGCCGGCCGTCCGTTTCGGACTTCGAAGCGCTGACCGGCAAGGGCGTTCGCGCCGAGGTCGGCGGCGAGACCTACTACGTCGGTAAGCCGGACCTGTTCGACGGCCTGGCCGACCTCGAACACGTTCACGCGACGACCGACGGCGGCGTTACGCTGGCCGAGATGGGCTACGACTCGTCCTCGAAGTGCGATCGCGAGGCCTGTCTGGACGTGCTCGCGGACGTCGTTCCGGACCTCGAGCGCGAGGGCAAGACCGCGGTCGTCGTCGGCACCGAGGACCGGCCACTGGGGATCATCGGCGTAGCTGACCGCGTCCGTCCCGAAGCGAAGTGGGCCGTCTCCCGGCTCCAAGAGCAAGGCGTGCGGGTCGTGATGCTCACCGGCGACAACGAGGGCACCGCCCGGGCCATCGCCGAGGAAGTCGGCGTCGACGCCTCCCACGCCGAACTCTTCCCCGAGGAGAAACTCGAGTGGATTCGCCGGCTCGAGGGTTCCGACGAGGACGAAGACCGAACCCACGTCGCCATGGTCGGCGACGGCGTCAACGACGCGCCGGCGCTCGCGACCGCGACGGTCGGGATCGCCATGGGCGCCGCGGGGACGGACACCGCCCTCGAGATCGCCGACGTGGCACTGATGGGTGACGATCTCACCCGACTGCCGTACCTCTACGAGCTCTCAGGCACGGCAAACGGCGTTATTCGGCAGAACGTCTGGTCGAGTCTCGCCGTGAAAGCCGTCCTCGCGGCGGGGGCGCCGTTCGGGCTCGTGACCGTAATCCACGCGGTCGTCATCGGCGATATGGGGATGAGCCTCGGTGTGACGGGCAACGCGATGCGACTCGCGAACGTCGAACCAGAGACGCCTGACACCGCAGCGGTGGATCACCCCGAGTCGGAGTAACCCACCGACCGTCGTTTACTCTCGGCTGACTGCGCGCCGAATCGGCTCCGTCCCCGGATAGCCGTCGGCCCGCCAGAGCGCGACGCCCGCGACGAGAATCACGGCCTCGATCCACAGCGTCGTCGCCTCGATGCCGAGGCCCGGAATCGTTCCGAGCGGCTTGACACCCGAGTACTCCGGCATCTCGGTCACCGGCCAGAGCAGGAAGCCGAGTTCGTGATAGTCTCCGGCGAGGACGTGCCACGGGACGTCGGTCGCGATGTGTGAGACGTACCCGATCCCGAAGGCGACGCCAAGGACGGATCGGTCCCGGCTGGCCGCAACCGCCCAGACGAGGGCGACGACCGGGAGCGCGAACAGTAGCGAGTGACCGATCGTCCGGGTGACCTCGGTAATTCCGGCTGCGGCCAGCGACTGGTCGAGTAGGTCCGGCAGCGCCGCGCCGACGATCGCCGCGAGCGCCGGCAGTTCCGCGGGCGGACCTCCGTCTCGCCACCGCGCGAACGCGGCGTAACAGAGGTAGCCGACCGCGAGGTGGACGACTGGTTGCACGGGTCGCGTCTACGGCCCGACGGTCGAAAAAGGCGGCGTCGCCATACGATCCCGACCGACGGAACGCACCTCCCATGGCCAACCGAGACGCCTTTGCCCGTCGAGTCCCCCGTGATGCTCACCGATATGCTCGACGAGGCCGAACCCGTGTTGCGCCGGGATCCCGTGATGGCAGGGCTGATAGACGCCCACGACCCGTACGTCGAACCTGATTGGGACGAGTACGAACGCCTCTGTATCTCGATTATCAACCAGCAGCTCTCGACCGCAAGCGCGCGTGCGGTCCGCAATCGAGTCTTCGAAACGCTTGCGGGGGACGTGACGCCGGAGACCGTCCTCGCAGCCGACGAGGATGCGCTACGAGAGGCGGGGCTCTCCTCACAGAAGGTCGAGTACGTGCGAAACGCCGCGCAGGCGTTTCAGGAGCGCGATTTAACACGAGAGGGGCTCGCCAACGCTGCCGACGAGGCGGTCGTCGACACCCTCACCGAGATCCGGGGGGTCGGCCAGTGGACCGCGGAGATGTACTGCATTTTCGTTCTCGAGCGCCCGGACGTATTGCCACTTGGAGATCTCGCGGTTCGGCGTTGCATGGAGACGCTGTACGCCGACGGCTCCGAACGTTCCCGATCCGAACTCCGGGAGATCGCCGAACCGTGGCGACCCTACCGGAGCGTGGCGACGCGGTATCTGTGGGCTGAGTACGAGTCGTAAATGGCTGATGGAGTTGAATATTCGACGCCATCTCGGCTCCCTCTCGCGTTCAGATGTAGTTCGATCTGTGCCTCGTGCGTTCACCGGTGTTCTACGAGTGCGTCGGCCTTGCTTCGAACGCGGATGGGTTCGCTCCGGGTCGCTAGGTCCACCGCTGCCTCGAGTTTCGTGGTCGTCTCCGCGTAGATCGTGTACAGCGGGTCACCGTCAGCTATCGAATCACCGACCGATCGATGGACCACGAGCCCGGCCCGCGCGTCCCGCGGCGCCCCGGCCCGTCTGGCCACGTCACAGAGTTGCCTGTTATCGACGCGGGCGGCGACGCCTGCACGCTCCGCGTGAAGGGTCGCCGTCTCCTCACCCGGCTCGAGGTCGTCGGTGCTGACGTCGGGGTCGCCGTTCTGGGCGGCAACGATCCGCCGGAACCGGTCGAGGGCGCGCCCTGACTCCAGGATCTCGCTCGCCGAGGCGTCCACGCCGCAGTGATCGAGCAGCATCTCCGCGAGCCGTACGGACTTCAGCCGGAGCGATTCCGGCCCGTCTCCCTCCAGCACGGCGAGGACGTCGCGAGCCTCGAGGACGGGTCCGACCCCGCGTCCGATCGGATCCGTCCCGTGAGTGATCGCGCAGGTAACGTCCATTTTCAAGTGCTCGCCGACACGCTTGAGGTCGTCGGCCAGCTCTCGCGCCGTGACGAGACTCTCGACTTTCGCTCCCTCTCCATAGGGGATGTCGATCACAACGTGGGTCGATCCGGCGCTTCGCTTCTTCGAGAGGATGGAGGCCATCAACTGGCCTGGCGGATCCACCGAAAGCGGATTCTCAGCGCGGATGATCTCGTCGTCGACTGGGGAAAGGTCGACGCCGCCACCCCAGACGAGACAGGCGTTCGTCTCCGCGACGAGTTCCTCGATTCCGTCGACGGTGAACTCGATGTCACAGAACACCTCCATGACGTCCGCGGTCCCCGCCGGCGACGTCACGGCCCGCGAGGAGGTCTTAGGCATCGCCAGTCCTGCCTCTGCGACGATCGACACCAGAATCGGCGTCACGCAGTTTCCCGCCACGCCGCCGACCGAGTGCTTGTCGGCGACGATCGGGGCATCCCACGTCAGCCGCTCGCCGACGTCACTCATCGCCTCGGTCAGATGCTTCGTCTCCTCCAGCGAGAACCCGTTCGTATAGATGGCAGAAACGTACGCACCTAGTTCGATGTCCGAGAGTCGGTTCTCGTGAATGTCCTCGACGATCGTCTCGAGTTCGTGGCGCCGGAGTTCGACGTCGTTCAGTTTCTTTCGAACGTATCGGACCGATCGGGGCGTCCCAGCGAGCGTCACCTCGACCGGACTCCGAACGTGGTGGAGTGGCTCGGTCAGACCGACGACCCCCTCCTCGACCAGTTCGTCGGTCACCTTGACGATCCCCGTCGTCGTTTTCTCGTCGTATCCGATCCGGACCCGATCGAGAGGATGGGCCCCCAATTCGCTCGCGTCGGTGGCATTCAACAGGACGAGCGCGCGGCTCGTTCCAATGTCGATTCTGACTGTCTTCAGTTGCATTCGTTCGTAGGAACCTCCCACGAGGGGAAAACGGTGGTGGGCGAGTGGTGTCTGGGGCGGACCCGGTCCCCGACAACGTGCGCTTTCGGGTATCGATCCGGAGCAGCGTTCGTCCGCGCGGTTTCGCCCATCCCTCAGAGCCGTCGCAGTCTCGTCCGATCGCTCGCCGACGACGTCACCGGCCACCTGTTCTCGCCCACTGCAGGCGAAGGTACTGACCGAAAACGACGAACGCCCCCGCCAGGCTGGTGAGCGCGTACGCTACCTCCTGGAACGTCAGGATTGCGGCCGAGACGACCAACGCACCGGCGAGTACGGCGTAGCCGACCCCGGGATCACCATCGCTCGGCGGGTCCACGGGGTCGGTTCTGACGACAAGTTCGCCGTTCTCGAGTTGGCCCAAAACGGTATCGGTTCTGGCAGGCAGTCGAGCGAGCACCGGCGTCGATCGGCGGAGATCGGTTCGGAAATCGTCGAACAGTGCCTCTAGTTCGCTCTCGATAAATCCGTGATCGACGAGAAACGAGCGCGTGACGGCGATGAAGTCGAACTCCGGGTCCAGGCTCCGACAGACGCCCTCGCCGACCGTTCCGACGCGCACGAGGAGCAGGACGTTCGGGGGGATACGGAACGGGAAATCGTAAAGCGTCGAGAACAGCTCAGTGATAATCATCCGCCAGGTGATGTCGGACCGCCCTTCGAGGTTCTCGATTACCAACTCGAGGACGCGCCGGAGTTCGGCGCGGTTGACGTTCGGTTCCAGCACCTCCAGAGCGATGAGCGTCTCCAGTAGCCCGTCGACGTCCCGACGAACGAGCGTGCGATAGAGGCTCGTGATGTCATCCTGCTCTTGCTGGCTGAGGCGTTGACTCATCCCATAATCGTAGATGACGAGTCGGCCGTCGTCGGTCACTGCAAGGTTTCCAGGATGGGGATCGGCGTGAAATACGCCGTCGACGAGTCCCATCTCGAGGTATGTCCGGGCGATCAGCGTCGCCATCTCGGTCGGTTCGATACCGACGTTTTCCAGCGCCCGCTCACTGGTGATCTTCTCGCCCTCGACGTACTCCATCGCCACCACCCGTTCGGAACAGAGCGAGGGGTACGCCGTCGGAACGACGATCCGATCGTCGTCGGCGACGTTGTCGCCGATCTCGGCCATGATCGACGCCTCGCGTTCGAAGTCGAGTTCCTCGAGGATGATCTTCTCGAAGTCGTCGGCGATGTTCTCAAGCGAGTAGCGCTGGCGCTCGTCGGCGAACGTCGAAAGCAGCGGCACGAGGCCCCTGATGACCCGGATATCGCGCTCGATGATCGGGGCGATTTCGGGCCGGCGAACCTTCAGCGCGATCCGTTCGCCCTCGTACTCGGCGGTGTAGACGAACGCGAGCGACCCGCCGGCCACGGGATCGACGGTTTCGAGATCAATCTGCTCGTCGAGTTCTGCCTCAACGACCGTCAGGGGATCACCTCCCACCCCTTCGGGAACTTCGTCCTGTAATGTCGCGAAGACGTCGACGTACGTCGGCGGTACGATGTCCGGTCGGGTCGAGAGCACCTGGCCGACCTTGATGAACGCCGGCCCGAGATCGAGCATCGTTTCCGTCAACCGCTCGGCGCGTTTGCGGTGGACGTCTTCCTCGACGCGCCTCGGCGGCCCGATGAACAGGAATCGCCGTCGATCCCTGAGGAAGGCGATCGCGAACGGGAGAAACCGGAGGAACACCTGGAGATACCGGCGGTAGTACCCGTTCATCGTCGCCGACGAGTGACGAGACCGCTCAGGAGACAATCCATACGACTGTGTTCGAACAACGATCGGAAATACGTGGTGGTGGAACGTACCCAAACGCGTCGAACGGCTAGGTTCACTTGGGGACCTCGCGGTTCGGCGTTGCATGGAGACGCTGTACGCCGACGGCGCCGAACGTTCCCGGCCCCAACTCCGGAAGATCGCCGAACCGTGGCGACCCTACCGGAGCATGGCGACGCGGTATCTGTGGGCTGAGTACGAGTCGTGAACCTAGGGTAGATTCATCCGTCGGTATGTAACCCGTCGTTTCCAATCTGGCACCTGCGCGTGTTTGCTACGCAACGATCGAACGCTATCGAGACGCAAAACGGGGACTCCCGTCGATGGGTTTGTGGTAACTACAGAGCGCGACTGCGACACGGACTCGTGACCAATCACCGGTGAGCAGTGATTTCTCAGTGTGGGGAGTGCTTACTGATCCGTTATCCCTTCTGGGACATCCTCGACTCCACACGCTTGCAATACCTGTCGAATATGGTAATCCTTCTGAGCGGGGTCGTCCTCGCTCAGTGCTGTCTCAAGATGGGTTTTGCACTCCTTGCTGAGTTTCGTCATGGGGTGACTATCCTTTTGAACTACAAAATAATATTCGGACTCCAGTAGCAATCACCAATTCAGAAGATCGGTTCATCGCTAGCTCTTCTCAGCTACAGCGACGTTCGACAGGTATCGCGACCGATTTTGGCTGTGACGTAGCCGTCCAGTCCGATCGCTTACCCGATGATCAACCCGGTCACGATAACGTATCCACCGACTCCCACCAGCACAGTGGGGACGAGCCATCGGTCGAGACGATCAGAAATACCATCGACAGCGACGCGAGACACGATCTGGAGCGCAGTGAGAAAGACGAGTCCGGCGCCAATCAGATAGACACAGACTACGAAGAACAGCTCTCGTGGCGAAAGCTCGACGAAAAACGGAATGAACACCGCGACGTTTTCGCCGCTGAGACCGATCCCCGCGACGGCGACCACACCGATCCGTCCGAGGGAGTTCGGCACAACTGGCAAGTCGTCGATCGTTGTTTCTGGGGGACGCCGAACGAGGCCCCAGAGGCCGATGCTGAGGGGGACAAACCCCAAGAGAAACGTCCACTCTTGGAGCAGTTCAGCGGCGACGATGGTCCCGATTATCGCAGCGGCGAGGCCGATCGAAAAGCCCACGTAATGTCCGACGAGCACCTCCCAGACCCGGTAATCGTTGTCCGCACAAAACGCACCGATGACGACAAGCGTATCGACGTGTGTGATGGCGAACAACCAGACACCGACAAGCAGAGTGGTCTCCACGGAACACCGCTTCCATCACAGTGGGCTCGTATATTCGTTCCTCTCTGTAACTCCGTTCGCTGTAGACGCCGTGTTTGCCACGCACAGGTAACACTGACCAGCGAACCCGGACGACGATCGCGTGTTACTCCTCTTCTTCGGGCGTATCCACGGCGTCGGAATCGACGCGTCGGCTCACGTCTACGCGGTAGTGTTCCAGAATGTCGCGGCCAAGCAAGACGGGGTAATCCATGTGACTCCGGTCCTCGACGCTCGCGGTGACGGTGTGGCGGTTGCCGCCGACGGCGACCACAACGTCGACCACAGGACGGCTGCGAGATGTCTTGCTGCTGCCGGATTTGACGCGGGTGATCGACTTGATCGGGCCCGCGCCGATCTCGGCGGCGAGCTGGGTGTCGATGCTTGTCCGGGTCGCGCCGGTGTCTGATTTCGCGTGGATCGTCTTCGAACCGCTCGTCCCGAGGAGGGTGACCTCCTCGATGTAGCCGATGATCGCGGGCTCGTCGTCGACGACGACCGACTCAGGCGGGCGGGCCGACGGCTGGGAGTCGTCCAAGGAGTGGGCCAGCTTTTCGACGCGGCTTTCGTCGACCGCTCCGCCGGCGCGTTCGATGGCGAGTTTCGCGATGTAGGGAGCCGGGCTGACTCGAGTGGCCTCGTACAGCCCCTTGAATCCCGCCGTTGGGTTCACTTCGAGGACGAACCAGCCCTCGTCACCCTGGACGAGGTCGACGCCAGCGTAGTCGAGGCCGGTCGCCTCGGCCGACTGGCGAGCCATCTCGCGGACGGACTCCGGCAGATCGTCGGTCGCGTCCTCGACGTGCCCTCCGAGGGCGACGTTGGTCCGCCAGTCGTTGTCCGGCGCGTAGCGATACATCGCGCCGACGATCTCGCCACCAACGACGTAGACGCGGACGTCGCGGTTGGGGACGTCCTCGATGTCGATGAGCTGCTGGAGGAACGCGTATCGGTTGCCGACCTTCGCGTTGATCGGGTCGTCCTGGCCGACTTTCCAGGTGCCGCCGCCGTGGGTGCCGATCGCGGTCTTGTAAACCGCCTCGCCGCCGAACTCCTCGCGGGCGGCGTTGAGTCGATCGCTGTTGAGCGCGAGCAAGACGTCGGGGACGCGAACGCCGTGGTTCGCCAGCACCGCGGCCGTCGAGAGCTTGTGAAACGCCGTCATGACGGCGCCGGGCTCGTTCAGCATCGGAACCAGCTGTGAGAACGTGTTCGCGATCCCGAGTTCCTCGCAGGGCTGTTCGGTGTTCGAGAGCAGCATTCGGTTGGCGATCACGTCGACGTCGGGCTCGACGGCAACCTCGCCGTCGTTCACTTCGACGCTCGTATTCTCGTTTCGTAACCACTCGGTGTCGTGTCCGAGTGCTTCGACGGCGTTCAGAATCGCTTTCGTTTCTTTACTCGTGTGAAGACTCAACACACCTACAGTGACGGGATCGTCGACGGCCATGATCGCTAGACACCAACGTCGATGAAAAGCGTTGATAGATCGATCAGCGATGTGTGACTCTCACAGTCGAGTCACTGTCCGCTTCGCGCATCATGGATAGACACCCCAGTGTGACTGTCCACAACTTTTTTGTTGGAGCACGAACCATTTTTCATGCCCTCCAGACGTGATCTACTCGCATCAGGCGCCGTCGCGGGAATAGCCGGTTTCAGTGGCTGCATCGGTGACGTAACCGAAGCCGCCGGAGTCAGTAATGCGATGACCCGAACCCTCTCCGTGGCAGAAATAACCGATGCGCCGGACGAACACGGAATCTCCTTCGACGTCGAGATCGAGTCGGCGTCGCTGAACGATGGCGACCTCCCCGAACTGACTCTCGAGGTCGAAAACACCGGACCACAGCTCGTGGCATTTTCAATCTGGTTTCGGTATCGCGTCGGCCAGTTCAGCGGAAGCGAGCCGAACGGACTGTACACCATTACGACCGAAGAAGCCGACCGTCTCGACCTCGATTCGGACGGGTGCTGGTCGCTCGCGGACGACGAGCGCCTCGTTCGAGAGGACGCGCTCTACGACGGCGTTCTGGAGTCAGGTGAGACGCAGTCGGACGTTCGCCACGTTATCCAACACGGCGACGATGTCGACGACTGCCTCGCCACCGGCGAGTATCGGTTTTCGTCAGCGTACGAGGTGTACGATCTGGAAAGCGAGGAGGAATACCACGAGGGCGGTGGTGAGGACGGCGAGCGCGTCGAGTGTGGGTTTACGCTCGCAGTGACAGACGAGGCGTAGCTCGGAGACTCTGTTCCCTCGACTCACTCCCCGATCTCGGGCGTCGCAACGATCTCCCGAACGTCCTGCGGATCGAGCAGCCCGCTCGCCACAGCCAGCGCAGCCCAGATCGCCGCACCGAGACCGATCACGACGAACAACATCACGATGCTCGAGACCATCGGAACCGCCACGATGACGGCGACGGCCATCGCGGCGGTGACCGCACAGATGGCCCCGATCGTCCGCGTGAGTTCGGCGACTCGCAGCGAGAGCTCGGAGTGGACGATGTAGAGATTGACCGCCACGTAAACGGTGTGGGTAGCGACGGTCGCGATCGCCGCCCCGATGACACCGATTACCGGCAGCAACGCGACGGTCAGGATCACGTTCGCGACCGACGTCCCGCCTTTCGCGATCGCCCGTGATCGTGCCCGACCCAGGTAATCCAGACTGTCGCTGGTCAGGTTCGTGATCGCTTGGAGGACGATGAAGGCGGCGAGGATCTGCAAGACTGGCCCGGCTCCGGCGTAGTCGGCGCCGAACACGAGCGTCATGAACGGACCGGCGACGATTGCGAGCCCGACGGCAGCCGGAATGTAGAGCAAGAGGACGTTCGTCAGTGCGCTCTCGTAGATCTGGCGGGCCTCGGCTATCTTCCCGGCTGCCTTCTGCTCGCCGAAGTTCGGCGAGATGGTAAAGCCAAGCGACTCGGCCGGCGCAAGCACGAAGTCCGAAATCTGCTTTGCGAGGGTGTAGAACGCGACCGCGACCGGATTCAACAGCACGCCGACGAGGACGATGTCGATCTGTTTATCCAGAACGTTCGCGCTCCGGGTCGCAGTCAGTGGAACGCTGTACTCGACCAGTCGCCGGGAGAGGCCGTCCTCGTACCGGTTGGCGGGCTCGTACCGGGAGTAAAACGTGAGGTACAGCGCCGTAATTCCGACGGCGGCGCCGACGGTGTAGCCGACGATGTAGCCAAAGAAGGCCCCGAGGGCGCCGAGACCGAGCAGGACGAAGGCGACGGCGAAGACGAGACGAGCCACGCCGCCGATCGCCTGGACCGCCGCGCTGTAGCCGAGCTGGTTGAACCCCTGGAAGACGATCTGGGCGAACCCGTCGAACGACCGGACGGCAACGTAGACGACGCCGGCGGCGAGAAACGGGGCAGCATCCGGATCGCCGAGGAGGTCCGCAATCGTCTCGTGGAACAACAGGAGGATCGTAGAAACGATCGCAATGACGACGAGCTTGTACGCGACCGTCGACCGCAGCAGGTGGGGGATTTGTCCGGGGTCTCGTTCCCGATACTCGGCGACGTACCGCGCCGCTGACTTCCCGAGGCCCACGTCGGCAAACAGCTGGACGACGGCTAAAATGCCGATCGCCCAGTAGAGCGCGCCGTATCCCTCCGGGTCGAGCAGGTACCGCGCCAGCACCAGCATCAACAGCGCACTGGAGAGCATGTAGACGGCTCGCGCGACGAGCGTCGCCTTGAAGCCGCGGACGATGTGCTCCTGTCTATTCATAGCGTCGTCTGGGGTGTCGTCACCATGTGTGCGGATTCATCGATCGTCGGCCGGTCACAAACGTCCGATCCGCCATGTCGACGGCGGTTCATCTGGTGGGTTGCCCGGTACACCAATTGTAATGGAGGGCGAACAGCGGGAAACATCCAGATACATCGGATACTTTGGGTGACCAACACATTCGAAATGAGAACTGTCCCAACGAGTCCTGACCGTGAGTCGACGACATCCCGAAGCAGTTGCCGGGGCGATCAGAGATAGGATGCGTCCCAGCGCGTCGCCTTGCGTCGGTTTCCGCAGGTGTTGCACTCGATCCGCCCCATCGCGTCCATCGCGTTATCGACCGAGTCACAGTTGCCACAGAGCCAGCCGTAGCGCCGATCGCGGTCAGGCCCCTCGTAGACCGCGTAGAACGGCGACTGCGAGCCGCGCGTGACTTCACCGTAGCTCACGATGCGATTCTGCCCATCGATCGTGAGGTCGTCGGTCGCCTCCCAGCTGCCACCGTTCAGTCCGCCCTCGACGTAGACGTTCTCGGTGAACGTCTTGGCACCGATCTCGACGTCGCGCTGGCTCGCCTGCTCGAAGCCGTGTTCGCGGTAGAACGCGTTTCCAGCGTCGTTGCCCGCGAGGACGAAGCCGAGGATATGATCAGCACCCGCTTCGAGCAACCGTTCGCGGGTGCGAACCAGTAGTCGGACGCCGAGCCCACTTCCGCGGTGGTCCGGGTCGACGTGGAGCCAGAGGATCTGTCCCGTGCCGTAGCGCTGGCCGACCAGTTCGCTCTGGGAGAACGCGATAATCTCGCCGTCGCGTTCGACCACTACGAATAGGGCGTGGTCGTCCGCGATCTCGTCGGCGGCGCCGTCGCCGTACCACTGGTCGATCCCCTCTTCGACAGTGTCCTCACCGAGAAACTCCGTGTACAGCGAGTGCAGCGAGCGGCGGGCCACCGTTCGGATCGACGCCAGATCCTCCTCGGTTGCATTGCGAATGTCCATACGAGCTACGATAACAGGCCACACACAAAATAAGTATCCCCGTTCCTCATGACGCTTCGTCGAATTCGATCCGCTAAAATACTCGATTCGACACCGCCCAACGAGCGCTTCGTCATCGGGGCCGAGTTCGGCCTCGTGACGGCACACGTTTTAGCGTTGGCGATAGAGTGAGTATATGAACGATGCGGAGCCTCCCAGCGACGGTGCGGATCCGGACGAACTGGAGGACGTCTTCACCTACAACGGCGGCCGGGTCGATCCGGGTGAGTCCGCGAACATCCGATACGGGATCAGCGAGACCTATCTGGGCGATCCCGTGCGAATCCCCGTCACCGTCGTCAACGGCGAGCATCCCGGGCCGACTGTGTTCCTCTCGGCGGCCGCTCACGGCGACGAACTAAACGGTATCGAGGTCGTCCGCGAGGTCGCCCACGACTGGGATCACTCGGTTCTCCACGGAACACTCGTCTGCCTCCCCGTAATGAACGTCCCCGGCTTTCTGGCCCAGGAGCGGTACCTGCCGATCTACGACCGGGACCTGAATCGGTCGTTCCCCGGCCGCGAGGGGTCGACGAGCGCCCGGCGGATGGCCCACCGAATCTTCACGAACTTCATCGAGCCCTGCGACCTCGGTATCGACTTCCATACCTCGACGCGTGGGCGGACCAACATGCTCCACGTCCGGGCAGACATGGAGTTTCCCGAGATCGTCCGGCTGGCAAACGCGTTCAGTTCGAACGTCATCATCGACGGCGAAGGCGCTTCCGGGACCCTCAGACACGAGGCGACCCAGGCCGGCGTCCCGACGATCACCGTCGAGATGGGCGAAGCCCACCGCTTCCAGCGCTCGCTTATCGACCGCGCGCTGACGGGCGTTGCCAGCGTCCTCGCGGAGTTCGGCCTCCACACGGAGTCGTCTGTCCACTGGCCCGGCTGGCGGACCGTCATCGACGACGACGACGAAAAGACCTGGATCCGTGCCGACGCGGGCGGGATCGTCGACATGAAACACGGTCGCGGCGAGCTGGTCAGGGAGGGCGACGTGATCTGTACGATCACGAACCCGTTCAAGGAGGAAGACGACATCGTCTCCGTCGAAGCCCCCTTTACCGGACTCGTCGTCGGTGTTCTCGAGAACCCCGTCGTCTACCCCGGAAATCCGCTCTGTCACCTCGTGGGTCTCTCGCCGGACACGATGACTGCCTTAGAGCGAGAGGGCGCCGATGGCGGCGATCCGTTGCTGAGTTACCTCCAGTAGCGTGGTCGGTAGGTCGATCAAACGCGGTTCACCCCGACGCCCGAACGCGAGCGCAGACACTTGGACAAACAGTCCGAACACGCACGCACTGGCTGGCGACGTCGCGTCACCGCGGCCGACGCCGTACATAACCGTACCTTCGTTACCTGACCCAGTAGTATACTAGCACCGCCCATCCAGTTCCCTGTGGGCGACATTGGCGAGTTCCAGACTCTCGTCGTCGCTACCAGCAGCAACCCGACCGTCTCGACGAGGTATTCGAATGGAGAAAACGAACTCACTACAGAAAGAGTCGGAGCCCTCGACGTTAAAAATGAGTGAGACGACGGTGTCCTTGATCGTCTCGGTGTCGGCTAACAAACCGGCCACAGATCGTCAGTGCGACTCGGTCCAATATCCGCCACAGCTCACAGTTTCGTCGACACGTTCGCAAGCGGCCCCACGGCTCGAGGGGCACAGATTATCCCCTGTGGCTCCTAAGCCTTGGGCGTGAACGATTCGACACCGAGCGGTTCGACCCGCCCCGACACAGCGGGGAACTACCACGCAACCGCTCCGGAGGGGTCCCGTCGATGACGCGCCTGTGGGGCGTCGACCCGGCACTGCTCTGTGACCAGCACTTACTTGGCGAGCACTCGGAGATGCACCAGGAGGTGGGGACGCTGCTGAATCATCCCCACGGCGAGGCTATCGTCCGGGGCCACGCCGAGCGAAACCAGGTCGACACGAGCCTGCTTCAGTCACGCCACGACGAACTCGCTGTGGAGCTCGAACGGCGGGGAATGAACCACGAGAGCCCGTTGGCCTACGATGACGACCACGAGCTGGGATCGATCGACGTCGAGCGCAACCTGTCGGAGTTGGCCCAGCGGTGTGTCGACTGTCGGGCGCGGATCGAGGCTCGGGAGGGAGAGACGACCACCGAAGACGACTGAGTCGCGGAGGTAGCTTCTGTCTGAGTAGCGATATTTACACACGACGCCGATTGGGAGAGCCGACCGACGATTCGCGCGATTCGCTCCTGCTGCGTGCCAGCACGAGATTCATACCATTCCAAATCATAGATCGTGATAATGTCGAGTGATCAGCTCGAGATCGATCTGGATGCGGTTCGATCGGCGGAGGGAGAGTTACCACTGGACGAACTGTTCGGCGTTCTCGCGAACGCACACGCCAGATATACCCTCTACTTTCTCTCGGACCGACAGACCGCGACGCTCGAGGAACTCACCGACGCGGTGACGGGGTTCGAGGCGGCGGCGACAGACAGACTCGCAATTTCTACCGACCACGACCGGGTCCGAATCCAACTCCACCACGTAGTCCTTCCGAAACTCGACACGCTCGGCTACCTCGAGTTCGATGTCGAAACGCTCACCGTCGCCAGAACGAATTCGCCAAAACTGAACGCAATCCTCGAACGCGGCGACTGATCCCATCCACGAGACAGATGAACTCGCTCCACGACGTACTCGAAACTGTTCGGTCCCGACAGAAGACACTCGAGGTGTACACGGACGACGAGGACGTCACAGCGGAGCTCAAAGCTCAGTTTTCGACGCGAAACGTCGACGTCGTACACCACGACCTTCAGACGGGATCGAATCGAGCCCTCCTCGTGATGCGGGACGAAACGGGCGAGTTCAGTGGCGCCCTCAGTCTCGAAACGTTCAACGCAATCCTCTCGCCGGAGATTTCCGCTCCATGGGAACCCGCAGACGCAGGCGCCGATCTCCACGTCCTGTTTCGGTTCCTCGACGAGACGATCTTTACCGCCTACGACCGCCGCCAGATGCTGGCGACGACACGCGAGATCGAAGAACGCGCCTGGCGCGTCGACGACGGCACGCTGTACGTCGGCTTCCAGCGCGTCGCCGCGTTCAAAGCGCAGTTCCCGATCTACGAGCGGTTTGCCCACGACAGCGACGTCTCAGTCCGAATATTCGTCGAAGACGAGTGGAGTGGCGCGGTTGGAGTCCAGCATGGAACGGCGAGCGAGAGCGGGATCGGCTCCGCCGACGCGAGCACCGTCCCCTCTGCCGACGCAGTCAACGTCATCTCGGACGCCGGTGGCGAACTCGGTCAGTTCTGGTTCGTGATCTTCGACGGCGGTGGCAGTGAGCTGAACGCGTGTGGGCTGCTCGCAGTGGAGCGCGATCCCGGTCGGTATTACGGATTCTGGACGTACGATCCTGCTCTCGTCGACGAGATCGTTTCGTATCTCCGATCGACGTACGGCGCGTGATCGAGCTACCCAACGGACCGGAGCAGAACGATCGCTCCCAGCCCGGCACACAGCGACAGCAGGATATTCTCCGTCCGCCACATGACCACGGCCGTGACGCCCGCAGCGCCCCACGCCGCCGGGCCGCCGGCGGCGAGCTCCGGACCGAGAATCGCGACGATGATCGCGCCGGGGAGCACCGAGATGCCGGCCTCAACCCGATCGCTCAGTTCGACGTGGCTCACCAGCCACAGTCCGCCCATCTTGGTGATGATGGTCGCGACCGTCATCAGGAAGATGACGAAGACGACCAGCGGGTCGAGCGAGAGCGCTCCCGAACCGATCGCGGGGATCGTCTCGGTTCCGGTCCGTATCCACTCACTCCTCATACCGCGCCACCTCCACGGCGCAGGCGGCGACGCCGCCGAGCAGGATGTACCACTGGCCCGGAAACAGGGAGGCCGCGACGAGCGCCGTCGCGAGGGCGACACACCAGGGGACGACCGAGGATCGCCCCTCCCAGAGTTCGACTGCGAGCGCGGCGAAGACGGCGGCGAGGATGAAGTCGATGCCGTAGGCTCTCGGGTCACCGATCGCCCCGCCTGCAGCCGCGCCCAGGATCGTCGCTCCGACCCACGCCGTCCAGATTGCGATTCCGCTTCCCAGCAAGAACGCCCCACGTCCGCTGCCGGACTTGAGATCGCGCAGCGTCAGCGCCCAGTTCTCGTCGGCCATCAGGAAGAGGCTGCCGTAGGCCTGGCGCGGTGAGAGGTGGCGAAACCACGGCCGTAACGCAGCCCCCATCAGCGAGTACCGGAGGTTGACCACGAACGTCGTGACCACGATCGCGGCCACCGGAATCGGGTTCTCCCAGAGCTCGACGGCGACGATCTGGGCGGCTCCGGCGACCACGGTCGCGCTCATCAGCGCCGCTTCCGCGACGCTCAAGCCCGCCTGATCGGCGAGGATGCCGAACGCGACGCCGTAGCCAGCCACGCCGAGGGCGACCGGGAGGGTAATTACGAAGCCAGCCCAGGCGCCGCGGGCGCTGAAGCGTACGTCTGTCGGGGACTTCGTGGAGGCCTCGGACGGGAACTCCGAGGAACCCTGCGTAGACTCGTCCGATCCGGTCATGTCGTTCGTCGTCAGTCAGGCATCGACGCGTAAATCCGGCTCGGAACGGTCGGCCTGTGTGCGAGGCGGCACCGACTCCGGTAGCTACTTGGGGTGACCGGGCGACCGACAACCAATGAGCGGCCGTGGACCGAAGCGGGAACTCGCAGAGAAGATCGCCGGCGAGATCACGCTGAGCGACGATCCCGGCGCCACGTTGCGCAAGTGGCGGACCGACTTCGATGTCTCACAGACCGATCTGGCGACGGAGCTTGCGGTCTCCTCGTCGGTGATCTCCGACTACGAGAGCGGACGGCGAGAAAGTCCCGGGATCGGCGTCGTCAACCGTCTGGTCACTGGGTTGCTGGCGATCGACGAGCGCCGCGGTGGCGAGCGGATTCGCCAGTACGGCCGGGTTCTGTCGGCGGGTTTCGAGAGCGACGTCGTCCTCGATCTTCGGGAGTACGCCACCTCGTTGCCCCTTCAGACCGTCTACGACGCAATCGGCGGGACCGAGATCAGCCGCGGGGAGACGGACCACGTAAGCGGCCACACAGTCGTCGACAGCATCAAGGCGATCACTCGCCTCTCGAGCGAGGAGTTCTTTCGCCTTTACGGGCAGAGTACGAGCCGCGTGCTCGTGTTTACGAACGTCACTAGAGGTGAGGGCGTCGGTATCGCCCTCCGAGTGCTGAACCCAACGCCAAACGCGGTCGTCCTCCACGGAATCGAAGAGGACGAGCTGTGGGAACACGCGGCCGAACTCGCGCGGATCGATGGCTACTCACTGGCGACGACGACCCAGCCGATCGAGGACGTTCTCGAGTCGCTGGCGACCGTCGAGTGAGCCGGGTGGCGTTAGGACTCCCCACCCGAGACCGTCTCTGGTGCGTTCGCCGCCAAAAACTCGAGTACTGCGTCCGTCCCCTGGAACCCGTCAGCGAGCGTCGCGACTGCCTCGCCCTCTCGGAAGCAGACCAGCGTCGGCACCGACCGGATGGAAAAGCGGGACACGAGCGAGAGATCGTTTCCCGGGTTGACCATCCCGATCGGGACGCCGGTCTCCCGAGCGACGTTTCCAAGCACCGGCTCCATTGCCCGGCACTTAGCGCAGCCGGCCGTGTGAAAGAAGACGAGTGCAGCGTCCCGGTCCGCGACGAACGATTCGAGCGCGTCGCCGTCGGCGACCGTCGTCGGTTTCGGTGTCGTCGGACCCATGTCAGGTGTATCACTCCGTCGGACAAATGTATATCGCCGGTCGTACGGAGATCGTGAGAGTACCAACTCGAGCGGACGGCTCTAGAGTACGGACAGCCGTCCGTCGACTCGCGTGGTGACCTTTCTGCCCCCTCGTCGGTCTGTCAACCGTCAGATGAACCGACGAACGTCCCTCGCGACGGCGACGGGCGCTCCCGAGACGCCTTTGTCCGCCGAGAACGAACGCCGGGTATGGACGCCGCCGTCGTGACGGTCGGAGACGAACTGCTCGCCGGTCGAACGGCGAACACGAACGCGACGTGGCTCTGCGAGCGGCTTACCGACCACGGGACGCGCGTCGGGCGGGTGACAACCGTCCCGGACCGCGTCGCGGACATCGCCCGCGTGGTCAACGAGTACCGAGCGGCCTACGACGCGGTCGTCGTGACCGGCGGTCTGGGGCCAACCCACGACGACGTCACGATGGCCGGCGTCGCCGCCGCACTCGGCTGCGATCTTGCCGAATCCGAGGCGGTCATCTCGCGACTCACCGAAACCGGCGGCTACGAGCGGGGGGATCTCGCGGACGGAACGGCAGAGATACCCGAAGGCGCACGGCCGCTGCACAACGACGTCGGCGTCGCACCCGGTGCCGTACTCGAGGGCGTGTACGTCTTCCCCGGTGTTCCTGCCGAGATGCGGGCGATGTTTGATTCGGTCGCCGACGAGTTCACCGGCCGAACGCGCCACCAGCGAACCGTCGTCGTCGACGAACCCGAAAGTGCCCTCGTCGATCGGATCGAGACGGTACGCGACCGGTTCGACGTCTCGGTCGGCAGCTATCCGGGTGAGTCAGTTCGAATCCTCGTCGAGGGGTATCGGTCAGAGATGGTCGAGGATGCCGTCGCCTGGCTCAAGTCGCAGGTCGACCTCGCCGAGGAGTAGTCACCGGTACAGCGCCAGCAGCCAGACGACAGCGACGAGCAGGCTTACGATCAGAACTCCCCAGCCGACTTCGGTCATCGGGAGGTCAGTTTCCAGTGCCAGCGTGGTCAGTTCGCTCATGTGCTACGCTGTGTCCCCCGCCCTCTTAACGGTTCAGAAACCCGTCGCGAGTACTCGATGTCGGTTGTCCCTTCCGTGCCCGTCTCCCCTCGATGCAGATGTGATCCCGACAGCGCGCTGGCGATCGCCGGGGGGTGAGGATCGTCCCAAATTTTACTACAGTGTAGCAGTCCTATCAGAACGGTTGACTATCGTGACCGAGGACACATCATCGACTGAAGGGAGGATCCGCCGGCTTGCCCAGGCTCTCGGCGGAGCAAGCGCTATCGGATTGGCCGGCTGCCTCGGCGATGACGGCGACGACGATCCTAACGACGAGAACGGAAACGGTGAGAACGGAAACGGTGAGAACGGAAACGGCGACGACCCACTCGAAATACCGGTTCCAGACTGGCACAGAGACCACGACTGGGTGCCAGACCCCGGGGCAGCCACCGACTGGGACAACTACGAGGTCCGTGACCTGGGTCACGAGTCGAGCGGCGAGTTGATGGAGATGGACGTCGATCCGGAGGGCCGCATTTGGTACATCGGAAAGGGTGCCGACGTCAACATCCACGGCGACGAGGTCACCGAGATCTGTTACGTCGACCCGGATACCGAAGACCATACCGTGGCGCTCGAACTCGACGTGATCGTCGGCTCCGAGGAGCTCACCGGTGGGAACGCGAGCGAACTCGGCGGGCAGGGGATCGCCGTCGATCCCAGCTTCGCAGAGACCGGTTACGTCTACGTCTTCTACCATCCTGCAAGCGACGATCTCGACTTCATCGACAACCCCTACAACGAGGATATCACGACGGCCTCCCAGCTCATCTCTCGGTTCGAGATGGACGGCGACGGCTTAGATCCCGACTCCGAGGAGGTAATTCTCGAGGTCCCGGTTCAGCTCGAGACCTGCTGTCACTACGGCGGCTGCCTCGAGTTCGGCCCGGAGGGAGACCTCTGGATCAGCACCGGCGACGAGTCGAACAACGTCGGCGCACCCCATCGGCCCGAGATCGACTATTCGATGACCGACGAGCGAGACGGCGACGTCGGCGGCCGACCGGCGGCGGTTTCCGACGCCCAGCGAACGTCTGGAAATACGGCCGACCTCCGCGGGAAGCTTCTGCGCATCACCCCCTCCGAGAACGGCTACGAGATTCCGGAGGGCAACCTCAAAGCGTACTGGGAACGGGAGACGGGCGAGTCCTACGCTGCGGAGGAGTTCCATCCCGAAATCTACGTGATGGGACTTCGCAACCCGTTCAACCTCCACGTCGACGAGCACACCGGGATCCCGTTCGTAAGCGACTACGGCAACGACGCTCCCGAGTGGGACTTCGACCTGGGGACAGTGGGTCACGCCACACACCACCTCTTTTGTAAGCCGGGGAACGCGGGCTACCCGTTCTTTAAGGGGTACTATCCGAACCGCGACTACGACTTCGAGAACGATCAGCCGCGCCAGCCGTTCTGGTTCGACAACCTGCGCAACCGCTCGCCGAACAACACCGGCATCGAGCACATTCCGGACGTGACGCCGGCGTTGCTGTGGCATCCCCAGAGTTTCGCCAGCTACGAGGATGCGGCCGCCTGGGCGGACATGCCACGTCCCGGCGAGACCACCTGGTCCGAACTCGACGCGGGTGGATCTGCGGATGCTGGTGTCGCCTACCGGTACTCTGACGAGTACGGCGAGGGGGCGCTTGACCCCTATTTCGAGGGCAAACAGTTCTTCATGAATCCCTCGAACATGGACGTCATCCGCTATCTGACGTTCAACGACGACGGGAGCGTCGAGATCGAGGAATTCCTGCCGGGCAACCCAATTGAGGCTGCCTACGACATGGAGGTTCTGCCGGACGGCCGCGTCGTCTTTATGGGCATGTACTCCGGTATCCACGTCGTCGAGTACAGTCCGTAGCCACCGTTTCACCCGTCTCAACGGCCTCCTTGCACTCGTCTGCCAACGACACGACTTTTCACGCTGACGACCCACCGTCTTCCATATGGAATCGATCGGCGTCGTCGTCAACCCCATCGCCGGCATGGGCGGTCGGGTGGGGTTGAAAGGGACCGACGGGAAGCTCGAGGCGGCTCTTCAGCGGGGCGCAGAACCACGAGCTCCCAGCCGCGCTCGCGAGGCGCTCGAATCGCTGGCCGCCAGTCGGTCCGACGTCCGACTCTACACGGGCGCCGGCGTTCTCGGAGCGCAGGCAGCCCGTGACGCCGGATTCGATCCGACGGTCATCTACGAGCCCGACTCGACCAGGGAGGCGTCCGACCCCGCCTCGACTGAGGCAACGTCCGATCCCTCCTCGATTGACGTTACGGCCGCTCCTGCCGAGGCCGGCACGACGGCCGCCGACACGCGGGCTGTCGTTGCGGCCTGTCTCGAGTACGACGTCGACCTCGTGCTCTTCGTCGGCGGCGACGGGACGGCGGTCGACGTCGCGGAGACGATCGAAGATGCCGGCGCGAAGACGCCGATGCTCGGCGTGCCGGCCGGCGTAAAGATCTACTCCTCGGTGTTCGCCGTCACGCCAAATGAGGCCGGTCGGATCGCTGCCGAGTTCGAGCGAACCGAGCCCCGCGAGGTGACCGACATCGACGAAGCAGCGTACCGCGAGGGCGAGGTTCGGACGACGCTGCGGGCGGTGGTTCCGGTACCGGTGTCGCCGGCCGTCCAGTCGAGCAAACAACTCGCCGGCGGGAGCGTCGACGCCCTCGCGGCTGGCTTTGCTCGCGACATCGATCCGGATCGAACCTACGTTTTCGGTCCGGGTGGCACCGTCGGCCGGATCGAGGACGAACTCGGGATTGACGCCTCACCGCTTGGGATCGACGTCTGGCGCGACGGCGAACTCATCGTCCGTGACGCCGCCGAGTCGGAGATTCTGTCGGCGCTCGCGTCGCCTGCGACGATCGTCGTCTCGCCGATCGGCGGCCAGGGGTTCGTCTTCGGTCGCGGAAACCACCAGCTCTCGCCGGCCGTTATTCGCGGCGTTGACGAGATCGAAATCGTGGCCTCTCCGGAGAAGATAGACGGAATCGGAACGCTCAGAGTCGACACGGGCGACACCGCCCTCGACGAGGCGCTCCGGGGCTGGCGGCGGGTACGAACGGGGCGGTTCACCACGCGACTCGTCGAAGTCGTCTGAGTAGTTGCCGCTTTGGTTGCGCAGTGGTCCCTCTATACGACCAATTGTTTAAGGTCGCTACTGAATAGTGGTGTATTGATAATGAATATAATCATGCAATTCGAGATACTTTGAATATAGTCAGGATTAAGGTCACCTCGTGCCAACTCCTCTCTATGGAAACGCGGAAGGTACAACGACTGGGTCCCTCTACGCTCGCGATGACGTTGCCCGCTGAGTGGGCAAGCGAGCACGGTGTCGAGAAGGGCGATGAAGTGTCGCTTCGAACCAGCGGGAAAGGAACGCTGACGGTAATGCCCGAGTCCGCCAACTCCGAGGAGACTGAGGCGATTATCCACTCGGACAACTTAGACGCCGACGCCGTCGAGCGCGCCATCGTCGCGCAGTACGTTCTCGGGCGGCGCGTGATCCGGATCGAGTGCGAAGACGGCGCCCTTGCCTCCGAGAACATCAACGCGGTCTACCGCGCGGAGACCCAGCTGATGGGGCTTGGCGTCATCGAAGAGACCCCCGAAAGCATCTCGATTCGCTGCTCGGTCGACCCCGAGGACTTCACGCTCGATAACCTCCTCGAACGGTTAGAGCGAACCGGCCGGACGATGCGTGGCGAGGCGATCAAATCGCTCGCTCACGGCAACCCGGACCTCGCCCAGCGAGCCCTGAACCGAGAGCGCCAGGCGAACAAGATCTTCGTGCTCCTGTTGCGCCTGATCTTTACTGCCTACCAGAACCCCAACCTCGCCCGCGCCGTCGGGCTGGACTCGGGATTCCCGCTGATCGGCTACCGCTCGATCGCGAAGAACTTAGAGCTCACCGCCGACAACGCCGAAGATATCGCCGAAATTGTCCTCGAGGCCGGCGATCACTCACTCGACATCGATAACGCGGCGATGCGCGAAATCCGCGAACTGACCGAACAGGTCGACGAGATCACGACACTGGCAGTCGAGTCGGCCGTCGAACGCGACTACGACAAGATGATCGAGGCGCGCAAACTGTTCCACGAAATCTCGGATCGAGAGCGCGAGATCCTCGCCGATCTCCCGGAGATGAACAACCACGATCTGCTCCAGGTTCGGGAGGTGCTCGTAAGCCTCCAGCAAACCGCCCAGTACGCGATGCGAAACGCAGAGATCGCCGCGAACCTCGCGCTCAACGAGGAGTCCGAACACACGACGATCAACTGAGCCCGCTCGTGACTACCCGATCGGTCGCCAGTCACACCGACACGAATGGGTGCAATTAAGGGACCCGGTCGACAACCGGGCCGTATGACTACGCAGACGGAGTCCGCGACGGATACGGGGCTCGGACTCACGATGGTGTTTGGCGCGCTCGTTCTCATCGGTGCAGTCGCGATGATCGTCGGTGCTCTAGAACTTGGTGGCATTCCCGAAATCACGGCCGCCTGGGGCTTTGGTGCCGCCGTTCTCTTTGCGATCCTCGCCGTCGTCGGCATTCACCTCTGGGACTAACGCTCGACCGACAGCCCACTTTCTGCTCCCGCTCCGGTCGCTCACAGTTTCACGCCCGGACGAACGCTATGAAGAGTTAAGACCATCCACGCTCTATCTTCGGTGGACGATGAGCGACTACTCCACTGAAGAGCGGCGGATTCTCTCGTACCTCCGCGAGAGCGCAGCCCGCGGCGAGCAGTACTTCCGGGCCAAGAACATCGCCGACGCGATTGGACTATCCTCGAAACAGGTCGGGGCTCGTCTCCCCCATCTCGCCGAGAAATCCGAGGACGTCGACATCGAGAAGTGGGGACGTGCCCGTTCGACGACCTGGAAGGTCACGGTTAGCTGACTGGTCGCCGCTTCCATCGACTTTTTACCCCTGAGTGACGCACGTCGGGTTATGACCGTCCGGGTCGAACGTTCGTTCGAGGTCGATTCCCCTCCACAACGCGTCTGGGAGTTCATCGCAGATCCGAAAAACCGTGCGCAGGCCATCAGCGTCGTCTCGGACTACACCGTCACCGACGAGGCTGGGCGAGCGGTCACCTGGCACGTCGAACTTCCGATCCCGTTCGTCCGACAGACGGCAACGGTCCGGACGAAAGACGTAACCCGACGCCCCCCCGAGTTCGTCGAGTTTACCGGCACCTCGGCGGTGATGGACGTCACCGGCACCCACGAGATCACGGCGACCGAGACGGGAAGCCGACTCGAGAACCGGTTCATCGTCGAGGGTAAGCTCCCCGGCGTCGAGACCTTCTTCAAGCGCAATCTAGACGGCGAACTCGAGAATCTCCGCCGGGCACTCGAGCGACATCTTCGGACGACCGATTGACCGTACTTGAGGCGCCGTCTCTAGAGGCGCCGCTCGGTGCGAGCTAACCGTGGCCTTTTAGGTATCGGCCGCCAACGAGAAGATGCCGGTGAAGGCGCTTTTCACGTCGAAACCGGTACACGCGCTCGGCCACTCGTCGGGAGTTGGATCCACTCCCGACCTCGCTCGTCGCTCTCGCCCACTCCCTTCCCCGGCGAGCCGTTCTTACACCTGCCCGAGATCAGCGACCTTCTCGACTTCGCTTCGGAGCACTGTACTATCGAACTCGTGGTCCGGTCGTAGGCGAACGAAATCGAGGAACTCCCGTGCGGAGAGAAGTGTCTCAGGATCGTACACGGTCGCGGCCATTCGGACGGTGTCTCTGGCACCGATCCGGGGTTCGAGGACGGCCATCGCACACGCCAGATCGTAGGCCGTCGTCTCGTGACCCCGGTCCGGTGAGACGTTCGTCGCGTCGATGACGTACAGTTCGTCCCCACAAAGGAGGACGTTTTCGGCGCGAACGTCGCCGTGGGCGAGGCCGTGCTCGTGAAGCATCGCCAACATTTCGAAGAGGTCGACTGCCACGCGTCGAACCGCCTCGTCGTCGACCTCCTCGAGCGTCCGGAACGCCGGGAGATACTCGAGAACCAAGACGCCGAGTCCGTTGACTTCGAACGCCTCGATCGGACGCGGGACGTTGATCCCGATTTCGCGCATCCGTTCTGTGGCTTCGTACTCGTGTTCGACCATCTCGAGGGGTGTCTCGAATCGGTCGAAAAAGCCCTCGACACCCGAGGAGAACGCGCCCACGTTTCGGCCGGTGGTCAACAGCGCGTGGACCAAGGCGTTCTGGCGGGAGACGATCTTGACGAACCACCTGTCGTCAATCACGCAGGGCGTCGATAGCCAGTTATCACTCTCTAAAAACTCGACGCGGACGACCTCCCGATCGTATCGCTCCGCCAGCGTCCGGATCACGCGCTCGATCCGACTCCACGCGACCGTTCCGCGAGCGAACTGGCGGATATCCATATCACGACACAGACGGGCCGGTAGGTTAAACGTCCCGACCGAGTCTCTCGTTCGAAGGTTGCTGTCCCCGTCACACTGCTCGTCCCCGTTCGATCACTGTGAAACAGTATCATTTTCACTGTGTCGAGAGTATGGGGTGGCATATGCACGCCGTCGACGACCTCAGCGATGCGATCGACGCAACCCGCGAGTTCCTGACGCCGGCTCGGCCCGGGCTGTGGCTCAGGCTCGCCGTGATCGTCTTTTTCGTCAGCAGCCTCGGATTCGGCGGCCCCTCGGTTCCGGCCGGCGACGTTCAGATGACCACTGACGGGGAGTTCCTCTCGGAGTTCGAATCCGAGTTCGAAGCTGAGACCGGCGAAGAGGTGCCCTGGGAGGAGCTGGTGCTCGCACTCGTGTTGATCGGGCTGGTGGTGTTTGGCATCTGGCTCGTCTACGCCCTGCTCGCCGCGATCATGGAGTTCGTCTTCATCCAGTCGCTCAGTACGTCTACGGTTCACGTGCGCCGGTATTTCCGCGAGAACCTCGGTCGCGGCCTCCGGCTGTTCGGGTTCCGAATCGCGCTGTTGCTCCTCGCGTCACTGGTGGCGCTCGTTCCGAGTTACCTGCTCGTCTCGGGGGCAGGTGGACTCTCCGCGCTCTCGGGTGTGGAGGCCGGTGCGGTCGTCTTGTTCGGTGGGGCCGTCGCTCTCTCGTACGCGGTCGTCAACCGATTTACCTCCGAGTTCGTCGCCCCGGTGATGTTGCTCGAAGAACGCGGCGTGTTGAGCGCCTGGCGTCGATTCCTCTCGGCGCTTGCCGGAAACTGGGCGGAGTACGTCGTCTACCTGCTGCTGGTCTGGATTCTCAACCTCGTCATCTCGATTACCGTCTGGTTCGTCGTCGGCATCTCGTTGCTCGCCTTCGCGATCCCCGTTGTGGTCGTCGCCGTGGTTCTGGTCGCCGCCCTCGGCGACCTCGCGGCGATTCCCGTCCTCCTCCTGGTCGTGCTCGCGCTGATCAGTTTTCTGGTGTTCGTCGCGCTGGTGTGGGTCCCGATCACCACGTACTTCCAGTACTACGCGCTGCTCTTGCTCGGTGACACCGACCCCGAACTCGATCTGATCCCCGACCAGCGAGAGGCAGTACGAGACGGTGAGCCAGGGATCGGCGTCCCTGACGACTCAGACGGGAACGATGGCTGGGGCGCTGCTGGCGGCAAGGACGACGGTTGGAACGGTGGCAACGAGGACGATAGCCGGTCCGAAACAGACGACGACGGCTGGTCGACGTGGGACGAGACGAGCGACCGTGACGAAGACGACGAGAATCGCGGCTGGTAGTGGCTATCGCTTTCGTCGGCCGAATACGGAGAGGGTGGCCCAGGCGCCACCCGGCGAGACTTGTTCCTGGCGCTGGCGGTAGGCCACTGTCACCCGGAAGACGGCGACGTAGCCCAGCGCAGCGAGCAAGAGGGCGATCACGAGGTTTCCAAACAGGAGGAACTGGACGATTTCGAGCCCCAGATCGAGCGTCGGATGGCCCAGCGAGACCACGAGTTCGCTGCCGAGCAGAGCGGCGCCGAGCTGGTAGCTGGCGACGTAAACCGCCGGCTTGACCAGCGGGTTCAACACCGCAATCGCCGCGATCATCGCCGCCTTGCTCGCCCACGCCTGCCAGTAGGCCAGCCCGAGTAGCAGTCCGATACCGAGACCACCGGTCGGCATCGCCGTTACGAACAGCCCGATCGCGAAGCTCAGCGCGATCTCGTGTGGCGTGTACTCCGCGGTCATCGCCGTCGTGAGCTCTCGGCGGGCCCGATCGCGGTACGTCGAGAGTCGTTCGCGGAGCATTCGATTCACCTACCCAGACAGTCAGGAAGACCAAATACCTATCGCGACTCCACAGAAAACGTTGGGTTCCGTGACTTTCATGAGAAGCGACCACTCGCTGGTCGGTCACCGCGAGCATCGAACGCCCACGTCAGGGGAACGCGCCCTGTTCGTCAGGGGAACGCGCCGTGTTGCTCAAAGGCGTCGGCGACGCGCTGAACCGCGACGACGTAGGCGGCCGTCCGGAACGTTTCTACGTCGTGTTCCTCGTAGGTGTCGACGAGGGCGTCGAACGCGTCGACGATAATCGCGTCGAGTTCTTCGTTGACGCGCTCTTCGGTCCAGTAGAAGCGCTGGCGGTTCTGCACCCACTCGAAGTACGAGACGGTGACCCCCCCGGCGTTCGCGAGAATGTCGGGGATGACGATCGTCTCGGTGTCGGCAAGCACCTCGTCTGCCGCTGGTGTCAGCGGTCCGTTGGCCGCCTCGGAGATGACGTCAGCCTCGACCTCCTGGGCTAGGTCTCCGTCGATCGCGTTCTCGAGGGCCGCGGGAACGAGCAAGTCGACGTCGCGGGTGAGTACGTCTTCGTTCGTGAGTTCCTCGGTCGCGCCCTCGTATCCGACGACGCTTCCCGTCTCATTTTTGTACTCTTTGACTGCGATCGGATCCAGCCCGTCGGGGTTGGCGACCCCGCCGCTGGAGTCGCTGACGGCGACGACGGTTGCGCCCATCTCGTCGACGAGTTTCGCGGAGATCCAGCCCGCGTTACCGTACCCCTGAATCGCGACGGTCGCATCGGCGATGTCTCGTCCCAGGTACTCGAAGGCCTCGCGGGCGGCGACGACGGTCGAGCGGCCGGTCGCTTCGACGCGTCCCTCACTGCCGTCGCTGTCGACAGCTTTGCCCGTGATAACGCCCGGCTCGGTCGTGTTCTCGAGCGTTTCGTAGGTATCTTTGATCCAGCCCATCTCTCGCTGGCCGGTATTGACGTCGGGTGCGGGAATGTCCCGATCGACGCCGATCAGTGGCCGTAGCTCGACCGCGAACGCACGGGAGAGCCGCTCGAGCTCGGCTGCAGAGTACCCGTCGGGATCGACGGCGATGCCACCTTTCCCACCGCCGTAGGGGATGTCCACGGTGGCACACTTATACACCATCCAGCCCGACAGTGCCTTCACCTCGTCGCGGGTAACTTCGGGGTGATATCGGATGCCGCCCTTGTACGGGCCGCGATCGCCGTTGAACTGCGATCGAAAGGCTTTGAATCGCTCGAGAGAGCCATCGTCGCGCTCGATCGTCAGGTTCGTTTCGAGGACACGTTCGGGATGTTTCAGCCGATCGATGACGTCGTCGCCAATTTCGAGATTTTCGGCCGCCTCGTCGATCTGTGATTGAAGACTTTCGAACGGGTTCGCCTCAGCCATATGCGTACAATTTATCGAGTGGTGAATAAGCGTAGCGACTGACGACGTATCGAAAACGGTCGTCACGTTGGACGTCAACTTCCCACAGAGTGCGATTGGCAATCGTCAGTCGGTTTGTGACTAACCGTCGGTGCGCCGGCAAAAAAGCGATCGGGCAGCAGTCTGCAGCCGATTGCAGCTATTCGATCGTTAACAGTGGCACGCGCTCGCGACCGCTGCCTGCTCGACACCGTCGTCGTTGTCGTAGTCGTCATCCTCGCCGTTGTCGTAGTCGTCATCCTCGCCGTTGTCGTAGTCGTTGTCCTCAGCAGGCGGCTCCGCTGGCATATCTGCGACATCGTCGTGAACGACGACGATAGTTGCCTGCTGGATGTGGACGTCAGCGTCCTGACTTACGTCATCGACGCCGTTGTCGTCCACTTCGGTATCGTCGACACCGTTGTCAGCGTCGTCGACACCGTTCTCTGCAGTGTCATCGACACCGTTATCGTTCATTTCTCCATCGTCAGCGTCATCAACGCCGTTATCGTCCGCTTCGGTCTCGTCAACGCCGTTTTCTTCGACGCCGTCGTCAGCGTCGTCAACGCCGTTATCGTTCGCTTCGGTCTCGTCAACGCCGTTGTCAGTCTCATCTAGTTCGTCATCGTTCATCTCGGCGTCGTCGACACCGTTCTCATCAACCGGGGCTGCGTCGTCGTGGTGGACGACGTAGATGTCTGCCTGCTGGATGTGGACATCGGCGTCCGTGGTATCGTCGACACCGTTGTCGTCAACCTCAGTGTCGGTGTCGTCGACGCCGTTGTCAGCGTCGTCAACACCGTTATCATCCGCTTCGGTGTCGTCGACGCCGTTGTCAGCGTCATCGACGCCGCTTTCGTCTATCTCAGCGTCATCGGCGCCGTTGTCATCCATCCCGTCGTCATCGTTAGCGACTCCGTCATCGGTCTGGTCGCCGTCGTCGTGGATGACGACGAAGACAGTGGCTTGCTCGATGTCGACGTATTCGTCGACACCGTTATCGTCTATTTCGCCATTGTCGGCGTCATCGACGCCGTTCTCTTCGACGCTGTCGTCAGCGTCGTCGACGCCGTTCTCGTCCATCTCGGCGTCGTCAACGCCGTTATCGTCGTTTTCGACGCCGTTCTCGGCGACATCGTTCTCGCCGGTCGGTCGCTCATCCACGTCTTCTTCCTCGTCGATGTCGTCGCCGTCATCGACGCCGTTGTCGTCCATCTCGGCATCGTCAACGCCGTTATCGTCGACGTCGTCTAGCTGTGCGTCCGCGACGACGAAGATGGTGGCCGATTCGACGGTGATCTGGCCGTCTTCGGCATCGGCGTCAGCCTGTGTGGCTGCTTCCGTGTAGACGTTCGCATCGTCGATCGCTACGTGAAGGGACTCGTCGACGGCAGCATCGTCGTCGACACCGTTATCGTCCATTTCGGCGTCGTCAACGCCGTTTTCTTCGACGCCGTCGTCAACGCCGTTATCGTCCGCTTCGGTATCGTCGACTTCGGTGTCGTCAGCATCGTCAACACCGTTCTCGGTAGCGTCGTCAGCCCCCCACTCCTCTAAGTCATCGACCGTGAGGATGGTTGGCTCTTCGATTACAACGTCGAGTGGCGATTCGTCAGCCGTCTCTGGCGTCTCGTCCGTCGCTTGGTCGTCGTCCTGGGCTGGAACGGCGGCCCCGCCTCCGACCGCGAGGGCGGCACCGACCATCAGCGCTGCTACCAGGGCAACGAGTAGATTTCGTGAGCTCATGTCTGCCATAATGGCGTCGACAACAACGGGGATTTTCCGGATAAACGCCGCCAACCATTACACCAGGTAACCGAGTACTGAGTGCCTACAATCGTCATCTGCGGCCACTCTACGCTCTGAGTCACGCGCCAACCGTCTATGAGACGAGTAACAGATTGTTTGGCGTCGTGCGCTCGAATCCCCACGCTGACACGACGGTGTATGCATCACCTAGTGGTGCCAATCTTCTTCTGATACCCCTACTCGTAACCGGCGCACCGTCCGCTCGTCGCCGACGGCGGTTAGACGACCGTCGAGATCATGTACAGATTCACGCCGACAGCGACGACCCACGGGAGTGCCAGCCCGGCCGGGATAATCGGTCGGTACGCCTGGCTCAACGCCGGACGGCAGGCCACTCCAATGCCTATTGCGACCGCCTTCAGACCCAGCATTCCGATCAGTCCGTATGCCTCGATTGCACTTCTGGTGATGGGATTTGACTCGCCGAGCCCGAGATGGAGGCCAACGAACGTCGTGATGACGTCTCCAAGGAGTGCGAGAGCGACCACGACCCAGAGTTGGCGTTCGAGATCGACGGCCGACAGTTCCGTCGCGTCGACTGGCATAGCGGCAGCGTCGAAACGCATAGACTCCCAACCGGAGTCGAACCGGCTTCGTATCCCAAGGAGCGTATGAGACCGCACGCCACGCTACCAGCAACCCCGACATTGTTATGCGAAGGATAGGGGTGAGTAATCGAATCATACCGTCTCATAGGGGCCGCCTATCGTCCGTCTCTGACCGTCTCTCCGCGTGTTAGTCGAACGACACGGCTCGAACGGTTCGGGCCGTCACAGCACCGAGGCCACTGCAATCGGAGCGCTACACAGATTGAAAACGCTGTCTGGCGACTCGAAGGGGTCCGTTGACGGCACTTGCAGGCAGAATTGCTATCGACTCACTGGGCGGATACTGGGATCGTTATCGGAGATTCGGGCACTCACGACCGGGGTCGGCGACTGCAGTCTGCCGGCGGGTACACTGACGATCGAAGACACGACGAGACGGCCGACGACAGGAATGGCAACTGACGAATCGACACGCACCCAGTCACTAGCAACGCTTCGCGAGCGCGTCGATACCGGGATGGACCGACGGGAGTTCCTCCGTACGCTCGCCAGCGGCGGCTACGCGCTCGGAATGGCTCAGTTCCTCGACGTTGACCACTTTCTGACGGCCGACGATGGCGAGGTTCCGGTCGTCACCGCGCTGGTTCGTGAGGACCACGACGATCCGTGGTCGCTCACTGAACGGACGCGAACGGTACCGGCTGACTGGTACGCCGCCGTCGAATCGGCAATCCGACTAAACGACTGGCTCTCGCGGCTGCGGGTTACCGGCTACCTCGGAAGCACCGTCGTTCCGAGCTCTTACGACGAGGGAACCGCGTCGGTCTCCGTCGGAGTATCGGTCAGCACGGGCACCCTGTCGGATATCGCAGACATGATCACAGACGTCACGATCGACGTCGAGCAGATCACCGAACTCGAAGACGGTCGGAATCCGGGCGAGGTCGAGCCGCGACTGGCGAGTGAGCTTTCCGACGGCGCTCCCGCTGGCGTTTCCGTCGAGACGGACGACAGCACGGCAACGCTTGGTCCGGCGCTCCACCATCGCGACGGCGACGGGCCGTTTTTCTCCACGGCTGAACACGCCTATTACGCAGAGGGGAGCGACAACGTCCGCGGAAAGCCGCTCTCGCTTCCGGTCGAGCACGGCAGTTCAATCGAACTGGGAACGGTCAGAAACGCCTACCCAGCCGAGGATATCGTGGCCGTAGAGCCAAACGGCGAGGTCGAACCCGGATCGATCATCGACCAGAGTCCGCCGGTCCGCGTCAACGGTCAGTACACTCGCTGGGGACTCGCAGATCTCATCGCGCGCGACGAGTACTTAGAGAAGGTGGGTTCGATGACCGGCCACACGAGCGGAGCGATCCAGGGAATCGACGCGATCACGTGTTTCACCGACGAGTTCTGCCGACGCGGGCAGATTCGCTGGGGCGGTGAGATGGACCTGATAGATGGCGACAGCGGCTCTGTCAGCTATCACCCTGATCCGGAAGATTCCGACGGCGTGCTCATCGCTGGCGTGAACAACGCACGCACCTGGTGGCCCGGACAGAGCTACGTCTGGGGCGTCAGTGCCTACCACCTCCTCGAAACGCAGGGATATCACTTCTAACGATGGCCAATTCCACCACAGACACGACACAAACGGGAGACACGCGCGGACAGAGCAGACTGCGAACGACGGTCGTCGTTCTCGCCAGACTACTACTCGACGCGGCTATTCTGGGACTCTGGGTGTTACTCTTGGCGCTGCTGTTCCTGTCGACTGGCTGGCCCGGGTGGGCGTTTTACGCACTGTTGCTGTTCGGTGTCGGCCTCTACGTCTCGCTCACGTCGACGTGGGGCCGGCCACGCGAGATCGCCTGATTCTCACTCGAGCAACTCGCGGGCATTGTACCGCCAGGTTCGGACGTGTAGCACGTTCAGCCCCAGTGCCGAGGCTACCGCGCCGGCATCGATCGTTGCCAGGCGCTCTGCGGAGGTGACACCTGCGTCGGCCAGCGCTGTGGCGTCGTCAGGGCCGACGCCGGCGACACGGTGGACGGGCGTCGGCTTCGGCCACGGTCGACTCTCAGATGACTCGTCGCCCTCGTCGGCGTGGTAGTGGCGATCGGTTTCGAACGCCTGCCACTCCTCGTCGGTGCTCGCGGCGACCCACTCCCGCTCGGCTGCTCCGAGACCGCGAACCTCAGCGGAGCGACGGTCGAGGTCGCCCACTGTTTCAAACGACCACGGGAGGGAAAACCGACGGCGAAGGGCGTTGGCGATCCCGGGCTCGACGCCGTCGTCGAGGAGCATCCGGTAGGAACGCTCGCCGCGGGAGACGGTGTTCGGCTCGACACCCGCGGACTCGAGGGCGCGGCGCTCGCGCTCGGCGAGTCGCCGTGTGTCGACGTCCGTCTCCCCGACGGCTGATTCGTCTGCCACTCCGATCACCAGATCAGTTCCCACCTCTCACCCATCGCTCTTGAAGATTATCCTCGGTTCTCGGGCGGAACGAACGTCCGACAGTCCACACGTCAACGAGAGTCGGCGAGAATACCCGATACAGTTTTGTCGAATGCAGAGAACGATTGACTGATGCGGTACAGTCGACGAACGCTCCTCGGTGGCGCTCTCGGTGGTCTCCTCGCTCTCGGAACCGGAGCCTACGCGAGGGAGCAATACGTGCGACGCAACGATCTGCGGTTCGATCCGCTCGTTGCCAGAAACGATTCCCAAGAGGCTGTCGAGGTCGTGATAACGGCGGGGCGCAATCTCGACGACGGCTACGAGCAGACGGTCGAGTTGGAGGCTGCGGGCGAGGACGGTGACGAGATGTCGATCGCTGGTCCCTGGATCAAGCACGCCAGAGCGTACGCAATTCGCGCGGAGACGGGCGACGACGTGCTGGTACTCGAAAACGAGGAGATCGTCGACCGACTGGCGGGAAGCGGCTGGGGGCCAGACACTGCCGCGGTAACCGTCGTCGTCACACCGGACGGCGAACTCGAGAGCGAGATTTCGCCTGTAGAGTGACGCTGGGTTGAAAAACGGCGCCGTCCGAGGCCGGGTCAGCTACTGATGGAGCGGTTTCTCCGAAATTTCACGGCGCAGGTCGTCGACACCCGACCGTGTCACGCCGCGTTCGAACGCTCGGAGTAGTTCGTACACCTCGGCGCGAGAAACTTTGACGTCACCCTCGCGGATCACGTCCTCGGGTCGCTCGCGGAGTTCACGCATCGTGCCGACCGCGAGCAGATAGGGAATCGCCCACGCGGAGAGACGATTGCCGTGGTGCTCGGGTAGCACCTCCAGATACCGGTGTGCGTCGTCGAGATACGTCTCGGCACGGTCGGTTACCCGGCGGATTACGTTCGTGACGCCGCCGTGATTTGGCTCCTCGGTGATCGCTTCGAGCGGAACGTCCTCTTCGGCGAGCCACTCGGCGGGGAGGTAGACGTTGTTCTCCTCGTGGTAGTCCGACTCGACGTCTTTCGCGATGTTGACGAGTTGTAATAGCAGCGCGAACGATCGGGCGTTGTCGCGCATCTCTTCGGCGCGCTCTTCGGAGGCCCCGCGGGCGACGAGTCCGGTGATGAGGGTGCCGACGGTGCCGGCGGCGTACCAGCAGTACTCCTCGAGTTCTTCGAGCGTCTGTAATCGTAGGCCCCCTTCCTCGGCGTACCGACTGGTGAACATCACCATTCCGCCGACGAGTTCTCGGACGGGATCGCGCATGATCTCGCGCGGTTCGTCGTCGATCGATTCGAACGCCCGGACGGCTCGGGGCGTCTGCTCGACAACCTCCCAGTCGGGGCTTGGATCCTCGGGGATCCAGGGCCCCACGTCGGCCATGAACGCCTCGACATCGGTCGGATCGTCCGGGTCCAGCAGGCGGTCGTACGTTTCGAGCACCTCGGTCTGTCGCTCCGGTGGAATGTGCCCTGCGTCCTCGATCGTATCTGCAATTCTACACAAGAGGTACCCCAGGGAAATCTGCGTCGCCATCGGCTCTTCGAGCCGATCGATTGTTATGGAAAACGTCCGCGAGACGCCGTGTACTGCCTCGGAACACCACTCCAGGTCGGCGTCGATGGTGCGTTCGCGCTGGCCCGTTGTCATTGACGTAGCCCCTATTCGTCCGCTTCCCGGAAAAACACCGCGGTCCGTGCGTCACTATCCGTGACCGCTTCGAACACGTACCACACTGCCTACCGTGCGTCACTCGAGTCACGAGGATCCGGCCGTCGCTATGTGGTACCGTCTCTACTCGTCCAGGCAAGACTGCAGCCAGTCGTAGTGTGCGGCGAGCCGTCGCTCTCCCGCCTCGGTCAGCGTGTAGACGTCGTACAGCCCCTCGGTCCGTTTCTCGACGAACCCGGCCTCGACTAGCGCCGAGAGCGATCCGTAAAAGGAAGACGGGTCGAGTCGCTCGTCGTAGTGCGATTCAAGTGCCGATTTGAGCTCCTGTCCGCGTCGCTCACCGGCGCTCGCGAGCAGGATGCAGATGTCGCGTCGGCGTCCGCTCTGGAGCCACTTCGTCATGGTCTCTCTCGACGGTTCTGGCTCTCTATCCTTTCGGTTTGGATTGCCTCGTATGCGCCACGACCGCCCAGCAGGCGCCGCCCAATGCGGATATCGCGACAATTGCGGCGGCGTCGACGCGAAGCAGGGCGATCCCCTCCTCGGGAACGAAGTCATGTCTGAGTAGCGTCAGCCGATCACCAAGGCCAATCGTAACGCTTCCACTGCCGACTGCGAGCGAGAGCAACACCAGCGAGAGCAGCCCCATCACGAGGATCGCGAAGGTACCGACGGAGCCGACGACCAGCGACGAGAGTAGTTCTGAGCTGGGGTGGCCAGTCTCCTCGCTGGACGCGAGTCCGTAGATCGCCACGCCGTCTGTCGTATCGCCGTTTGATACTTCGTCGGCGTAACGGTTGTCGGTCTCGACGCACACCGGTGGCTCGCCGATTCGGACGCTCGAAGGATACCGGAGGAGCCGACCGGCCATCCAGAGATCTGCGATCGAGCCCGCAGCGTTGGCCGCCAGAACGACGGCGACCACCAGAGTGGGGACAATCGTAAGAAACACGAGCCCCAGACCGGTCAGGACGAGAAACGGCGCGAGAAGGATCACGAGCAACTGATCGCGCGTGTAGGTGCCGGCGAGCGCGGCGTAGGCGTGGGGGAGCCCAACCGACGTCAGATCGACCCCGTACTTCGGCTCCCCACCGTACCAGGTCGCGAACAGTCCGTGGATCGCCTCGTGAGCGACGACGACCAGTACGAGCAGTACCGCCAGGGTGAACAGCGTCACAGAGAGTGTTTCTGGCGCGGGAACACCGATGATAATCGGTTGGAGAGGTCGACCCTGCCGGACAGCCAGCACGCCTGCGAACACGTACGCGAACGCGAAGAACGCCGCCGCCGAGAGCGCGAGCCATCGAGGGCCGCTTGCGGCGGGGCGATGGAGGGTCGCGATGCGGCGCCACGCCGCTGGCTCGGAAGACGTCACGAACGCCTGTCATCAGAGCGCCGGCAAATCGGTGTCGATCCGCGTTGCCGGGTCCCGAAATCGACAGGTTCCCGTTCGTCCGCTTCCGACAGCGAGATATGAGCAACGATGCCGACGCCGAACGCATGGAACGAACAGATGCGGTCCAAGCAGTGTACGACGAAACTGAAACGGAACGACTGCTTGCGTTCCGACGGTCCGCCTCAGCAAGTCGGGACGATGGGGCAACCCTGCCGGCATCGATCGACGGCTTTCCCGTCGTCGTCGCCCAGAACCGCGATGGGTACGCGATGCTCAAAGTCCGAGACGGCGTTGATGGCGACGAGCTGGAGCGGTACTACGGGTTCGACATGGCACTTGATCACGTCGGAGAGCTACTTGGAGTCGATCCCTTCGAGCTGCCGATTCCCGGCGCGGCTTCCGATATGGGGATGTGACGCTACGGGGGAGTGACTCCGAACGCGGAAAGCGGGACGCCTAAATACCCGCGGTCGAACCTTCAGACAAGAACTGCCGTGACGCTCGAGTCGTATCCACGTCCCATCGGCACGCAACAGCGCTTCTCCGCGCTACTGGCAGCGACCGCACTCGGCGTCTATCTCCTGTTGATCGTCGGCGCGACAACCTCGATGACCGGCGCCTCATCGGCCTGTTCGACGTGGCCGACCTGTACAGTTCCTGCGGATCCGTTGAGTCAGACCGAGCTCGCGATCGTCTGGGGCCACCGTCTCGCGGCGGTCCTCGTCGGTGCACTCGTCGCCGTCACCGCGGTGGCGGCGCTGTTCGGTCCGACCTCAAAACGCGTTCGGACGGTCCTGCTCGCCGGTGCCAGCCTCTACGTCGTGCAGATTGCCGTCGGCGCGGCGACTGCGACCCTTGGCCCGGCGGCGATCGCCCCCGGCCTTCACTTAGGGCTCGGTGTCCTGATCTTCTCGCTGATCGTTCTCGGTCTCGCCTGGGACCTAGAAATCGCGACCGGTCGGGAGGACGATGCGATCGAGCCAGCGCCCGACCCGATCGAACCCGACACCACAGCCGATACCGGGGGTTCGAGTCAGCTCCCGGCTGGCCGGTGGGCCCGGGCCAGGCTCACCGCGTTTGCATACTTCAAGCTGATGAAGCCGCGGCTGATGTGGTTGCTCTGTCTCGTTGCCGCGGCCGGAATGGCTCTGGCTGCCGGACCCGACCTCTCCCCGACGACTATCGTCGCGACCCTCGGCGGCGGCGTGTTAGCGATCGGCGCTTCCGGGACGTTCAACCACGTCTTAGAGCGCGACATCGACCAGCGGATGTCCCGGACGGCCGACCGCCCGCTCGCGACCCAGCTGGTTCCGGTCCGGAACGCGTTACTCTTTGGGTTCGTTCTGACAGGTGCCTCGATGGCCGCGTTCCTCACAATCAACCTGCTGGCGGCCGCTCTGGGGCTGATCGCAATCGTCTTCTACAGTGTCGTCTACACGCTCCTGTTGAAGCCGAACACGGTCCAAAACACCGTTATTGGGGGCGCCGCAGGTGCACTCCCCGCACTGATCGGCTGGGCTGCGGTCACCAACGAGATTGGGCTCCCGGCGCTCGCGCTCGCCGGCGTCATCTTTCTCTGGACGCCCGCACACTTCTACAACCTCGCGCTGGCCTACCGGGACGACTACGCCCGCGGCGGCTTCCCGATGATGCCCGTCGTCCGCGGCGAGACGGTCACGCGAAAGCACATCATCTACTACATCGCCGCCACCTTCGCGGGTACGGTCGCGCTGGCGTGGATCACCGATCTCGGTGTTCTTTACGCCGCAACGGTCGTGCTCTTCGGTGGGATCTTCCTCTGGACTGCCGTTCGCCTCCACTTCGAGCAGACCGAGGCCGCCGCCTTCCGTTCGTTCCACGCCTCGAACGCCTTCCTCGGCGCCGTCCTCGTCGCCGTCCTCGTCGACGCGCTCGTACTGTGACAACAACGCCGACGGCTAGTTAGCCACACCAAAATAGGCGTTCTTCGTGGTTCGTCTCCCAGTCAGCCGAGGCTGCTCTTCAACCTCATAGCTTTTGTACCACACTCTAATATAAATTCTCACGCTTAACTTCTTAAACTAACTCTTGGCAATGGGCGGCCATGGGTAATCATAACCCTACGAGAAGGAAGCTGTTGAAACGAAGCGCCGGAATCGCCGTCGGTTCGGCCATCCTGGCGGGGACTGCCAGCGGAAAACGCACTCCGGACGGCGTCGACACCGACTTCGATCCGCATAGTTTCCCGCAGGTAGACCGGTTCGTCAAGAGCGTCTTCGATGCAGATGCGAACCCGCTGCAACAACTCGTCGAGTGGAGCGAAACGGACGAGATGGATGCGGTGTTTTCCGCGCTGACGCGGCCGCAAGTGGAGGCGTTCTTCGACGCCGTCCTCCCGAAATACGTCGCCCGAGAACAGGTCCAACTCACACACCGAGACGGTGCCCCTCGACGCGGTGCAGACGTTTCGCCGGACGCCATTCTCGCCCAAGAACAGGGGACAGTGCTCCAATCCCACGAGACAGGAGTCGAGGCAATCGATGACGACCCAGCCGAAACGTGGGGATGGAACGAACGCGACGTTCACCGCCGCTCCGACGAATCCATCGAGGCGTCACTCGTCGAATCCGGCACCACCAACGACCAGACACGGGTAGGTACGACCTCACACCCCTCGTATCGATACAGCACAAGCTACAGTGACACTATCAGCGCGTATGCTGCGTCGTTTGACTACACCGGCTACGAGTGGCGAGGACGGATCTACTGGGACTGGTACCGCGGCGGTAGTAGCGGAGTAACAGATATCGACGCAGTCGATACGGTACTCTATACGAACTGGGCTGTGAGCCACGAAGGCACAGAGATCGATATCGTTGATCGGGGCGAGTACTTCGACGCGTACTTGCAGGCCACGTTCGACAACAGGATGGGTGAAATCTGCATTGACTACGTTCGCGGAGTGTACTGTGTAGATCTCCGACAGACGTTTCAGCCGTATCTGGAACTTCGAGGCGAGGAGAACGGAAGTGGCTCCACGCTCGACTCTGGGAACGATTCTCTCTTCCCATAGCCACAAATTATTAGTCGGAACACTATATTTTTCAGTATATGAACGTAGAAAATACAATCGGCCCTGATACGCTACGCAGTATCGTTCGTCGTGAGTTCAAGCAGACGCTCAAGTACAAAATCACGCTCCTGCTGTTTGTAATTGGACTCCTCGTGACGTACGTGATGTTGCGACAGTACGGGATCGGCGGGTCGCACGCACACCGGACGTCACTTCTTCTGGAGACATTAGGTGGAAATACGACTCTCGCCGCCGTGCAGAGCATTACTGGTCCGTTCGTGTTTGTGACGGCGTTCTTCCTCGGGTATCGGGCGATGAGTGATGAACGGGGCCAGAGTTTGATCGTGACGGCATCGCTGCCGCACAGTCGACTCGAAATCGTGCTCGGAAAGGTACTGGGACGGTCGCTCGTCGTTCTCGTCTTGACGGCGATCCCAGTCGCGATTATGTTGACCGCCGGCATCTTCTGGTACGGGACTCCGTCTCCGATACGTACTGTTGCGTTTCTCGTCGTGACGGCCGGGTACGCCGTCTCCTGTGTTTCGATCGGGGTCGGACTGTCGGCACTTGTTCGCTCGGGGCACGTCGCGAACCTCCTCGCGTTCGTGTTTCTGTTCGTCGTGTTCGTCTGGGAGGCGGTTCTGAGTTGGATGGCGTACCACCAACTTACCGGCTCGAAAGTACCGCACTCGATTCGTGCCGAGACAGACCCCTCAAGTGGGTACCTTTTATTTCAACGACTCGTTCCCGATAGTCTCTATCACGTCGTGACGAATCCAATTATCGGCGCGCCAAACACGTCGTGGCACGCGAGTACCTCCGTTGAAGCCGCTGCACCTAGGCACACGGTTTTGTACGTCTTCCCAGTCGAAGACGTACTCCACTCAACGCCGTTTTATCTCACCAGCGGGGCCGCTCTTCTGGGTATGATTCTATGGGCTGTTCTCCCACTCGGACTGGGCTACCTTCGTTTCCGCAAGGAGGAGATCCAATGACCGTGTTCTCGGTTTCTGGGCTGACGAAGTTCTTTGGTGGTGAACCGGCCGCCAACGGACTCTCGTTCTCGGTCTCGACAGGTGATCTCTACTGTCTCTTGGGACCGAACGGTGCCGGAAAGTCGACCACCGTCCGTATCGGGATGGGACTCATGCGGGCCGATGAAGGCACCGTCTCCGTATTCGAACATGATCCGTACCGCAATCCGATGGCAGCCAGACAGCCGGTCGGCTACCTTCCCGACCAGTTCGCGCCGTTCGTGAACCTGACGGGCCGAGAGCATCTGGAGTACGTTCGTGACGCCTCTGGAACTGACGACGATCTCGATCGTATACTGTCACTGGTCGGGCTCGAGGGCGCCGGTGAGAAACGAGCGACAGCGTACTCCGAAGGAATGAAACAGCGCCTCGGTCTCGCGATGGCGATCATCGGCGAACCGGAGCTCCTGATCCTCGATGAGCCGTTCGCGAATCTCGATCCCGATGGGGCCGACATCGCTCGCCGAATTATCGAGGCCGAACGCGATCGCGGTGCGGCAATTCTGGTAACGACCCACCAGATCGACGTATTAGACGGCGTCGCAGATCGAATCGGCTTCGTCTCGGAGGGGACACTTCTGGCGGACGGAACGCACGCGGAGCTGTGTCAGCGAGCCGAACTGGAAACAGAAATGGCGCTGACGACGCCACAGCCAGCCAGCGCCTGCGACCGCGCCGCGACCGTCCCCGGCGTTCGCTCTGCAACCGTCGACGGAGAGATCGTTCGCGTCACCGCGGAATCGCCCGCCGTCGAATCGACGTTGGCGTCGACCCTTCCTGACGCCGACGTAATCTCCCGAGAGGAACCGACAATTCGCGATCTGTACCGAGAGTTTGTCGACGCTGACGGGTGACTACAGTTCCTCGGCACGGGCGTCGTCGATGCGATCGAACTGATCGTCCGAGAGGTCGATTTCGACGGCCTCGACGTTCTCTGCGAGCTGATCCGGACTGCGCGCGCCCACGATCGGCACGCAGGTAAAGCGATCCTGCTCGATCAGCCACCGCAAGGAGACCTGTGCAGGCGTGGCATCGACCTCGTCGGCGACGGACTCGACAGCCTCCAAAACGCGCCAGGCGCGCTCGGTGGCGTAGTGGTCGCCGAACGCGTCGTCTAAGCTTCCCCGGGAGCCGTCGGGGGCGACGACGCCGCCGTCGTCACCACGGTCGTACTTCCCGGTGAGAAAGCCCCCTGCCAGCGGGGAGTACGGGCAGACTGCCAGGTCCTGGTCGGCACAGACATCGAGGTAGCCGCCGACCGCGTCGTAGTGGGCGGCGTTGACCATCGGCTGTGTGACGTCGAACCGTTCGAGTCCGTCGGCGTCGCTGGTCCACAGCGCCTTCGTGAGCTGCCAGGCCGCCATCGTTGAGGCGCCGAGGTAGTGGACTGTACCCTCTCGGACGAGTTCCGTTAGCGTCTGCATGGTCTCCCGGATCGGTGTCTTCTCGTCCCAGCGGTGAATGTAGTACAGATCGAGGTAGTCGGTACCGAGCCGGTCGAGAGTTCCCTCGATCTGTGCTCGGATGTGCTTTCGCCCCAGCCCCGAATCGTTCGGTCCGGGATCGCCCCAGCCGTTAAAGGGGAAGTAGACCTTGGAGGCGAGAACGTAGTCCTCACGGTCGTGGTCTGCGAGCCACTCGCCGATCCACTCCTCGCTCGTGCCGTCGGGATCGCCGTAGACGTTAGCCGTGTCGATGAAGTTGATCCCGTGCTCCCGACAGGCATCGAGCAGTTCGTGGGCCTCGTCTCGTTCGGTCTCGACGACGCCGTCGACCTCTTTCCCAAAGCGCCAGGTGCCAAAGCACAGTCGCGAGACGGTCGTTCCGGTGTTTCCGAGCGTGGTGTACTCCATGGGTGGTGGTTGAACGCCGTGCGTGAAAATCGGTGGGGTCTATTCTGCCCTGATCTGTCTACCGAAGTCGCAACACCAAGATAGCCCCGGCCAGCAGCGAACTGAACACGATGGCGCTGATCCCGAAGCCAGGTATCGAGTCGCTTACGCTCCCGCCATCGTCGTCGTGGTCATTCCCGTCGTCGCTCGGTGTGTCGCCTTCGTCAGCAACTCCGTCGTCGCTCGGTGTGTCATCGAACACGCCGCCATCGTCGAAGACACTACCGCCATCGTCTGTACTCTCATTGTCCGTCTGTTCGTCGTCGCTGTCAATCGAATCGTCACCGTCGTCGTCCGCACCCCCATCGTCCGTGCTTTCGTCGTCTGCACCTCCATCATCACTACCGGTTGAATCGTTGGCCCCGTCGTCGGATCCATCGTCGCCATTTATACCGTCGATCTCACTTTCGACGTAGACCGTCTCGATTTCGTCGCCCATGTATCCCCATGTCGCGGTCCGATCGTCGTCGCTGATCTGGTGGGCGTTGTGATCGATGATCTCCCCCGGCATCGTCACCGAGTACTCGATCCAGATGTCCTCTTCGTACTCCTCGAAGAGTTCGTCCAGACTCTCGCCGTATCCGTTGTCACCATCCTCGACGCCGCCGAAGAGATCGTCATTGATCCCGAACCCGTTGTCATCATCGAATGCATCGTCGAACTCGTAGGTGTTGCCAGCGAAGTTACGGTTGAACACGTCGGTGCTCTCGTAGTACATTGTCCCGTCCTCGACGGTGACGGTGACGTCACCGAGTGCGTCCGGATTGACGTGGGTTACCGTCACCGTCAGGAGATACCTGTCATTTTCGACTGGCTCAGTTGCGGTCGTCACCGAACCGAGCGCAGAATCACCGATACCCTCGGTGACTTCGTCTTCGAGGAACGACTCGACAGAGTCGTGCCCACTCTCTTCTACTTCCGCTTCGAAGCTCTCGTAGGCATCTTTTTCAACCTCTGCTTGTACGGTCAACTCCTCGATCTCACCGTCGGCAGCGACCTCTGTTGTTGTCGTCATCTCAGCACAGCCCGCCAGGAGGACCATGCCAACGACGACCAGGAGGGCGGCGTCGCTGTGTCTCATCCCTCGTGTGGTGTGCGACAACACTCTTAATTGTTGCTATCGATTACATTGGCGCTGTCTGTCAACTATGTGTGGGGATTGTTCATACTCGCATTCGAAGTCTACGTACTGAGAAAAAGCGATGGTACGCACCTCTCTTGTCAGACAGACTATCTGCTGGTGTATGTATACACTTGGCACGGATCAGGAGAACGCTGGCAGCACCTCGTTCTCGTAGAACTCGATCGCCTCCGCCTGCCGGTCGCCGACCTGGTGGACGTAGACGTGATCGAAGCCCGCGTCGATCGCCTCTTCGATGGACGCAATATGTGCTTCCGGTTCCTGGCTCGTCACCGTCGACCCTTCGGCGATGTCCTCGCGCTCGATCATCTGCGTCGCCTGCTCGAAGTGGGCAGGCGTCGGGAGCACCTGACTCAGCTCCCCCGGCAGTGCCGTGTTCGGCCACTGCTCGTAGACGGTGTCAATCGCTTCGTCCTCGCTGTCGGCGTAGCAGACGTCGATCTGAGTGTATCTCGGCCCCTCGCCGCCGGCGTCGACGTAGCGCTCGCGGACGGTCTCTTTTATCCCCACCGTCCAGAGACCGTCTCCCTCCTCGGCGGCCAGTCGGGCAGCCTGTGGACCGAACGCAGAGACAACGACGTCGGGAATCTCCTCGGGGACGGTGTACAGTCTCGCGTTCTCGATCGTGTAGTGCTCGCCGCGGTGGGTGACGGTCTCGCCGGTCCAGAGCTTGCGCATTGCGGCCATCGCCTCCTCTAGCATCTCCATGCGAACGTTGTGGGGCGGCCAGCGCGCACCTGTGACGTGCTCGTTTAGATTTTCACCGGTGCCGACACCGAAGGTGAACCGGCCGTCGGCCATCACCTGGGTGGTGGCGACCGCCTGGGCGACGTTCACCGGGTGGATACGGATTGTTGGGCAGGTGACGCCAACACCGATCTCGATCTCGTCGGTTGCGCGGGCGATTCCGGCGAGAACCGACCAGACGAACGGTGATTCGCCCTGCGCCGAGATCCACGGGTGGAAGTGATCGGAGACCGAGACGAAGTCAAAGCCTGCCGCCTCGGCGCGAGCCGCGATGTCGACGAGTTCGTTCGGGCCGTGTTCCTCGCTCGAGAGCGTGTAGCCGAGCTCGACCATACCGAAGAAATCACGAACGGCGTTCTAACCGTTGGCCCTGCGAACACAACGCGCCCCCACTCAGCCGTCGCACCACGACAGACGCCGAAAATCGAACCGCTTACCCGCGCCCGTTCGGTATCCTCTCGTATGGAAGCCGTCGTCGAGGCAACGGCGCTCGAGAAACGCTACGGCGAGACGGTCGCGCTCGCGTCGGCGTCGCTATCCGTCGAACGTGGGGAGGTGTTCGCGCTGATCGGCCCGAACGGCGCCGGAAAGACGACGCTCGTCCGCGCACTGACGGGAACGACGAGGCCGGATTCGGGAACCGTCCGCGTACTGGGCGCGCCCCCGGCGACCGTCGATCGGGACCGGCTGGGCGTTCTCCCGCAGGCGTTCTCACCGCCGGATCGGCTCACTGCCCGCGAGCTACTCGCCTACTACTCCGGCCTCTATACTGAGGCGCGCGATCCCGAGGCGGTGCTCGCCGATGTCGGACTCGTCGACGCGGGCGACACCTGGTACGAGGAGCTCTCGGGAGGTCAGCAACGGCGCGTCTGCGTCGGCGCGACGCTCGTCAACGACCCCGACGTGCTCTTTCTCGACGAGCCGACGACCGGGATCGACCCGGCCGGTCGCCGAACCGTCTGGCGCCTCGTCGAGGACCTGGCAGCGGGCGGGACGACCGTTATTCTGACCACTCACGATATGGCCGAGGCCGAGCGTCTCGCCGACCGCGTTGGGCTCCTCGCAGGCGGCGAACTCGTCGCGACCGGCGCCCCGGACGCGCTCGTCACGGCCCACGGTGGAGAGCGCACCCTCACCGTCGAAACTGAGGCTGCTTCTGCTGGTGATGGAACGCTCGACGACGCGCTCGCACATCGGACATCGGTCCGGGAGGGTACACTCGTCGTTCACGACGTCGCCCCGACAGATATCGGCGATGTCGTCGACGACCTAGCGGCAGCGGGCGTCACCTACACCGGACTCTCGTGGAGCGAACCGGATCTGGAGGACGTCTACCTGGCGCTTGCAGATGATACAGAGCAAGCGCGGACTGCCCGACTCGAAACCGAGGAAAACGCCGCCGAACCGGAGGTGCGGCCGTGAGCGCGTCCCGTGAGCGCAGCGGTCTCTCGGTGCGTGCGGGTCGCGTCGGCGCCGCGGTCGGCGCCGGCTGGCGCTCGTTCGCTCGTCGTCGAACAGCGGTCTTTTTCACCTTTTTCTTCCCGGTGATCCTGATCGTCATCTTCGGGGCGCTCGTCCGAACCGATCCCACCGGCGACGGACTCTTTACCGAGGCGCCGGCGTACTACGTGCCGGGCTACCTGGCGGTCGTCGTCCTCTTTACGCCCCTCTCGCGACTCGGCAGCGAGGTCGCCCGCCACCGGGAGGGGAACCGCTTCGAAAAACTCGCGACGACGCCGTTGACCAGAGGCGAGTGGCTACTCGCCCAGACGATCGTCAACGCGGCGATCATCGGTCTCGCCAGCGTTCTCATCCTCGGACTCGTGATCGTCTTGACGGGCGCGGAGATCGTCTTCTCCCCGCTGCTGGTTCCCTACATCCTCATCGGCGTCGTCTGTTTCTGTGGTATCGGCGCGATGCTCGGCAGCTACGCCGACTCCCAGGACGGCGCCATCGCCGCGAGCAACGCGATCGGCCTCCCACTGCTCTTTCTCTCGGAGACGTTCGTCTCGCTCGAGCAGCTTCCAGGCTGGTTCGAACCGTTCGTGGCGCTCTCGCCGCTTACGTACTTCGCCCGCGGCGTTCGAGCGGCGACCTCTCCCGACGCCGCCACGCCCGAGATTGCGGGCGTCGACCCGGCGCTCGCAAATCTGGCGATCCTCGCGGGTATCGCCATCGTTGCGTTCGCGCTCGGGGCGCGCTCGATCCCGCGGACGGACTAAACTCAGACTGGAGCCGACCCAGCTGGCCAGTTGAGTGCGTTCACGCCTCCTGACTGCTTGCAGCAGGGAGCGTAAACGAGAAGGTTGCACCTGCACCCGGTTCGGAGTCGACCCAGATGTCGCCACCGTGGCGCTCGACGATGCGCTTACAGAGCGCGAGCCCGATCCCCGTTCCCGAGTGCTCGTCCTGTGCGTGTAGGCTCTCGAAGATCTCGAAGATCCGCCCTCTGTCGTCCGGATCGATACCGATCCCCTTGTCGGTGACTGAGACGCGTACCTCCGAACCGTTCTGCACAGCCGAAATATCTACCTGTGGCGGCTCGTCGCCGCTGTACTCGGTTGCGTTCGAAAGCAGGTTCTGGAATAGCTGGCGTAACTGTCCTGGGTCTCCCTCGACGCGAGGCAGCGATTCGGCTGTGATCTCGGCGCCGTTCTCGTCGATCACCACCTGAAGGTCCGTGCGGACATCCGCGAGAACGGCGTCCAGATCAACCGGCTCGAAGGGATCTCCACGCGTTTCGACCCGCGAATACTCGAGTAACCCCTCGATCATGTCTCGCATCCGGTCGGCACCGTTGATGGCGAACTCAAGGAACTCCGCACCGTCATCGTCGAGTTCATCCATGTAGCGGTCCTCAATCAACTGCAGATAGCTCGAGACCATCCGTAGGGGCTCTTGTAAGTCGTGTGAGGCGGCGTAGGCGAACTGTTCCAGACGCTTGTTGGATTCCCCGAGTCGCTGCTCGAACTGCTTTCGCTCGGTGATATCGGCCAGTGCACCGGGGAACGTGACGGGATTTCCGTCGCCGTCGTACTCGACGTGACCGCGCGCGACGACCCACCGGAGTTCGTCGTCGGCGTCCCAGACGCGGTACTCCTCTTCGTACTCCTCCCCCGATTCGATGGCGTCCTCGACCCGTTGTTCGACCCGCTCGCGATCGTCGTCGTGAATCGCCGAGATGAACTGGTCGAGCGAAACGCCCTCGGTGGCCGCGTCGGGATCGATCCCGAACTTCGTGGCGAACGATGCGCCCGTGACCATCCGGTCCTCGGGAATATGCCACTCCCAGGTCCCGACAGCGCCGGCTTCGGTCGCCGCCTCCAGGCGCTCTTTTGCGTCCTCGTGATAGCGCTCTCGTTCGACCCGCTGGGTTACGTCGTTGGCCGTCCCTAGCCACTGCGTGATTTCGTCGTTTTCATCCAGCAGCGGTGTCGCACGTAACACGATCCAGGCGACGGTGCCGTCTTCGCAAACGACCCGGTGTTCCAGCTCGACGCTGCTTTTCGTTCGAGTGGCTTCGTCAATAGCTTCCTGAACGCGCAGTTGGTCTTCGGACGGAACGTATTGTTCAATCCACGAGGCCCCTTGTGTGTCGGTGTCTGCGAGGAAATCTGACCCCTCTACACTGCGCATCTCGCTCCAGTCTGCACTCATGCTGAACACCGCGTCTGACGTGGTAGTAACCAACGCGCGAAAGCGCTCTTCGCTCTCGCGTAGTTGCTCGTATGCTTCTTGTTTTGCCTGTTGGAGTAACTCCTGTCCACGTAACACGACGTCCGATGCGAGCTGAGGCTCCGCCGTGCTCGAATCCTGTAGCAACTGCTCCTCTCCGTCTGCGAAGAGTTCCTCGACGATCGGCGTGATGTCCTCGACGCTGTGGACGATGTAGTCGAGTTCGCCACCCGTGTCGAACACCGGTGAATTGATCGGACTCCACCACCGCTCCTCGAACTCGTTGTCATCGGACTCGCGGTCGGGAATCGGGTAATGTGTCACCGGCATGGTGTCCGCTTCACCGGTCTTCGCTACGGTATCGAGGGATTCCCGCAGATTTCCGACACCCTCGGCCGGATCGTCGGGGTTGTTCGGAAAGATCTCGAACAACGTCTTGCCCAGGATCTCCGCCCGCTCGGTCATCGTCGCGTCCAGATAGGCATCGCTCACGGCCACGATTTCGTAGTCTCCGGGCTGGACGATGAGATAGTTGCCGGGCACGTTCTCGAACAGTCGCCGAAAGGTCGCTTCGGTCGCTTCCGACTCCGGCTGTTCGCGGTCGCCAGTTTCACGAACAATGCCGACTGCTTCCTGCGCGGTCTCGCCCACGTCGAGCACATTCATCCGCACTTTACACGGAATCGGTCCTCGTTCGGCGGTTTCTATAGTAAGATCGAGGGGCTCGATTTGATCGGCGGCGGTCGCTCGGAGACGCTCTATCTCGCGTTCGATCGTCGCACTGTCGTCACCGAAGAGGGCGGACACGTGCTCGCCGAGCAGCTCGTTGCGCATGTACCCGGTACTCTCGACGATGGCGTCGTTGACCGAGACGAGGCGGTCCTCAGCGTCGAGTCGATAGATCCCATCGTCGATCGTACTAACGAGGGTGCGATAGTACTGTAGGGCCTCGGTGTCATCCGTATTCTCCTCGAACGCCATTTCAGAGGGGTCGGCCCGTTCACTCATATCCATCTTGAGGCCCTCGATTGGGATAAGTTACTGGCTTAGGCCGAATCCTGTCTCATTCGGCAATTCGAGACTGAGAAGATTCCCAGTACTGGCTACTTACACGAGCGGAACGACCAGTCCGAACTCGTAACTGAAGATGTGGTTGAGCATCAGATAGGTGACGATGCCGAGGACGAGACTGAGGATCCACGATCCGGCGGCAATCCGACCCACTCGAGCGTGGGCAGTGTGTTTCAGTTCCGCCGGGGTGTGGGTCAGCCCGAGAAGCAACGCGTAGAGGACGACCGGAACGGCCACGATCGAGAGGATGATGTGGATCGCGAGCATGATCAGGTATGCGTAGTAGTACAGATCGGGCCCGACGAACAGCTTCTCGCCGTCACCACCGCCGACCCGCGTGAGGTACAACACCAGAAACAGGATGATCGTCACGAACGCACCGATCATCGCGGCCCGGTGTTTGGCAACCTCGTTGCGCCGGATCCAGTACCAGCCAAGTACCAGCAGTACCGTCGTCACCAGGTTGGTCACCGCAACGGCGTGGGTCAGCAGGTTTACCTGCGCGTTCGTCAGGTCGGGGTAGATCGGAAGGTCGAGGAGGAACGTTCCGATGACCAGCGCATAGCCGATGATGCTCAAAACTACCGTCACACCGAGTGGCCGGTCCCGGATCTGCCGTCTCGCAGTCGCAGTTGCCATCGGTGTGCGTTAGAACGGGGGCGCTATGTGTCTTGTTCTTCGCACTACTGCACCGTGACGAAGTACTTACTCGAGCCGAACGGAGCCGTCACTCTCGACGATGACCTCGTAGTTACAGTAGTTAAAGATAACAGTGCCCCCATCACGGTCGGCAGTCTGTCCCCGCGGTGAAAAGAGCGCGTTCAGTGCGTCCGGATCGATAACGTCGTGTAACGCCTCGTACTCGGGTGGTTCGAGTTCGTCGGCTGAAATTCCTTCGGCATCCGCTACTGCTTCCACGACTGCCCAACTCGGCGATGTCTGGATGCGCGTATCGATGCTATCTCCGCCCTCGACCATCTTATCGGGAGGTATCAAGTCCGGTGAAATAAAACTGTTCATGTATGGTGCGGACACAACCCACACGAAGTCATCCGCCCGAAATCGACGCCTGGAGCGGGCTACGCGATTTCGATCGCAGGTTTTCCCGGCCTGGCGTCGGTTTCGGTCGATCGCTTGGATTCTCGGTGAATCGTGACCGAGGCGCCGAACTCGTCTTCGAAGAGCCACCGCGCCTGTGAGAGCACTGCGTACTCGGCGTCGGCGTCGGCGAGCGGTCCGGGCTCGCCCCGCGGCGGTGTCGTCTCGCTTGCAACCGCCGCCGTCCGTTCCCGGCCGACGTCGATCGCGTCGTCGGCCAGGGCTGCTTCGATCGCCGCGCCCTCGTCGTCCGCCTCGATCAGGTGCGTGAGGACGCGGTACTTCCACGGCGCCGCGACGGTCAGTTCGATGCGGTCGGGGTCTTCGATGGAGGCGGTGTCGACGATGTCTCTGACGTCTGCGATCGTTCGCTCGACGGTTCGGCGCTCCGCTCGGTACCGACCCGTCTCGCTCTCGGGTTCGGGCCAGTCCGCGAGGACGACGAGCCCGTCTCCCCGAAGCTTGTTCCACAGTTCCTCTCCGAGGTGGGGCGCCATCGGGGCGATCAGCGCCGATAGCGTCAACAGCCCGCGCCGGTAGACCGCTTCGTGGGGCGTGCCGTACTCCCGATACCGTCGGAGGAGCCGTGCCAGCCCCTGAATCTCGCTGACCGCTCGGTGAAACCGGAACCGCTCGTACTCCTCGGTCGTGGCAGCGATCGTTCGATCGATCTCGTGATCCAGATACTCGTCTCGATCCGTCCGCTCTATGCGGGTCTCTGTCTCGTCGATGAACGCCGTCGCCATTCCGTACAGCGACTGCTGGAGGTCGTAGACGCCGCGGACGTTGTTGGCCGTCCACTCGAAGTCCTGTTCGGGGTGGGCCGCCGAGAGGACGAACAGCCGCGTCGTCTCCGCGCCGTACTCGCCGGGTGTGACCACGTTCTCACGCGTGTTCGACATCTTCTCCCCCTCGTACAACACCGCACCCTGGCTGACGAGTCGGGAAACCGGCTCCCGATCCTCGAGGAGTCCCATATCGGCGAGCGCTCGGGTAACGAAGCGGATATAGAGCAGGTGCAACACGGCGTGTTCCTCGCCTCCGACGTAGACGTCGATCGGCATCCACTCTGCGGCCCGGTCGGGATCGAAGGGACCCTCGTCGTACTCGGGTGAGAGAAACCGCAGGAAGTACCACGAGGAGTCGACGAAGGTATCCATCGTGTCGGTCTCGCGCGCTGCCGGGCCGCCACAGTCGGGACAGGTCGTCTCTTTCCATTCATCGGCCTCGTCGAGCGGATTCCCTGTCGTCCGAACGAACTCTGGGAGTTCGACGGGGAGATCCTCGTCGGGAACCGGGACGCGCCCGCAGTCCTCGCAGTGAACCATCGGAATCGGCGTCCCCCAGTAGCGCTGACGCGAGATGAGCCAGTCGCGAAGACGATAGGTCACCGCCTCCTCGACCGCCTCGTGTTCGGCAACGAGGCGTTCGCGGGCCTCCTCGCTCGGGACACCGTCGTACGCCCCATCGTCGGCGACGCTTCCCTCTCCTGTGTAGGGAGCTCCTTCCTCTTCGCTACTCTCCTCGGGTTCGATCACTTGCTCGACCGGGAGCCCGTGCTCGGTCGCGAACGCGTGGTCGCGCTCGTTGTGCCCCGGAACGCCCATCACGGCGCCGGTGCCGACGTCGTCGAGCACGTAGCCCGCGACGTACACCGGCAGCGCTGCTCCCGTGAGGGGATTGACGGCCGTCGCCTCGGTTGCCACGCCAGAGAAGCCGACTTCACTGGGATCGCGCTCCCGGGCGGTTCGGACGTACTCCGCGACCGCGTCGTCGGCTTCGGCGAGCGCTTCGGCCAGCTCGTGGCCCGGCGACACCGCGAGGTAGGTCGCGCCGCCGACCGTCTCGGGTCTCGTCGTAAAGACGTCGACTGATCCGTGGTCCGCGACCTCGAAGGCGATGTGTGCGCCCTCCTGGCGACCGATCCAGTTACGTTGCATCTCTCGGACGCCCTCGGGCCACTCCTCGAGGTCGTCGAGTCCAGCGTCTAACTCCTCGGCGTAGTCGGTGATCGTAAAGAACCACTGGTCGAGTTCGCGTCTCCCGACAGGGGTCTCACAGCGCCAGCAGACCCGGGTTTCCCCGGCGTGAATTTCGCTCTCAGACGCACCTTCGATCGGCTCCGCAGCGTCCTCTCGAACTTCGACCTGCGCGTCGGCGAGGACGGTCTCGCAGTCTGGACACCAGTTGACAGAGGCGGCCTCGTAATCGACGAGACCGGCTTCGTGAAAGCGTTTGAACAGCCACTGATTCCACCGGTAGTAGCTCGGCTCGCAGGTGGTGATCTCCCGATCCCAGTCGTAGCCAAAGCCCATCGCCTCGAGTCCCTCACGCATCCGCCGGATGCACGCCTGCGTCCACGATCCGGGATCACTCGCACGCTCATGGGCAGCATTTTCGGCGGGGAGACCGAACGCGTCCCACCCCATCGGATGGAGCACGTCGTCACCTTGCATCCGCCGATATCGGGCGTACGCGTCCGTAATCGCGTAGTTCCGGATGTGTCCCATGTGGAGCGTCCCCGACGTGTACGGAAACATACCGAGCACGTACGTCGGATCTGTGGCGTCTTCGGGGAGTGCGTAGACGTCGTCGCGCTCCCAGACGTACTGCCAAAACTCCTGTACCTGCGCGTGGTCGTAGTGGCTCGTCATTGTCGGGGTCCGTTACTGGAAACTGGGTGTGCCGGCTATATCATTGTTCGGCCGCTCGTCCGACAGCGCCGACACACACGTGCTGAGAATCGAGGCTACGGTTAATAGCGACACCACTGTCGGTGTACCCATGACCTCAATTTGGACGACAGTCGTGGCTGCGATCACGATTTTCCCTGTCTCGGTCGTGCTTCTCTGGGTCGTTGACCTTCCCGAACCGGTCGAGACGGCGACGCTGGGCGGAGTTCCGCTTCTCCCCATCCTCGCAGTCTCGCTACTGATCGTCTTTGTGCTTTTGGGCCGCTGACTCCGTCCATCTTTGAATTCACCCTCTAGATTTATGTATACAGAGACGAATATATCGATGCCTACTGGGAAAGGGGGGTACGCTACCACACGCCCCCAGTGGGCGATTCATGACTATCGCACCCGAGACGGGCGGTAGGAGCCATCCTATCGCCCTCTTCGGGCTGTGTGCGGCGTTGCTTCTTTCGTTTCAGAGTGATAACGACTGCTCGCGACAGGTTGTGGCGTTTCGCGCGTTTGCCACCATTGCCCATGACAGACTTTGCGTGTGATCACTACACTAGCTACGCTACGAACCAAATATTGAAAATTTGAATAGTCCCGGGCGGATTCGAACCGCCGTCATGGGCTATCTTCCGTAATCGGCCTGGACCGAGTACGTCCAAAGGCCCATATGATTGGCCACTACACCACGGGACTCCATCAACTGCTACTGCTTTCTCGGTACAATAGTGTTACTTTTCGTCGGCAGTCGACGCCGACCTGGTCTTCGACTCTGCGCGCCGATGACACGGTCGACAGAGCGAGATCACGTTGTCCAGCGTGTGCGCGTCTTCGGGCTCGCCGAACGATCGAACGGGAGTCTGGTGGTGGACGTCCGGATTCCGGCCGAGTTCGTCCGGTCCGGCGCCACACTCCTGACACTCGTAGCCGTCCCGTTCGAGTGCCTGCCGTCGAATTCGCCACCACTCGCGTCCGTACTCGATCGGACCGCCCTCCCACTGGTGGTGGTCCGGCCCGACGACATTCGCCGAGAGCCAGCCGCCGTAGCACTCGAGTGAACAGAAGACGCCGCGGGTCCGCGACTCGATCCGGGACGGGCGAATCTCCAGAACCGCGGCGCAGTGGCGACAGTTCGTCTGCACTCGCGGCCCCTTCGTCGACGGGTTCTCCGGAATCTGCCCGTCAGCGGCTTCGACGCAATCAGGACAGTACACACCCAGCTTGTCGGACGGGTAGTATTCGAACGTCTCCCCACACAGTTTACAGGTCGTCGTTTCGTTCCCACCGTTCCAGTTCCCGTTGTGCTCACCAGCGTTTGGGTTACAGTTCTCGCAGAACTCGCGGCGAGCCTTCGAGTCGTAAAACTCCGTTTCACACCCATTACAGGTCCGATTCGGGATCGGTTTGTCGTGGACTTTGGTGTGATGTTGGCGCATCCCTTGTTCCGTCCGTAGTGACTTGCCACACGTCGGGCAGTCCATGCGGTGAGTGGCTTCGCCATCCCTGATAAACCTGAGAACGCGGCGCTGGTGGGCGGCGAAATCGGAGACGCATGCTACCGATGCGACTGCACTGACGACGTACAGAAACCGAGGTAATGCGCGGTCGGTTGCGGGGGTTGTGAGACGGGCTTACAGGTAACCTTCGTCAGCCAGCCGCTCGATTCCTTCCTCGAGTCGCTCCTCGCTTGCGGCGTAGGAGATCCGCGCGTAGCCGGGCGTGCCAAAGGCGCTGCCGGGAACCGTTGCGACGTGGGCGTCCTCGATAGCGCCTTCACACCAGGCCTGGTCGTCCTCATCGACCGGGAGCATCATGTAGAACGCGCCCTCGGGTACCGCGACGTCGACGTCGTGCGCTGCCAGGAGATCGACGACGAGATCGCGGCGTCCCTCGAAGGCCTCGGTCATCTCCGTGACGGCCTCGTCGGTGTTTTCCAGCGCCTCGATGCCGGCGTGCTGGACGAAGTTGACGGCCGAGGAGACGGAGTGGCTGTGGAGTTTGCCACACTGGTCGATCAGGTCCTCGGGACCTGCGAAGTAGCCTAGGCGCCAGCCGGTCATCGAGTAGGCCTTGGAGAAGCCGTTGACCGTGACGGTGCGGTCTGCCATTCCCTCGAGCGTGCCGAGACTGGTCGGCTCGACGCCGTAGGTAATCTCCTTGTAGATCTCGTCGGAGATGACGGTGATGTCGTGCTCGACGGCGAGGTCGCGGACGCCCTCCAGAGCTGCATCGGAGTAGACGGAACCGGTGGGATTCGACGGCGAGTTGACGATCAGCAGTTCGGTCTCGTCCGAGACGGCCTCACTGAGGTCGTCGAGTGCGGGCTCGAGTTGGAAGTCGTGTCCCGAGAGGTCGACACGCGAGAGCGAGCCACCGGCCATCTTCACCATCGCCTCGTAAGAGACCCACGCCGGGTCGAGCAGGACGACCTCGTCGCCGGCCTGTACGAGCGCCTGCACGATTTCGTACAGCGCCTGCTTGGCGCCGGGCGTGACGATGATCTCGTCGGTCGTATGATCGAGACCGTCGTCAGCGAGCTTCTCCGAGATAGCTTCTCGAAGCGCGAGGATGCCAGCGGAGGTGGTGTAGCCGGTGTGGCCGGCGTCCATGGCGTCCTGGCCGGCGTCGATGATGTTTTGGGGCGTCGGGAAGTCCGGCTCCCCGACCGAGAGGTCGACGACGTCTGCGCCGTCGGCCTCGAGTTCGGTCGCGAGCGCGGAAATCGCGAGCGTTGCGGACGGTTCGACTCGGGTTACGCGGTCGGTAAATTCCATGGTCATGGTATCAGAGACTCACTGCGAACTGGGGTCGTCTGCCGGATCGCTCCCGGCGGCCGGTTTCGAATCGGGAAGCGAGGTCGCGAGATCGATCGCGCCCTCGACGGCCGTGGCCGCGTTCTCGACGCGCTCGCGGGCTTCTGCCGCAGACATTCCCGGCCCGGTGACGCCGAGGGTGACTGGTGTGTCGCGCTCTAGGCTCACGTCGGCGAGTCGCCCGGCGATCGCGTCGGCGATCACTCGATCGTGGTCGGTGTCGCCGGTAATGACGGCCCCGAGGACGGCGACGGCGTCGATCGACTCGCGACGAGCGAGGCGGTCGGCTGCCAGCGGAGCGTCGTAGGCGCCAGGGACGTGTACCGTCTCGGAGACGGTCACGCCGGCGTCACCCGCGGCGTCGAGCGCCGTCTGTTCCATCTCCTCGGTGATCGGCCGGTTGAACTCCGCGACCACCAGTCCGAGCGCGGTCATACGCGGTTCGTGGAGTGGCCGACTAAAAGAGATACCGTTCTGGACCGCAGTCGCCGTCTCGCAGTGCCAATCGATTCCCGGTCAGGGACTCGACGCAGGATCCTCGAGCCGACGGGAGACCGCCGCTGCGAGCGCCCCGAACGCGTCGAGGACGTCCTGCTCATCCGCTTCGAGCTCACGGTGTGCGCTATCGTCTGCGAGTTCGAAGATGCTGCAGCCGTTCTCTCGAGCGTCGGCGAACAGTCCTGGTGCCTCGGGAATCGACGCGGAAAAGAGCGAAACGGCACCCTCGTCTGCGCCCGGTCCGGACGCCTCAGCTGTGGCGTCGCCGCTGGTAGCTCGGTTGCGTACGGCGCCAAGCACTGTGAGATTTGCGTCGTCGAACTCGGCTTCGAGCTCGTCGACCGACTCGGCGACGCGCTCTGTCGCGTCCGACGAATCCACCGGAACCACGAGATGTGGGGAGGCGTAGACGGCGTTGAGTACGTGTTCGTCGACCCCGGGTGCAGCGTCGATGACAATCAGGTCGTACTCGTAGAACACCGTCGAGTCGAGCAGGACTCGTCGGAGCTGTTCGGATGTTGGATAGGTGTAATTCTGTTTGGGAGCCGACAGCTCCGCAAGAGTTGCGTTCTGCGCTAAGGTCTCCGAGAGCGAGTCGAGATGGGAGTGGGTCGGAACGAGGTCGACGCCCGGTTCGGCGGGCTCGATCAGCTCCTCGAACGCTCCCTGCTCGTCTTCTAAGAGATGTAAGACGATGTTGTCCGCGTCGTCTGGCGCTGGGTCGAGGCCGTAGTGGGCCGTGAGTCCGTCTCCCGGCGGGGAGAAGTCGATCGCGAGGACGCGCTTGCCGCGATCGGCGTGTGCGCGGGCCAGGTTCGCCGCGAGCGTCGTCGCGCCCGTATTTGGCTCGCTCGACCAGACCGTGTACGAGTGCATACGTCACGTACGGAACGCGGCGGTCAAAAGGACTGTCACATCGCGATCCCGCCGATGTCGGATCGCACCGTCTCGATACCGGATCGCTGACTGAGAGACACTGGAAGGGTTTTCGGGCGGGTCGTCGTGGAACGGCGTATGGCAGACACGCGCCCGAACGTCCTTCTCGTCCACTGTCACGATCTCGGACGGTACCTCGGTACGTACGGTGTCGACGTCAAGACGCCCCGAATCGACGAGTTGGCCGACCGTGGCGTTACCGCAGAGAACCACTTCGTGACCGCACCGCAGTGCTCGCCTTCGCGGGGAAGTCTCATGACCGGTCGCTATCCGCACGTAAACGGGTTGATGGGGCTCGCTCACGGCAGTTGGGAGTTACACGACGGCGAGCGTATCCTCCCACACTACCTGAGCGATGCGGGGTACGAGACTCACCTGTTCGGTCTCCAGCACATCAGCCAGGATACCGACCGGCTCGGCTACGACCACGTCCACTCGGAGGGGAATCTGTATCCAGGGGTCTCTCCGGCTGTTCACGAGGCAAACCGTGCCCGAAACGTCGCCGACGTCGTCGAGCGGTTTCTCGAAGAACGGTCGGCTCCCGAGCCGTTTTTCGCCTCGGTCGGCTTCTTCGAACTCCACCGAGTAGAGGAGGACAACGGTCGGTTCGGGTTCGACGGGGATAGCTACGAGACACCCGATCCGGCCGACGTCCAGCCACTTTCGTATCTCCCTGACCGTCGGGGAATCAGGCACGATCTCTCCGAGATGCACGGGATGGTTCGGGCGGTCGACGACGGCGTCGGGACGATCGTCGACGCTCTCGAGCAAACGGGGCTGGCCGAGGAGACGCTGCTCGTCTTCACGACCGAGCACGGCATCGCCTTCCCGCGGGCGAAAGGAAGCTGCTACGACCCCGGGATCGAGGCCGCGCTCTTGCTGTGGTACCCCGGCGTGTTCGACGGGGGCCGGCGCTACGACGGGTTGGTCAGCAACGTCGACATTCTGCCGACGATTCTCGAACTCCTCGACTGTGACGTTCCCGAGGCCGTCGACGGACGGAGCGTCCTTGCGGAGCTAACCGGTGAGAGCGACGATCCACGGGAGCGGCTCTTCGCGGAGATGACCTGGCACGACATGTACAATCCAGTGCGTGCGATCCGGACGGACCGCTACAAGTACATCCGGAACTTCTGGCACCTGCCGGAGGTGTACCTCTCGGCAGATATCTTCGCGAGCGAGGCCGGTCGCGAGGTGCGCGAGTCCTACGGAATGCCACCCAGGCCGTACGAGGAGCTATACGATCTCGAGAAGGGACCCGGCGAAGACGAAAACGTCGTTCTCGAACCCCACTACCAGGACATTCGAGAGGAGCTCTCGGCGCAACTGCACACCTGGATGGACGAAACTGACGATCCACTGCTCGACGGACCGGTTCCACCCGGCGACGTCGACGAGGTCTACGACTGGAAACACGACGGATGAGAGGGAGACGCGTATCCGCCTACTCAGGCCGTGTCGTCAGTCGTCTGCGCTCGCCGACTCCGGTCGGAACTCCCGGCCGATCGCCTTCCATTTTCCCGTCGTGAACCGGTAGTAGTTGATCGCCGCCGGTACCATCGCCTCTGCGAAGAAGGCGAGGTAGAGTCCGGTCAGCCCGATCGCCGGGATTGTCACACCGGGAAGCGAGAGTCCGAACACTGGAATCGTGAGTGCGGGAACGCTCACAGACGTTGCGCCGAGATACGCCAGCGGAATCGCCAGCCCGAACGTCCCCAGAAATTGGCTGTAGAACGGCCAGCGAGTGTCCCCACTTCCGTTCAGCGCGCCGGAGGCACCGGTCGTCACGCCCTGGAAAACGGCAGCCAGTGCGGCTGCGCGAATCAGTGCCACCGCAGTCGAGACGGATAACTCTCCGGGATCGTCGGTGAACCCGAGTACGATCGGCTCGGCAAACACGAAGACCAGAGCCGCGAAGACGACGTAGACGCCCGCCGAAAAACGGACGATTTCCCGGCCGTACTGCTCGGCGGTCCGCTCGTCACCCTCTCCCAACGACTGGCCGACGAGGCTCGAAGCGGCCAGCCCGAATCCCCAACCCGGTGTGTTCATCAGCCCCCAGATGCGCCGGGCGATGACGTACGCTGCCGCGGTGTCCTGGCCGAAGATGTCCACGATGGCGAGCATCGGAAACTCGGCGGCGGTCCAGACGAGGTTCGTCCCCATCACGGGAAGGCCGATCCGAACGAGGTCCCGAATCGTCTCCGCATCGAGGTAGCGTCCGAGTGGATCGACGCTGACCGGGAACGGTTCGAAGCCGGGCAGGCGGCCCGCAACGAGTGCGACCGTAAACGCCGACGTCACCGCGACGTTCGCGAGGACGGTCCCGAGCGCGGCCCCGGCCACCCCCATTCCGAGCCCGAAGATGAGCACGGCGTTTAGCAGGATGTTCGCGACCGCGCCGCCCGCGCGAAGCACCATCGGCGTCCAGGAGTCGTCCATCCCGACGAACGTCCGGCTCCCGATCAGATTCAGTCCGGCGAAGGGGACGCCGAGTGCGACTAACTGCAGATACGTTGCGCCGAGCTCGACCACCTCTGGGTCGCTGCTTAGAAGCGACAGAAGGGTCGTCGACTGTGTCCAGAAGATGGCGACGATCGGCAGCGAAATCGCGAGTACGAGAACGACGCTCGACCGGATGGCTTGCCCGAGTTGCTCGGTCGCCTCGGCGCCGTATCGTTGGGAGACGAGCGCGATCGTGCCGCCGGCGACGCCGCCGCCGACGGTAAATGCCAGCCCCCAGTACGGTGCCGCGAATCCGACACCGGCGATCGCCCCGGAGCCGACGGCGATGCCGACCATCGCGACGTCGACGGCGTTTTTCGACATCCGGGCCAGACCGGTAACGATCCGCGGCCAGGCGAGGTCGGTGGTCCGACGCGCTCGCTGGGCGTCGACGAGACCAAGTCTCGCCAGCCCGAGCCCGATCCAGAGGATCAGCAGTCGGAACGGATTCGGTACCTGTCTGGCCACGAGAACCGCCCGAGGCTTGCCGATGGCGGTAAAAAGCAATTCCCACCGCGGCAGGGGTGACCGGTTCCGCGCCGCTCACGGCGTGGCGATCGATAGTCCGGAACGCTACGTCTCAGCTCATTCCAGAAACTGTGTTTCCCACCCTCGACGCCGTTCAATTGCGTCCATACCGTCGTCGGTAATCGTGTAGTAGTTGGTCCGCCGGTCGAGCTGTCCTTTTTCGACGAGCTCCTTGTTGACGAGCGTATCGAGGTTCGGATACAGCCGACCGTGATTGATGTCTGACTCGTAGTACGTTTCGATCTCCTCTTTGACGTCCTGTCCTGACGGGTCGTCGGCTCCAGCGATCACGTACAACAGATCACGCTGAAACCCTGTGAGGTCGTCCATCTCGGCAACACATCACATTCGAGCACTATTTGTTACGGAGGTCATATCTCCCATCAGTCGGTGCCTTTCGAATCGTAGCCGAGCGACTAGTGCCAGTGACTATATAACTCCTTGTGGGCGAGGCAGCGTGTTACCGAAAGACGGCTCGAAATCGTGGACGGCAGTTACAGCTCGTCGGAGAGCTCCGGAACGTCTCCAGGAACGTCGAAATCGTGGTAGTGTTCGCCCAGCTCGGCGCTTAGAATATCGAGCGCCGCAGCACCACCGTCGCCAGCCGCAATAACCGCCTGCCACTTCTCGGGTCGAACCATCGCACCGGTCGCGTAGAGCCCGTCGATGCTGGTCTCCATGTCGAGGTCGACCGCGACGGTCTCGTCGTCGTCGAACGCACACCCGATCTCTTCGGCGACCGACCGATCGGCTCCAGTCGCGAGAACGACGTACTCGGCGTCGTACTCGTCGGATTCGGTCTCGACGCGGAAGCCATCGTCGGTGTCTTCGACACCGGTCACTGCCTCGTCGGTTCGGACGTCGGCGCCGCGATCTCGGACCTGCCCGCGGGTCAGCGCCATGAACTCGCTGCCACTCAGGCTCCGAACGCCGGGATAGTTGAACAGGTGTGCTTTGTGCATCCACGTCTCGTCTGTATCGAAGACAACGGTGTCGAGTCCGTTCTTCGCGGTGAACAGGGCCGCGCTCAGTCCCGCCGGGCCGCCGCCGACAATTGCAACGTCTACCATACAACAATGTCCGGCGCCGGTCGATAAAAGCGTTGTACATCCGGAACTTCTTTTTCGATTCCCTGGACTGTCAGCAGCCAGGCACCAATCCGTTTGCCCACCGAAATAACCTCTATTTACCGATGGAGTAAACACGACATACCTGAGATAATCACACTGGAATTCTAGTTGCAATATTTACCGATATGTATATATGTGGCGAAAAATACTGTTCCTATGCAAGTGGTTCACTAATGAGTGATAAAGCGAACACAGATGGTGCCGAAGGGCGAGTCAACAAACATCGACGTCGATTCCTCCAGGGGGTTGGGGCGACGGGTATTGCTGGGATTACTGCCGGCTGCCTCGGCGACGATGACGAGAATGGCGACGACGCAAACGGGGACGACGCAAATGGTGACGACGAGCCGCCAGCGGAGTCGGACACGTTCGAGATTACTGCTCTCGAGCCCGGCGACGACAGCGTCTCGCTCGGCGAGTCGGTGACGGTCACGGCGACGGTCGAGAATACCGGTGAGGAAGACGGCGAACAGGACGTCGAGTTCTTCTTCGACGGCGACAGCGAAGACGTCGCTACTCTCGAACTCGAAAGTGGCGCCGAAGACGACGTCTCCTTCGACGTCGACACCGGCGACTTAGACGAAGGCGACTACGACTACGAAGTTACCACCGACGACGACAGCGAGAGCGCGACACTCACCGTCGATCCGTTCGAGGACCTCGATTCGATCTTCTCGTTCGGCGAGGACTCGATCACCGTCCAGCCCGGTACTGCGGCCATCTCCGGCGAGTTCGACAACTCCTATCCCGTCGCAGCGGAGTCCGGCGAGGTCAGCCTCGACGTCCCTGACGGCTGGGAGATCGTCGACGACGACGGAACCAGCTTCGACGAACTCGGTGCCGGTTCCTCCCAAAGCGTCGAGTGGCACGTCGAGGTCCCGGACGACGAAGACGAGTTCGAACTCGAAGCCGAAGCAAGCCACGAGGTTGGCGACGAGTCACACAGCGAGGATCACACCCTCGAAGTGACTGTTGTCGGTCCGCTCGCGACGCCGCTGGCGTTTAACTTCGGCTCCGAGGCCGACGAGCCAACAGTCAAAGACGGCGTGCCGTTCACGCCGAACCTTCCTGACGCCATCCAGATTCTCGGAGACTACGGCACGTCTACACACGACGTCGACGATGTTGCAGACACCGACGACGACGACCTCTACCTCAGCGAACACCACGGCTCCGACGGTGGCGATCTGGGATACGACATCCCGCTCGAAAACGGCGTCTACGACGTCACGTTCTACTTCGGTGAAACCTGGGAAGACAACACCGAGCCGGACGATACGCGCGTGATGGACATCTCCATCAACGGGAGCGTCGTGTTCGACGAGTGGAACACCGTCGCGGAAGTTGGCTACGCGACCGCCGCTCGCGAGACGATTTCCTCCGTGCAGGTTACCGACGGCAGCCTCACGATTCTCGGCGAAGCAGTCGACGACTGGGTCGCGTTCAACGGCCTCAAGATCGAGAAGGCCGAGGTCGAAATCCAGCACGTCGAAGGCGGCGTTGCGGACGAGCCGTCGTTCACGTTGCTGCCCGAGGAGGGAATGCTTGAAATGGCAGACCCCGAGGACTACGACGAAGACAAGCTTTCGGCGGAGTTCTACTTCGGCTACGACGACGACAACCTCCACCTCCACGGTGAGGTCACCGACGACGAGCACCACGCACTCGAGGGTGGCAGCATGTGGGAGGCCGACAGCATCCAGTACGCCGCCGGCTACGACGGCACGTACGGGCCCGAAGACGGAATCTCCCACGTCGACGGCGAGACTAGTACCACCCGCTGGATGGACGGCGAAAACGAGGAGGGTCTCGACGTCATCGAGGCCGACACCAGCCGCGACGACGACGAGAATCTGACCACCTACGAGGCGACGATTCCGTGGGAGGCCATCCTCCCAGCCGCGCCCGAGCCCGGTGACTCCTTCCGCTTCGGCGTCATCATCAACAACGACGACGGTGACGGCCGCGAAGCCGTCCTGAACTGGACCAGCCCCGCCATCAGCGAGGACAAGAGCTACGAAGCGCTCGGCACCTTTACGCTCGAAGATCCTGACGCCGAAGAAGTCCCAACGGTCTCCGCGCCGTTCGGATTCAACTCGGGCGGTAACCCAGAGGATCCACAGTCCGACGTTCCCGTCGAAATCGACGGCCTCGAGTTCGGGGAACTCTACGATCCCGACGACATCGACGAAGTCGACGTCCACTGGGACGAGGACGATCCAGACGCTGGTGAAGACTGGTTCGGAGATCCCGGTAGAGCCGACGACGGCGGTGAGATCGAAGACACCGACTACGATGCCCTCTACCAGACCGAACACTGGGGGCCCGACCTCGGTTACGATATCGCCATCGAAAACGGCGTCTACGACGTGACCGTCCACAACGCCGAGACGGCCTTCGACGAGGAAGAAACACGCGTCTTCGACCTCCAGATTCAGGGAACCACTGTCGCCGAAGAGCTCGACCTCTTCGCGGAAGCCGGCGAAGACACTGCACACACGATTACGTTGCAAAGCGTTGTCGTCAATCAGGAAACCCTCTCGATTCGGTCGACGACCCACGAGGACAACACCAAGTTCTGTGGGATCGAAATCCGTGAGGCGGGTGCAGGAGCTGGCGACGACGAAGACGAGTAGGATCAGCCTACGCTCGGACGTAGGTTCCCCCACCCCAACCGGTCCGTCTTAGGGTGGGCATTCGGCTACGTTCGTCCGATCACCGTACTGTTCTTTTGGCCACTGTTCTCCCGTTATGGTGTCCAATAGTGATGATTCGTGCGATCGGTGGTGCCTACCCACACATTCTTCACGAAAGATCCTTGGCAATCTATAGCAAAGGCTTTAGGTTGCGTACGCCGAAAATCCGTACACTGTTGGCCCATCGGCCACTGAACTCACTATGAGCGACGAACTCATCTGGCGAATCGCGGGGGGTTCCGGCGACGGAATCGACTCGACGAGCCAGAACTTTGCGAAAGCGCTGATGCGCTCGGGGTTGCACGTGTTCACCCACCGACACTATCCGTCACGGATTCGCGGTGGCCACACGTACGTCGAAATCCGCGCAGCAGCCGAAGAGGTACAGTCACGGGGAGACGGCTACAACTGTTTGCTCGCGCTGGGCGACTCGTTCGCGCGTAACCCACAGGAAGAGGCCTACTACGGCAACGAGGAGGTCAAGCCACTCTCGGAGAACCTAGACGAACTCCGTGAGGGCGGGATCATCGTCTACGACTCGGGGCTGATCGACGAGGAAGACGTCGACGCGCTCAACCTCGAAGAACGAGCCGAGGAGAACGACTGGCACGTCTTCCCGGTCGATCTCCGATCGATGGCCAAAGAGCACGGCCGCGAGGTCATGCGTAACACCGCCGGTGTGGGGGTCACCGCCGCACTGCTCGAGATGGATCTCGGCCACATCGAGGACCTGATGGCCGACGCGATGAGCGGCGACGTCTTAGAGGCCAACGAGATCATCCTCCAGGAGGCCTACGACATGGCCACCGAGGAGTACGACTTCGAGCACGACCTGCGCGTGCCGACGGGCGAGCACGACGAGGAGCAGGCGCTGCTCTCGGGCTCGAACGCGATCGCCTACGGCTCGATCGACGCCGGCTGTCGCTTCATCGCCGGCTACCCGATGACGCCGTGGACTGACGTCTTCACGATCATGTCGAAGAACCTGCCCGACATGGGCGGGATCTCCGAGCAGGTCGAAGACGAGATCGCGGCTGCGGCGCTGGCCGTGGGTGCGAGCCACGCCGGCGTGAAGGCGATGTCCGGCTCCTCGGGCGGCGGCTTCGCGCTGATGAGCGAACCGCTCGGCCTCGCAGAGATGACCGAGACGCCGATCGTCTTGCTCGAGTCGATGCGTGCCGGTCCCTCGACCGGGATGCCGACCAAGCCAGAGCAGGCCGACCTCGAGTTCTCGCTGTACACGAGTCAGGGAGACTCCAACCGCGTCGTCTTCGCGCCCGGCACCGTCGCCGAGGCCTACGAGCAGACGCGACTGGCCTTCGAGATCGCCTACGACTACCAGATCCCGGTGATCATCATCTACGACCAGAAGCTCTCCGGCGAGAACACCAACGTTCCCGTCAGCTTCTTCGACCGCGAGCCCGACCCGTCGCTGGGCTCGACGGCTACCGAGGACGAACTCGAAGAGCTTCCCCACGCCGACTCTGGGAAGTTCCACCGCTTCCAGCACGACCCAGAGAACGGTGTCAGTCCGCGCTCGCTGCCCGGCCAGAAGGGCGGTCGGTACCTCGCCACGGGTAACGAGCACACGCCCGCCGGCCACATCAGCGAGGATCCGGACAACCGCGTCGCACAGATGGACCGCCGACTGCGCAAGCTCGAGGCGATCCGCACGGCCCTAGACGAGGAGTACGACTCGAACCAGACGTACTTCGGCGACGAGTCGGCCGACTTCGGCATCATCACCTGGGGCTCCTCCCAGGGTGTCGTCGAAGAGGGCGTCGAACGCCTCAACGACCAGGGCCACGCCGTCAAGGGTATCGGTGTCTCCGACATGATGCCGTTCCCCGAACAGGAGCTCACCGAGTTCCTAGAGAGCGTCGACCAGGCGATGGTCGTCGAGATGAACGCCTCGGCACAGTTCCGCGGATTGGTCCAGAAGGAACTGGGTCGCTACGGCGAGAAACTGACCAGCCTTCTCAAGTACAACGGGAACCCGTTCGAACCAGCCGAGATCGTCGAAGGGTACGAACTCAACGTCGACGACTCGGACGCGGAACCGACCGCACAGGTCCGAATTGAACCCGCAGCAGGTGACTAATCATGAGTGCATTCAACGCAATCGGAGACGACCGCGAGATCGACCGTGACGAGTTCACGCCCGGTCTCGAGCCCCAGCCGACCTGGTGTCCGGGCTGTGGTGACTTCAGCGTCCTCAAGGCGCTGAAGCAGGCGCTCCCGGAAGTCGGACGCACCCCTGACGAGGTGCTTACCGTCACGGGGATCGGCTGCTCGGGCAAACTGAACAGCTACCTCGAGACGTACGGTTTCCACACGATCCACGGCCGCTCGCTGCCCGTCGCTCGCGCAGCGAAGCTCGCCAACGACGGCCTCGAAGTGATCGCAGCCGGTGGCGACGGCGACGGCTACGGGATCGGCGGCAACCACTTCGTCCACACCGCCCGGGAGAACCACGATATGACCTACATCGTGTTCAACAACGAGATCTTCGGCCTCACGAAGGGCCAGACCTCGCCGACCTCCCCGAAGGGCCACACGTCGAAGACGACGCCCCACGGCAACGCGAAGTCGCCGATCCGACCACTGTCAACGGCGCTGACCTCGGGTGCGACCTACATCGCGCGCACCGCCGCGGTCAACCCGAACCAGGCCAAGGAGATCATCAAGGAAGCGATCGAGCACGACGGCTTCGCGCACGTCGACTTCCTCACCCAGTGTCCTACCTGGAACAAGGACGCCCGACAGTACGTCCCGTACGTGGACATCCAAGAGTCAGACGACTACGACTTCGACATCCACGACCGCGAGGAGGCCCAGGAGATGATGTTCGAGACGGAAACCGCCCTCCACGAAGGCAGCGTCCTGACGGGCCGGTACTTCGTCGACGAACGACCCTCCTACCAGGAACAGAAGAAAGAACTCGGCGAGATGCCCGAGGAACCGCTCGCAGAGCGGTACTTCGACGAGGACGCCGAGTGGGAACGTAGCTACGATCTGCTCGAGCGCCACAAGTAGATCGACGTCGCTTTTCCGTTATTTTTTGGACGCGCGTAGCCGCGGCTGTCTTCGCGAGCGTTCAGTCGAGTGAGGCGGCGATCTCGATCACCGTCTCCGACTCGAGAGAGTCTGAGCCGAAGACGTGGTAGTGCTGTCCGTCGCGTTCCCACTCGAGTTCGGTTCCCTGGTCGGTGGTGGCCAGCGTAGCCTCGGCCCCGTTGATATCGATGGATTCGCCGGTTACCGGGATCTCTCTGGGAGCGTCCCCGACCGAAATCTGGACCGATTCGTCGTCGTCCGAGCCGTACCGTAGCTGAACCGCTGTCCGATCCTCGTCTGGGTACTCCCAGACGTCGCTCGTTTCGAGGTCGAATCGCTCCGGGATGGCCGACGGTTCGGTGACGTCGACGGGGGCAGCCTCTCCCGCCTCTGTGACGGTATCGAACGCCTCGTAGCTCGGGAAGACGATCTCTTCCGGCGGTTCGTCTTCCGGCGGCTCGAACGTGAACAGGTCGTCGTCGAAGCCGGGCTCGGGATCGACGGTTACGTTCGTGTAGGTGATCTCGAGGGTGGTCGTCTCGGCGTCCAGCTCGTATGACAGCGGGAACATCGTCTCGCGGTCGAACGCGACGGTGACGCGCTCTGCGTACTCGTCTCCTGTCTCCTCGATCGCGGTCTCGATCGGGAGCTGGTAGACGGTGTCGTCGATCAGGACGTCGACCGAGCGCTCGACGGTCTCGGTCGTGGGTGTTTCGAACGTTACCTCGTAGACGTCGCGGTCGTCGACGGACGTCTCGGAGACAGCGGCGACGTCTAACTGCTCGAAGTAGCGTTCGTGTTCCCCGTAGATTCGGTCGAGTCGACTCTCGTCAGTGTCTGCCAGTTCGAATGTCTGTACCGAATCAGTCTCACGATCGTGGTGCCAGGACTGCTCACCGTCGGTGACGATCAGGTAGTCGCCATCCACACCCTCGGTTCGGCTGGTCCCGTCATCGCGAAGCCAGCGGTCGACCGTTTCCGTCTCGGACTCCTCGCCGTCGATTTCGACGGTCGTCTCGACGGTCGCCGACAGCTCAGTCGGGGGCGTCGCTGTTGAGACCTCTTCTCGGATCTCTTCGCCGGGGTCTGCGTCGTCACCGAAGACGCCTACCCCCGCATATCCCGCCAGTAACAAGAGGCAGATGAGAGCGAGAACGAACAGGATTCGACGCGGGGACGTCATGTATCCCACTGTGTAACCAACCCCTATCAGTTCACTGGAATCTTCGCTTTACTCCACTGAACCGCCAGCCCCGAACCCGCGAGCAAACAGCTTCGAAACGTAGCTAAGCACCAACAAGGCAACGACGAGTCCGCCGAGTCGGTACGGGTCGAAGCCGTAGCGCATATCGATGATCGCGTATGCGATGACGAGACCGCCCATGAGCAACGCCGTCCCCCCGGCCCATCGGGCGGCGTAGCTCGCATCGACCGACTCGTCGTAGGCGGCGTGGAGTTCGACGCGACCCCGGATGCCGATGAGATAGCCCAGATACGTGATAACGATCCCACAGAGCAGCCAGACGACGCTGCCGAGGATCGTAACGTCGACCATTAGGTCGCTATCGGCACGGGCGCGGAATAAGTCCGACGGTTGGGGTACGTCTGTTCGAGGAGATAGATCGTGCACAGATTCGCGTTCGACTTTCTGACTGATCACCGATCCGTCGTTTTTGAATACAAAAGATATTTTCCCACCCGAGTAAAAGAGAGTATCATGAGCACGCAGCGGACCGAAGACCGCATTCTCGAAGCCTTAGAGGAGGACGCCCAGGCTTCCTACGCAGATATTGCAGCCCGGGCGGACGTCTCGAAGCCGACGGTTAGAAAGTATATCAATAGACTCGAGGAAGACGGCGTTATCGTCGGCTACTCTGCGGACGTCGACCCAAAGAAACTCTCGAGCCAGACCATCGCCCTCGTCGGAATCGACGTCGCCAGCGAGCGCTACGTGGAAGCGACCCGGGCGCTCAAAGCGCTCTCGGAAATCGAGTCGCTGTACACGTCGAGTGGCGATCACATGCTGATGGCCGAGGTCCGTGCCGAAGACGGCGACGCGCTCGGAGAGACGATCTCTGAGTCTATTCTCGGAATCGAGGGCGTCACCGCCGCCCATCCGTCCTTCCTCCAGGAGCGATTGAAGTAGCTCCAACAACCGTCTACAGCCCGTACTCTCCCCACTGCTTTTACTCGCTGCGCACGTACTCCGTTCATGCCGATCTACGAGCGCCGGACACGAGTTCGTGCGCCCCTCGATGATGTCTGGGCGTTTCACTCGCAAGTCGACGGGCTGGAGGCGCTGACACCGGGCTGGCTCGGACTGCGGGTCGACGCCGTTCGCGGTCCGGACGGGACCGAAGAGCCACCGATTCTAGAATCCGGATCGGAGATCGACCTCTCGGTTGCACCTGCCGGTATCGGTCCGCGAACGCAGTTTCGGTCAGTGATTACTGGACGCGACCGAAACGATGCCAACGCCTGGTTTCGCGACGAGATGGTCGACGGTCCGTTCGATTACTGGAACCACACGCATACCTTTCGGGCCGACGGTGCCGACACGATCGTCCACGACCACGTCGAGTACGAACTTCCCTTCGGGGTCCTCGGATCCGCGCTTGGCCCCCTTGGTCGGGTAGGAATGGCGCCGATGTTCCGACACCGCCACCGGCGCACCCGAGCACTCCTTGAGAGACCTGAACCAAACGCGTTTTGGCGACGCACCGACTAGTTTACCTATGGAGCGTCTTCGGGCGAGTGGCTGGTCTCGGCGACATGTTCTCAGCGGATCTCTCTCGATCGGACTGGTAGCCGTTGCGGGCTGTCTCGACGGTACCGATGGAGACGACGCTGCGGGCGACGACGGCTCGAACGGGAACGCCGCCGAGCTCGAACTCGTCGATCATCCGGGCGACGAACCGACTGACGTCCCCACGAGCACCTGTCCAGTCTGTAGTATGCAGCCCCAGCAGTACGACGAGTGGAACGCCCAGCTCGCTCACGAAGACGAGGGCGGGCTCTTTTTCGATACGACGGGCTGTCTGTTCGCCTACCTCACAGATCCGACTGCTTTCGGCGGACCCGAGGCCGACGTCGGTGGCGTCTGGGTGACCGACTTCGAAACCCACGAGACGATCGACGCGACGGCAGCCACGTTCGTCTTGGAACACGACGATGGCCGACTCGACGATCCAATGGCGCCCAACCCGCTCCCATTTGCCGACGAGGACGATGCAACAGCGTACGTCGATTCCTACGACGATCTGGACGAGTCAGATCTGGCGGCGTACGACGGCGTCCGCTCGGAAGATGCCGGCCGATGGAGTAGCCACGCCCCGTGACAGCGACCCCCGATCACCGGAGTTATCACTGCGAGTGACCCACGAACTCGCATGACTGTGGTTCTCGCCGGTGTCGGTGCCGACAGCACGAATCTGGGTGCACTCGGTCGCCTCGACGACGGCGTCTTCGATTATATCCCGATCCCTGAAAAGACCCAGCGTACCACCGAATCCGCGACGCTGGGCTCCTGGCCGCTCCGAACCGAAGACGGCGTCGCTGCGGATCTGACGAGTCGAATAACGCCCCAGCCAATTCACGATGGTGAGACCGCCGTGACGGGATCGGCACTCGCCGACTGGCCGTTTCACCGCGACCCGAACTTCGAGGCGCTTTCCTACGGCGAACACCGAACCAGCGGCTACGTCTCCAGGCTGCGCACACTCGAGCCGGGTGACGCCGTCGGCTTCTACGTCGGCCTCAGAGATCCGGCGGGTCGCGCCCATCGGTATCTGATCGGCTACTTCACTGTCGATGCCGTCGACGTGATCGAGCCGGAAACGTCGATAGACGAGCGCCGGGCGATCCTCGACCGACACGCGGAGAACGCTCACGCAAAGCGTGCAGTCGACGGCGACCGCTATCACGCCGAAAAGACGGTTGTCCTCGTCGATGGGCGCGAGCCCGGTGGGCTCTTCGATCGCGACCCGATTCGACTCAGCGAGTACCGGACGAAAGCGGGCAACGTGCGGCCACAGTACTATCTCCGCGACGAGGTTGCGGACACCTTCTCGGTGGTCGAGGGAGGTGCGAATATGATGTATAAACCGGCCTACAGGTGTGCGATTGATGGAGGCGAGTTTCGCGATCTCGTCGACTCTCAGCGATCACGTCGCCAGTTTTCCGGACGTTCGTGATGCTGTCTGCGCTCCCTATGATATGACAATCCAAACCATTATACCCGGTCCACGAGTCGTTCGACCCACTGTTTGCCTGTGTCGAACCCGATAGCCGTCCCCTCCTCGCCGAAGGCGATCGCCGCGCTCTACGTACTTGTGAGCACGATCTGGATCGCCACCTCGGATCAGGCTGTCGACCTGCTCGTCGACGATCCGTCGCTCGTCACCCAGATTCAGACGGCAAAGGGCTTCGCCTTCGTCGCCGGGTCCGGGCTGTTGATCTACGTACTGGTCGAACGCGGGCAGCGAACGCTCGAAGAGACGAACGACCGGCTCGATCGTGCCCTCAAGCAGACTACGATCCTGTTGCGACTGTTACGACACAACCTCCGAAACAGCTGTAACGTGATCGGCGGGAACGTCGCCTTGCTTCAACGGCGCCTCGACGAGGGGACAGAGCGGCTCGAGACGATCGAGGAACATACCGAAGAACTCGTACTGATGGGCGAGAAGACGAGCGTTCTTCGCCAAGTGTTGCTCGAGGAGTCGGCCGAACGAAGCGAGATAGACCTCGCCAACCTCACGGAGCACGTTGCCGACCGCCTTCGCGAAGAGTACCCCGACGCGACGATTCGGACGGAGACGCCAGAGGCTGCCCGGATCCAAACCGACCCTCGGCTCGAGACCGCGCTGTACGAACTCGGAGAGAACGCCATCGTCCACGACGATGACTGCGCATGGATTGAGTTCGACGTCACGGATCACACCGACCGGATCACGATCGAACTCACGGATACCGGACCGGGACTCCCGTCGATCGAACGGGTCGTCCTCGAGCGGGAGTTCGAGACGCCGATGATTCACTCTGAGGGACTGGGGTTGTGGATCGCGCGGACGGTCGTCCACCGGGCCGACGGCGAACTCGAGGTTCGAGGCGACAGTGACCGCTAGAGCGATGACGGCGACGCTGTCGGGACCGTCCTCAGTATCACGCTGCCGTGCTGATTGTGTCGGGTTGGGCTTGCCGGCTACGGTCGCCTTCGTCGTCCACGGTCGCGTCGAAAATCGATCGGTTTCATACGTCAGGCCACCGAATCGGGGAGCGTGACCGCCGATCGCCGACACGACCGGGTCCGAACGCACCCCACACCGGGTGGTGCGAACTCTCTTGCACACTGGACGGATGCCAGAAGTCCCCTACGCGTTGCGATCAACTACGTTGTGATCTGGCTTATCCGCGTCTCGCCGAGCCTCCGGCTCAAACGCTGGCTCATGCGACGCATCGGTGTGACTGTCGGTTCGGGCGTCTCGTGGGGGCTCGAGGCGACGCCTGACGTCTTCTGGCCCGAGCTGATCACGGTACGAGACGACGCTATCGTCGGCTACGACGCGACGCTGCTGTGTCACGAGTTCCTCCAAGAGGAGTACCGAACCGGCGAGGTCGTCGTCGGTGAACGCGCGATGATCGGCGCGGGAGCGATCGTCCTTCCCGGCGTCGAAATCGGCGCGGACGCGAGCGTGGCGGCGAACTCGCTCGTAACCAGAGACGTCCCGCCCGGCGAGACCGTCGCGGGTGTGCCCGCCAGGCCGATGGGTGGTGAGTCGACAGAGGGCGCCGACTCGCCAACAGGAACCTAAAACGTCGTCAACTCGCCGTCGATCACGCGCCGGGTCACGTCGGTGACGTTGGCGAGTCCGTCGTCGACGATCGCCTCGATCTCGTCGTGAACCGCCGCCAGTTCGACGCCGTCTTCGGTGACGACGTGGACGTCGGCGACGTGGGGCTCGTCGATCGGGCGACCGATCTGGCTGAGCAGGCGCACTCGCAGGTCGCGGATGCCGTCGACCTCGGCGACGACGTCTTCAGCGATATCCGTCGAGAGGAGGTTGTAGATCTTTCCGATGTGGTTTACCGGATTCTTCCCGCTCGTCGCCTCCATCGACATCGAGCGGTTGGGCGTGATGAGGCCATTAGCGCGATTACCCCGGCCGACAGAGCCGTCGTCGCCCTGTTCGGCGGAGGTGCCGGTGACGGTGAGATAGATCGAGCCGGACTCGACGTCGTCGGCGGTGTTGACGTAGACAGTCACGTCACGGTCGGTGTGCTCGGCGGCGACGGCCTCGACCTCCTCGCGGACCGCCTCCACCGCGTCGACGTAGGCGTCGATGTCGGCCAGATGTTCGTCGATCATCGCGGCGGCGACGGTGACGTCGATGGCGTCGCCCTCGCGTTTGCCCATGATCTTGACGTCGGTGCCGAGATAGGGGTTCTCGGCGGCGAACGGGCCGTTGAGCCGACGTTCGGCCTCGAGGACGATCTGTTCCGTTTCCGAGAGGGGCGCGTGGCCGACGCCGAAGCTCGTGTCGTTTGCCATCGGAACCTGCACTTCGTCCTCGCCGAAGACGTCCTGCAGGTCGCCGCTTCCTTCGCCGAGTTTGACGTCGACGACGATATCCTCGCCGTAGGTGAGCTGGGGGATCTCACTCTCTAAGTACTCCCGCGCAGCCCGAAGGGCGATCGTTTCGGCGGGGAACAGCTCGCCCCCGTAGCGCTTGGTCGCCCGACCGACGATCAGCAGGTAGATTGGGTCGACGACCTCGCCGCCGCCGAAGGCGGGGGCGGCCTCGCCGGCAACCAGCTGCGTCTCGTCAGTGTTGAAGTGTAGAACCTTCCCAACCCGGTTTAGATACTCCCGGGCCAGCGCGCCCGCGACGTGCTCTGCGACCCCGTCACAGATGGAGTCGGGGTGTCCGATCCCCTTTCGCTCGACGATTTCGACTTCCTGGTCTTCGACTGCCCGGCGGTCGATTGGCTCGACCCTGATATTCCGTTCGCTCATTGTCGGACGTTGTGCCAGCGTAGTTCTATAACTTGCGGAAACAGCGCGGGCAGATAATATGCTTAATAGTAATATGGCGAGCGAGTCAGTTCGACAGCAGCATTCCGAGATAGGAGGTCCGAACCTGGTCGTCAGGATCGAGCGAGAGTCGCTCTACGAGCTCAAACGCTCCTTCACGGGCCGCCTCGATCTCGCGGTCCTCGGCCTCGGTCTCGACTTCGACGTACTCGCCGACGCCGTCGACGGCGTCGAGCGTCACGGTGTACCCCTCGATGCGGTACCGCTCGCGTTCCTTACGAACCGTTGCGGCTGGCTCGAAGCCGAGGTGGCCGAGGATCGCGTCGAACGTCTCACCGTTGCCGAGAGCCGTCTCGGCCTCCTCGCGGGTCTTCGAGTCCGCGTCGACCAGCGGGCCCTTGTAGGTCACCCGGGCGCTCGACCCCCCTTCGGCGTCGGCTGGCTCCTCACGTCGAATCCGCAGCGCCTCGTCGGTCTCTTCGAACGAGCGGTGGGGTGCGTCGTAGTAGGTGTCTCGCTGGACGACCGCGTCGGTCGGGCTCGCCCCGATCTCGGCGAGTCGGTCACGAACGACCCCGAGCTCGGCAGGAACCTTCACTTCGACCTCGTACATACCCGGTCCAATGGCCGGATGGGGTAAGTATTGGTCGCTCTCGGGGACAGATAGTCCGTGACGACCGCTCTTCCGTAACGTTGGCGAACTCACGGTCGCCACGCTGATCCCTTGTGAGCCTCGGCGGCCGCCTCGCTCCAAAACGTCGTTCTTAAATGTAGACGGAGGGACGTACAACGTATGAGCGAAGAACAGGAGGCCGACGAGCAGGCCGACGACGTTAGCGAGGAGCAGTCCCCAGACGACGAGTCCGCCGCCGAAGGGCTCCAAGAGGGCGACTTCGTCGAGATTGAGTACACCGCCTACACCGTCGAGGGCGACCAGCTGGTTGACACGACCGACCCCGAGGTCGCAGAAGAAGAGGGCGTCGATTCCCAGGGCCAGGAGTTCAAGCCCCGAACGATCGTCCTCGGAGAGGGCCACATCTTCGCCGACGTCGAGGAGGCAATCGTCGGCAGCGAGGCCGGCGACTCGGACACCGTGACGATCGACGCCGTCGACGCCTTCGGCGAGTACGATCCCGACGACGTCCAGACTGTAAGCGCCGAGAAGATTGACGAGGACGACCGCTACCCCGGTGCTAACGTCCAGGTCGACGGCCAGCAGGGCTACATCAGCACGATTATCGGCGGCCGTGCCCGCGTCGACTTCAACCACCCCCTGGCGGGTGAGGACGTCGAGTACGAGTACACGGTCACCGACGTCGTCGACGACCGCGAGCAGCAGGCCGCCGGCCTGTTCGAGATGTACCTCGGCATGGAGCCCGACCTCTGGATCGAGACCGACGAAGTCGAAGAGGAGGTTCCCGTCGAACCTGACGAAGACGCAGACGACGACGCCGAACCCGAGTTCGAGACCGAAACCGTCGAGAAGGAGTCGCTCTACCTCGAGGCAACTCCCCAGATGACGATGAACCAGCAGTGGATGATGGGCAAACAGCAGATCGCCCAGGATCTCATGGGTAAGGTCGACGTCGACCGCGTCATCGTCCAGGAGATCATCGACGGCATGGGCGGTATGGGCATGCCCGGTATGATGGGCGGCATGGGCGGCGGCGCCGGTGCCGAGGACATCGAGGCGGCCCTCGAAGACGCCGACGTCGACGCAGACGAGATCGTCGAGGAACTGGAAGGCGCCGAAGAGTAACGCGTTGACATCGTTTTCGGTCCGGTTCGTCCTCGAACAGCGACGAGTTTCTTCTCGGCTCTTCGATCGTCACCGGGACCGTCCCCTATTACCGGGCCCGATCGTCATCGGGCCCGTCCCCTGTCACCGGACCCGGCCCCTAGACGATATCTCGGCTCTCGTCGACCGCGACGCCGTCGGTTAGTTCGAGCGTGAGGACGTCGGTCGAGTGTCCGCCGGCGCGGAACTTCGGGACCGAAAGACGGTGCTCGACGGCCTCGCTGGTCCGCTGTGTCCGGAGGGCGAGGATCGCGTCGGCAGCGTGTTCGGTACGACTGCGGTTTGGAGGTGGCTCGTCGGTCGCGAGACAGTGGAGGATCGCGAGCGCATTGCGTTCCGAGACCGCGTCCGAGAGGGTCTCGAGGAACGCGAGGTAGGCCTCCCGATCCGCCCACTCCAGGACGTCGGCCGTGTCGACGACGAGGATCGCCTCCGCCGGGAGCGCCTGCACGCGGCGGGTCGCCGACGCGAGGGGGTCGCGTGCGTCTACTGCCCTAATCGTCGGCGCGCCCGTCTCGACGGGTGCGATCGCGAGGGCGTTTCGAACGGCTGACGCCGACCGTTCCGTGGTCAGGTAGTGAGTCTTGTGCTCCGCCGTCAGGCGGTACAGCAGGCGCTCGGACTGGCTGGCCGGGTCGGCGGTGTAGGCGACGATAAATCCGAACGGAACGCCGCCGCCGAGCGACCGGTCGAGCGCGTCGACGCCCATCGTGATCCGGTCGGACATGCGGTCGTCGAACGTTGGGCTCGCCATCCAATATCAAGATAGGGCTCGATGTCGGTCGGATGCTCGCCGACGGGACTTTCAGGGAGTTTAATATGGACTGCGACGCCCAACGCAGTATGGAACACGCTGACGTCGCGATCGTCGGTGGCGGCCCGGCGGGCGCTGCCGCAGCCGAGCGCGCGGCCGCTCACGGCGCCGACACCGTCCTGTTCGAGCAGGGGGTTCCGCGGGCGGACCGCGCGGAACTCGGCCCCGACTCGACCGACGCCGCCGGGATGCTCGACTACTGGATCGACATCATGGACTTCGAGTTCGAAGAGATCCCCGACGAGGTCGTCCACCGGGAACTTTCGGGAACCGACTTTATCGGCCCTGACTCGCGGGTCGAACTAAACACGACGGGGATGGATTCCTCCTACGACAAGTTCGGCTACACCTTCCACCGTACCCGGATGGACGACTGGCTCTACGAGCGCGCACGAGACGCCGGCGCCGACCTCCGCGTCGGCACGAGCGTCAAAGGTGTCGAATCTGACCTCTCGGGGACGACGCCGACGCACACGCTGACGCTCGCCGACGGCGAGCAACTCGAGACCGAGGCGCTCGTCTTAGCGGACGGCCCCCAGCGACGGATCACGCTCGACGCACTCGATCAATTCACCCCCTCGGGAACGTCGATCTCCGAGCACCTCTCGCCGCCGACCGCGAATCACATCGCCTACCAGGAGTACCGCGAGTTTCCCGAGGAACTGTTCGAGGAAGACCGGCTCAAGTTCTGGTGGGGGTACATGCCCGGCGAGACGGCCTACCCGTGGGTGTTCCCCAACGACGGCACGGTGGCCCGCGTCGGTTTGACGATGCCCATCGGGATGTCCCTCGAAGACGTCGATCACCCCGAGTCCTACAAGCTGTTGCGCCCGGACGACGAGACACTTCCCTCTGGCGGCGAGTACATCCGCCGCCTGCTCGAACTCGAGTACGGTGACGAGTACGATATCGAGACCGACTTCCCGATCGTCGACGATCGGGGGAAATCGAACGGTACAGAGACGTACCCCATCTCCTCGACGCGTCCAATCGAGTCGCCGGTCGAGGCGAACATCGCAGTCGCCGGGGGAGCGATGGGGACGACCTCGGCGTTCCACGAGGGGGGCTACCACGTCGCCGTCCGAACGGGGAAGATCGCGGGCCGCCTCGCCGCGACGGATTCGCTGGCGAACTACAACGACGTCTGGAAGCGCGCGATCGGCGACGAGATCCTCCGGAACGTCGCCTTCGCCGACATCGTCGCCGACTACGGGCCCGACGACTGGGACCGGGCGTTCGACATCGTCTCGAACATGCAAGACGCCTCGAACGAGGGCGCACTCGTCGCGAAGAAGTACTCCGCGGGCATCGGTGCGACCAAGATCGTCGCCGCCTACAAGAAACGCAAGTTCACCTACCGAAACGGCAAGTACGTCCAGTTCCGTGCGGACGAGTACGCGTACTGAGTTTCGATCGGACCAGCCGACGCGACCCAGCCCGGTCGACGGAAAGCGTTTTCCACGGTTGCCCCGTACTACGAGTGCGCGCCTTTAGTCCCCGTCCGAGCCTACCCATTCGGGTGCGATGACCACACGGCGAACCCGGGCGCGCGATATGTGCGGATACTGACGGGGGAGACCCCACGCCCGGCACGAGGGTTAGCCAGCCGACGCGGCACGCCGCCCCGGGATGAGGCTGGACGTTAGTGTTCCGGGTGACATTTTCGACCGACCGTGAGCACCTGCTGGGGAGTCAGCCCGTCCCGCTTGCACGTACCGAATCCGCCTTCTCAACTCTTAACGACACTGTACAGTCTGCCATGCGTGACGACTGCACGCCCGAAAGAGGGATAACGTCTGTCTCACGAGAGAGGGTATGGTTCGCTACGCGGATGAGCGCTGTACCACCTGCGGTGGGAGACAGAAACTACGGACGAACGGCTCGGCCTGGTGCCCGAACTGCACCCAGTTCCGGCCGCCGAGCGTCCGCTCCTGAGTTTGAAACTGACGTATAAAGCCAGGGCGGGGATTTGAACCCCGGGAGTCTCGATTACAAGTCGAGTGCATGAACCACCCATGCTCCCCTGGCGCTGTCTGTGACTTACTGCTCGTCCTTTGAGTGTGTATCGTTTTTCGCCTGCTCGTCGAGTCGACGGTTCATCTTCACGCGACGCGGTTCGTACCCTTCCCGTCGGTAGAACCGTCGAGCCCCCTCGTTGGCAGCCATTGCCTCGAGCGTTAGTACGTCGACGCCACGGTCCCGAAGCGCGTCCTCGGCGGCTCGGAGGAGTTGCGTTCCGATACCCTGGTTGCGAGCCTTCGGCAGGACGTACAGGTTCGAGAGGATCCCCCGCTTCTCGGCGAGTTCGAGTGTCCCTTGCTCGACGGTAAGCGAGGCGAATCCGACGATTTCGTCGTCCAGGCGAGCGACGAGAAGACCGCCATCTAGCCGGTAGCTCGCGAGGATCTCGCGCATCGCGGCCCGATTTGTGTCGGGTAACACCGCCGACTCGTGGGTGCGTTGCTCCCGGGCCAGGGCGACCCAGAGGTCGGCGACCGTCTCGAGATCGCTCGGCCTGGCTCGTTCGATCGTCACGGATCGCGTCCTATCCATGTTCTGGGTACCGTCGTCAGTGCCTTCCGGATTTCGACGATGCGATCATCGCTGGCGGGCTCGGTATCGAGCAGACCACCGCTCGTCGCAAAAGCGCTTTGCCTCCCGGCTAGACGGTACGACAGTCCGAACAGACGACCTGCCCGTTTGCCTCCCAGAGGGCGTCCGCCAGCGAGCCACAGGCCTCACAGACGCCCTGTGTCGAGTACTCGTCGCCGCCGTTCGGAACGACCTCGCGCTCCTCGGCCGCACGGGGATCGATCGATCCTGTCACTGCGGTCTCGACTGCTCGTTCGCCGCTTGCTGGCGCAGTCGCTGCCTGAAACGAGCCGGCAACGGAGATCACGTCTCGTTGGGTGAGCAGGCCGACGACCTCGCCGTCGCTTTCGACGACCAGGTTTCGAATATTCTCCCGAGCCATGATCCCGGCGGCGTCAGAAAGCGACCGCTCAACGCCAATCGTGATGACCGGCGTGCTCATTACCTCCTCTATCGTCGTCGTGTCGGGATCGCGTTCGCTCGAGACGACGCCCAGGACGTCCCACTCAGTCATGATGCCGACCGGATTGGCACCCCGCATGACCAGCACGGAGCCGATCCGCTCGTCACGCATGAGCCGAACTGCCCCGAGAACGGAGTCCGACTCGCTGACGCCGACGTACTCCGGGGTCAGTGCGTCTCTCACCGACAGTTCCGAGTCCATGTATGACACATGTTCACAGACGGTCTAAAAGCTACCCCCGCTACACTTAACCGCGACGCCGGCTAAGGATTCTAGTTCTCCGATCTCCCCCGCTGATCGCAGCGATCAGCGTGCTGGCTGCCACGCCAGCTCGACCCGCGTCCCGTCGGCTCGGCATCGCTCGAGGGCGTGTTTCGCGTCGATCCCGGCGTCGCGGGCGTTCGGGCCCCGACCCACGCCGACCTGTAACTCGACATCGACCGTCTCCCGGACGTGGTCGATGGCCGTCTGGTAGTCGGCTGGATCGAGATCCGGACAGACGGCGATCACGTTGTCGCCGCCGACGAAAAACGAGAGGCTGTCGTGGGCGTAGCGCATGTGACGCATGAGTGCGGCGTACCCCTGCTCGATCTCGATGAACGTATCGAAGGCGTTTAATTCGTCCGTATAGGTCCCCGTCGCGTCGATCACGTCGAAATGGGCGATCTGGACGTCGCCGTCAGTCTGCTGGCCCGGGTCGACGACAGCTCCCTCGAGAATCTCTTCTCGGTCCGCGTCCTGGGCGCTGCCCGCTTGCTGGAGCAGCGACGTCGCGTCGCCCAGAGCCGTGACCGGACTCGTGTCGATCGCGACGCCGAGGCTGAGCGTCACCGGGTACCGGTTGCCGACCGACTCCTGAAGGAGGTCGTGATCGGCGAGCGAGAGCCCGTTGGTGACCGCGATCATGTTGTCAAAGCGCGTGAAGAACGTGTACCCACCACGATTGCCGACGAACTGAGAGACGTCGGCGTACAGCCGCGACTGCAATGTCTGGAGGTCGGCTTCTCGGCGTGGCTCTGGCGTCACCGTCCACGGGCCGTAGTTATCGATCTGGATGAGCGTAACCTGCGTGTTCGTCACGATGGTAGATTCTTTCGAACGACTTCGTATAAGTGATACGTAATCCAGATCCGTGATGGGGATCAGCGAAGCTGGGCGACGGCTTAGGCGTGTTTCGTCTCGGGGTTCGCACCGACCGGGTGGTACTCCCAGAACTCGCCTGCGCGCATCGCCGCGCCGACGGCGCGGTGGAGGTCAAGAATCGTCTCGAAGGAGTCGGGTTCGACGTACTCGAAGATGTCACGCATCGGGACGACCGTCTCTGAGTTTATCCGAATCGGATCGTCGCCGTGCTCGGCGACGAACGCCTCGCGTTCGAGTGGAAAGTCGGCTTCCTCGTCGACTTTCTTCGCGATGATCGCCATATCGTACTTGCGCATCCCTTCGCTCCCCTCCTCGCCGTCGGGATCGTGGGGCCAGTCCATACGCCGACTGTGCGCGGGGGGCGCAAAAGAATTACTGTCCGGTCCCGGAGTACTCCAACTACCAGACGCCAGCTGCTCCCCGATGCGCTCACTCGACCGGAAGCGCCGTCGTCTCGATCCCCTCACGGCGGCCGTCTAACACGCTAAATCGGTCGCCACGACGCTGCTCGAGCCAGTACAGGAGCCGCTCGGCCCACGCTAGCTTTCGTGCTTTTACCGGATCCACCGACGGATCGTCGAGATCCCAGCCGACGAAGCCGAGTTCTCCAGCACCGAGTGCGTCCGCGAGAAACGCCGCTCGGTCGCCGTCTGTGAACCCGCCGAGATTCCGGACCGGGCCACGAGGCGCGGCTTGGGTCGTCGGAAGCACGAACTCGGACCGGCAGTTGGGGACGACGGCCCGGATCGCCGGCCGGTTGTCGCCGTGAGCGTGGACGGCGACGGGTGTTTTGCGCTCCGTGAGTCGGACGACCGTCTCCGGGTTCTTGTCCAGATCTGTCACCATGCAGTCGACGGAGACGCCCGCAGATTCGAGCACGTCGGCCGCAGTCGAGGCTGCAACGACGCGGTCACAGTCGCGAGCACGATCGAGTTCGTTTGGCGACGCGAGGGAGGGGCCGGCGCCGGCGATCGCCACGCGGTCGCCGCGCATCGGTTCGAGTTCGGCGGGCTCTTCCCCCGCGAGGACGTCGGCGAGTTCGTCTCGTGCGGCTTCGTCCGCGGCCCGGTCATATCCGAAGTCGTCGAGGATCGACTCGTAAACCGGTTCCCACTCGGAAAACTCCATGTGCCTACTGAACGCTCGACGGTCATGATAGTGTCCTCCCACTCTCGCGCCGATACTGCCAGCCGGTCTCACCACGTGCGAGGGATGGCCGTCGCTTTTGGTGTGAGACCACAATAATCCGTGTTATGGGCCGCGTCGTCTCCGAAGTACCCCTACCCGGGAGACGACTCGGCGTCCACCCTTCTCTTTCGAAGCCTCCGGTATAAGCTTTCTCTTACTGCAAGACGTTCTGGATCGCAGATCCGATCGCGAAATTATCGTCACTATCCTCAGAAATTCGCTCTGGAAGTAACGCAAGCTCGGCGACCGATCCGACGAGCAGTACGCGGTCGGTTGGGCCAGGGACGGCGACGAACTCGGCAGCTGTCGACCCAACCGCCGTTCGTAGCCGCTCCGCTCGCTCGCCGAGGCCCCGAACCTCGACGACGGCACCGAGTTGCTCCGAACCTCGTTCGGAATCGAACCCACGCGCTTCGAGGTGACGACGGAGTGTTCGTCTCCCATCGGTATCGAGCCGGCTGACGATCATCTCGCCGTCCCGAAAGCGGGCTCGCTCGGTGAACGCCGCACCGATCTGGGCTGCGTCCCGTGTCTCGGCGACATCGTGGGTTCGGATCACGTGTGCACCACGTTCGACGGCCATCGCCGTCGCAGCGAGGCTCGCCGGCAGCCGCGCTTCGGTTTCGCGGTCGACCAGTTCGCCGAGGAAGTTCTTCCGGTTGATCGAGATCAGCATCGGACGGTCCAGCGCACGAAACTCCGCGAGCCGACGGAACGTTTCGCGGTCCTGGCCGATCGTCTGGGCCTCACTCCAGCCACCGAAGGCGGGATCGACGATCGTCTTCTCGGTCAGGCCGTTTTGCTTTAACGCCTCGTAGACCTGGTCGACGTACTTGGCATCGGCGGCCCACTGGGGTGACTTGCGAGTTGCCCAGTCGGTCTCTTCGACGGCGCCGGGGCGCTCGATATCGGGTGGGCTCGCCATCTTCGCGACGGCGACGTCGTACTTCTCACAGACGGCCGGCATCTCGGGATCGGCGAAGCCCGCGATGTCGTTGACCATGTCGAATCCCGCGTCGAGGGCCGCCTCGGCCACCTCGTGGTAGCGCGTCTCGATCGAAAAGATGGCATCTCCGGAGACGCTCGCGATCGTTTCCTCGGCGACGTGTAACCGCTCCAGTTCCTCCTCGGCCGAGAGCACGTCGAAGCGCTTGTTCGCCGATTCGAGGCCGACGTCGACGATATCGGCGCCCTCGCCGATCAGTTCCTCGTCGACGTAGCGGGCCGCCTCGCCGGGGTCGTCGTAGACGCTCGGATCGTACGGCGACTCCTCGCTGACGTTCAACACGCCCATGATCCGGGGCGGGTGATCGTCACCGATTCCGAGCCCCGCCGCGTCGACGCTGTTCATATCTTCGCTGGGGATGGGAGACAAAAAGGCACCGCGGTTCCGGTGAACTGGAACGACGCCAACCCCGGTGAACGGAGGCGGCCCCGACTCCGATCGTCTGAGGTGGCGCCGGTCCGACAGCGAAGGCTCCCTACGTTAGTTCCCGTCGTCGAGTACCGCCAGCCGCGAGTCCCGCAACAGGACCTTCTTGACGATCGACGGATTCTCGAGCAACCGGTGTTTGGCGTGGGCACCACGCCCGCGTCCACGACCTTCGCGTTCGGACTGGATCACGTTAAGGAAGTTCTGTTCCTGGAGAATCTCCTGGACTCGGCGTTCGGAGAGCACGTCGAAGTCGAGCTGTCGGGCGATCTCCTTGTACTGGTCGTAGATGATCTTCGTCGGAAACTCCTTCTGGGAGCTGTTCTCGGTGAGCAGCGTCAGCGCGTAGAGGATCGCCTTCGCCTGTTGGGGGGAACCCTCGATCAGCTCGTTGAACCGATCGGCCTCGGTCTTCTCTTTGGCGTCCCGGACGTGTTCGGCGGTGACGCTGGTGTCGGTTCGCTTCTTCGCGATGCGGCCGGCGTTCCGGAGGATGTCGATCGCCTTGCGCGCGTCGCCGTGTTCCTGAGCGGCGAGTGCTGCGGTGAGGGGGATCACGTCCGCTCCGAGGACGCCGTCGTGGAACGCGTCCCGCCGCTTCTCTAAGATCTCGACGAGCTGGTTGGCGTCGTACGGCGAGAAGACGAGTTCGTCCCGCGAGAGGCTCGATTTCACGCGCTCGGAGAGGTGGTCCGGGAAGTCGATCTTGTTCGAGATGCCGATGATACCGATGCTCGACTCCGAGATGCGTCGGTTTTCGCCCGCACGAGAGAGCTTTCGGAGCACTTCGTCGTCCTCTAGCATGTCGATCTCGTCTAAGATGACGATAGTGACGTCCGTGCAGTGATCGACAGCCTGCCAGAGCCGTTTGTAGTAGTCGCCGGTGCCGAGACCGCGGTCGGGAACGGAAACGCCGCTCTTTTCGGGTTCGTTGACGATCTGTGCGATCGTCTTGACGATCGACGCCTCGGTGTTCTGTTCGCCACAGTCGATGAAGGCGTACTTCACCGTGATGTCGTCTCGTCTGGCCTCCGAGATCACCCGCTGGGTGACCGATCGAGAGATGAGTGATTTGCCGGTCCCCGTCTTGCCGAAGATGAACAGGTGGTTTGGCTCGCTCCCGAAGATGGCGGGGTTCAGGGCGTCCGCTACTCGTTGCATCTGCTCGTCGCGCCCGACGATCCGGTCCGGGCCGGGAAGGTGCGTGATCTCGAGCAACCGCTCGTCGGCAAAGACCGGATCGTCGTACCGAAAGAGGGGATCACGATCGTCGTTCACGGACATTGCAGTACTGCGTCCGTTCCAACTGAACTGAAATAAAGCTATGGAGATCAATCGCGGATGTAAACAGTACGTCCCAGCCACTCTAATACGGTCTGGCGGCGGTGTAGTGCAAATTTCACTAGGGCGCCGCCATCGCGCTTCTAACTGCCCTCGACTCGAGGCTCGACGACACCGACACCTCCCTCGCGGATGTAACGGGAAGACAGGGATGGTACGAATCTGTTGTAGGGTCCTCGCTCCGAACTCGCTATCGCAATCGGACCCGCGAACGGGAACCGGCTCGCGGCGAAATCCAAAGGACCAGCCGATAGGCCGGCGAAAGTGGGATGAATTGGCCCTGTACGGCTCCAGCAGTGGGTGCACATCGACGCACACACCCCCCTCGCGGATGTAACGGGAACGAAGGGGTGGCGTGTGATCGGATTCGCCGATTTTCTTCGATTGTGCCGCTCAATACCCGGATTTTACACCCGCGACACTGGTGTGTTCCATAGCAGAACCTCCCCACACCTAACCGACGTTACAAACGCGACGGAGGTGTGTCCCCGTTCACCCCAACCACCACAGTGGACATCTATGAGTATAGAACTAGATCCTAGTACTAGTTCGACCATCACTACCACCACTACCACCACTACCACCACTACCCACCACTAACACCACTACCACCACTACCCACCACTAACACCACCAACAAAGACGAGCTAAGATACTGGCAACGGTGTAACACCAACACCATCGCCGTGTGGCGTCGGTAATGGGATCGGTTTTCGACTACTCCCTCTGGAACCAGACGGGGAAACGCTATCACGGTATTTTTCCACTCCCGTTCAGTATCTTCCGTATGATCGCGCCCTCGCATACTCGCCCACGGGAGCAACCTGGGTCTCTCCTGTCGGTCCCGAAAATCACACCCTCGAGTCGACGGTGCCGACGGAGCCATGACTGAGACACCGTCCAGTCCCGAGGGGGAGGTCGACTGTCCGACCCGTCGAACGCCGCCGGCTGTTGCAGTCGTCGACGCCCAGGCGCCAGGAAACGTCGGTACGATCGCCCGGGCGATGAAGAACTTCGGCTTCTCCGAACTGCTGCTAGTCGACCCACCGGAGTTAGACCCCGACGGCGAGGCGTACGGCTTCGCCGGTCACGCGCGGAAAGACGTCCTGCCCAACGCCACGGAGATCACGTTCGACGAGCTGGTGGAGAACTACCACACCGTCGGCTGTACCGCGGTGACCAACGAGGACGATCGCAGCCACGTCCGCTTTCCGTATGCGACGCCCGCCGAGCTGGCCGATCGCCTTGCTCGTGTGGAGGGACCCACTGCGATCGTCTTCGGGCGCGAGCGCGTCGGCCTCACCAACGAGGAGCTCGCTCGAATCGACGAGATTTGCTCGATCCCAGCGAGTGCCGAGTACCCTGTCTTGAACCTGGGTCAGGCGGCGACCGTAACCCTCTACGAGCTACGCACGCTCACCCTCGCGCCCGAGGAAATCCAGCTTCCAACGGAGACTCGAGAGCGCGTGCGTGCACCGGAGCCGATGATAGAGCGTCTCTACGACCAGTGGGGGGCGCTCCTAGAGGAACTCAACCACCCCGAAGAAAAGCGCGAGAAGACGGTACGGATGCTCCGGCGGGTCTACGGCCGGGCGGATCTAACCGAACGTGAGGTCACCACCTTCCTCGGCCTCCTCCGGCGGGCGACGGAACGCCCTGACCGTCAGGGAACCGACGATGGGCCCTCCACAGAGCTGGACGACACGGAGTAGAACCGCCCCCTCACAGGCGGTCTGCGGTCCTCAGGAGCGCGCCTGAATCTCCTCGCGGAGGAGTTGGCTGACGAGATCGCCGTCGGCTTTGCCGCGTAGCGCGCCCATGCATTCGCCCATGAGTCCGGAGAACGCCTGCATGCCCTCCTCTTCGACCTGTGTCTCGTTGCGCTCGACGACCTCCGCGATCGTCTCGCGGACTGCCTCCTCGTCGGCACCGCCGAGATCTTCCTCCTCTGCCGCCTGCTCGGCAGTCCGATCCGGATTCTCCGCGAGTGCCGTGAGCAGGTCACCCACGCCCTCGTTGGGGAGGTCGCCTGCCTCGACCATCGCCAGAACGTCCGCGAGGTGGTCGTCTGTCAGGGCCTCAACGGCGACGTCGTCCCGGCGCAGTTCCGTGAGCGTCGACTCGAGCGTCGTCGCGGCCAGGGTCGGGTCGACCCCGTCGGACGACTCCTCACCAGCCACGACGTCCTCGAACAGCGGCATGTGTCGCCCGTAGGCGACCTGCTCTGCGAGCCCCGCGTCCAGATCGTACTCGGCCTGGTAGCGCTCGACCTTCTCGGTGAGAAGCTCCGGCTCCGGCACGTCGCTCGGATCCGGTTCGACCGGCGGGACGTCGGTTTCGGGGTACATCCGTGCCGCGCCGGGGAGGGGACGGAGGTACCGCGTCGTGCCGTCGTCGTTTGCGCCCCGAGTCTCCTCGGGGACGCCCTCCAATGCGGTCCGGGCGCGCTCGGCGACGGCCTCAATCGCCGACTCGGCGACGGCCGTCTCGTCGGCGACGATGGCGACGGCATCCTCGGGCCCGGCGTCGACGGCGTCGCGCAGTGCAGCGACCTCCGCTTCCGTGACACCGTAAGCCGGCAACTCGTCGGTGTGGAAGATCCCGCCGGCGCCGTGGCGCTTTGCGTGATCGGAGAACTCCGTGCCGAGGCGCCGGTCGGGAGCGATCTCACGACCGACGATCCCGTCGAAGCCGGGAAGCGGGACGGCCATGACGGAGCCACCCGAACTCAGTGCGCCCCGAATGACGCCGCTGTCGGTATCTTCGAAGACGTCGGTGACGTCCGTGGAGTCGCCGACGCTGGCCTCGCGGTCGGCGAGTTCGTCTGCGATCGCGACCAGTTCGTCCTGTCGGGCGACCTCGTTGCGGACGATATCGTCGATGTCGTCTAAGCTCTGAACCCCTTTGATCTCGACGCGGGCGCCCTCGGCGATGGAGACGTTGACGTCCTGGCGGATCGTCCCCAGGCCCCGTTTTACCTTCCCGGTCGAGCGGAGGAGCATCCCGATGCGCTCGGCGGCCTCGCGGGCCTGCTCGGGCGACCGAATATCGGGGCTGGTACCGATCTCGACGAGCGGAATGCCGAGCCGGTCTAAGCTGTAGGTGACGCCCGCGTCGGTTTCCTCGACGCGCTGGGCGCTCTCCTCTTCGAGAAGGAGATCTTCAATCCCGACCGGGCCCTCGCTCGTCTCGATCTGGCCGCCGGTTGCGACCAGCGTCGAGCGCTGGAACCCCGACGTGTTCGAGCCGTCGACGACGATCTTTCGCATGACGTGGGCCTGATCGACCGGGTTCATATCCATCAGCTGGGCGACCTCCAGGGTCGTCTCCAGGGCCTCGTCGTCTACGCGGTGGGGCGGCTCGTCGTCCTCCTCGACCAGACAGGTCGAGTCGTAGGCGAGATAGGTAAACTCGCGGTCGACCTTGCTCTCCTCGACGGCGGCGTCGTCGAGCTCGCCCAGTTCGCTGCGGGTCGGGTGCAGGTACCGGGTGAACTCTCGCGTTGCGTCGTCGGGCTCGCGCAACTGCGTCGGACAGGCACAGAACAGCTTCGTCGCCGTGTCGAGTTGCTGGTGGATCTCCAGCCCGGCGACGAGTCCGAGGGCCTCGTAGTCGTACTCGGTCATTGGCGGGCACTCGGTGGCCGAGGGGTAAAAAACCGTCCAGTTGCGTTCGCCTAGTCGTCCGAGGATGGCGGTTCGGTGGGTGGCCACGACTTGCTGGCATCAGAGCTATCGGACGCAGTGCTGTCCGTCTCGGTGTTTTCGGCGTCCAGCTCGTCAGTCTCGAAGCTGCTCTCACTGACGGAGTCGTCGCTGACAGCCTCGGAAACACACTCCAGAAGCGTCTCGGTCGTCGTCACGGGCGCTCGGCGCCGAACTCCGGTGAGGCGATCCTCGACGGCGGGATCGGTGGGTCCCGTCGACGCCGCGTCGACGAGAACGAGTCGATCGAGCCGATCGAGCCGATCGAACAGCGGTCTGGCGGCCGCGCTGGTCGGCGGATCGGCCACCACCGTCGTCTCGGCGGCGTCGGCCAATTCCGCGAAGGCCTCAGCGTGGCACTCCTCGATCGGGCGGTACGGCGGAACCGTGCGATACTCGACGGCTGCCCCGCGTGCGGCCTCAGCCGTCGCGTCACCCTCCGGGACCGGGCCGACGGTCACCTCGATCCCAGCCGCGCATAGACGAGAGACGACGCTCGCACCGACCGATCCCGAGCCGAGGACGTGGACTCGTCCTGGCAGCTCGGTATCTGCTGCCGTGGGAAGCGTCGTCACTGTCGGAGTGCCGGTCACTGGGTTTTCGCCGACGGCGGCGGCCGCGCCGAAGACGTCCGTGAGGACGTCGCTCTGGAGAACCGTTTCGGGTGGCCCCGATCGGCGGACCGCGCCGTCGGCGAGCAACACGAGTCGATCACAGTAGCGGGCCGCCAGATCGAGGTCGTGGATCGCGGCGATCGCCGTCTTTCCGCCGTCGACCAGCTCGCGGACCAACTCTAAGGTCTCGATCTGGTGGTTTACGTCGAGGTTGGCGGTGGGCTCGTCTAACACCAGCACCGGCGTGTCCTGGGCGATCGCCCGGGCAAGGACGACCCGCTGGCGCTCGCCGCCGCTTACCTCGTCGATCGGCCGGTCGGCGAACTGCGCCGTCCGCGTCCGCGCTAACGCCTCCGTCACCAGCTTCCGGTCGTCCGCCGTCGGTGGGGTGAACCGGGAGCGGTAGGGGTGACGGCCCATCTCGACGACCGACCGGACGCTAACGGAAAAGGCGACGGTCGTGTCTTGCGGGACGACAGCAACGAGCCGGCTCGACTCGCGGGAGCGACAGCCGTCGATGTCGACGCCGTCGATCGTGACCGCCCCCTCGTCGGGTTCGAGGGCGCCGGTGACCGCGCGCAGGCAGGTCGTCTTGCCGGCGCCGTTGGGGCCGACGAGACCGACCAGTTCTCCGGGCTCAGCGCGCATCGAAACGTCCCGGAGGACGGCCGTGTCGCCGAACCGGTGGGTGAGGCCGTCGACTTCGACGCGGCCGGTGCGCGTCGCAGGGCGATCGGTCGAGCGACCGAGCAGGTCGGTGGATCGGTCCAGGAAGGCGGCAAGTCGGTCGGAGAACCCGGATGCGGACGGGCTCATAATGCGTGCACCTCCCGTCGTTTCAGCAAGAACAGGAAAAAGGGTGCGCCGAGCGCGGCGGTGACGATCCCGACGGGGACGACCGGGATCGCACCACCCATCCGGGCGATCGTATCGGTCACGACGAGAAACGATGCGCCAGCGAGCGCGCTAGTCGGCAGCAGGATTCGGTGATCTGGACCGACGAGCAAGCGCATAATGTGTGGGACGACCAGTCCCACGAAGCCGATGACGCCTGCGACGGCGACCCCGCCGGCAGTGACGAGGCTCGCGAGCGCGAGCAGGACGAGCTTCGTGCGCTCGACGGAGACGCCCAGGTGGTGGGCCTCCTCTTCGCCGAGCATCAAGACGTTGAGCTCGCGCGTGTAGGCGCCGAGGATCGCCACGCCGACGAGCGTGACGGGGAGGGCGAAGGCGACGTCACTCCAGGAGGTCGCGACGAGGTGACCCATCGTCCAGAGGACGGCCTCCCGGAGATCGTCGCCGCTGTAAACGAGCATGAACGAGATGATCGCGCCCAGAAATGCCTGGACGGCGACGCCGGCGAGCAACAGCGTCGCGACGGGCGTCTTCCCACCCTCCGTCGCAATGGCGTAGACGAGGAAGGCGGCGCCGAGCGCGCCGACGAACGCCGAGAGGTGAAGGCTCGCGAAGGGAACGACGGCGGGGAAGGCGATTGCGGCGACCGCTCCCGCCGCCGCTCCCGAGGAGACGCCGATGATCGACGGATCTGCGAGTGGGTTTCGAAAGAAGCCCTGCATCACGGTTCCGGCCGCAGCGAGGGCGAAGCCGACGATCGCCGCCAGAGCGATCCGGGGGAGTCGGATGTCGGTGACGATCACCTCGGACGTATCGGGGACGTCGAAGGCGAACGGCGCGGTGGTCGCAATCTCGGGGGCCGGAACCGACCAGCCGCCGACCGGAAGCGCGAGCGAGCCGACGGAGAGTCCGGAGGGAACCGCGACCGCGTTCAAAATTGCCTTGGCGACGGTGAGAGGGTGGATGTGGACCGAGCCAACGGCGGCGCTGCCGACGATTACGGCGGCGAGCAGGGCTATCAGCCCGGCAGACCACGATACTGTTCGAACCGGTCGCCTCATCAATACCAAGCTCGCTTGGGTTAGTCAAATATTTGTTGGAGTAGGGGCTGAGTGCAGACGAATGAAACGAACAGTTGTCGTTCTGATGGTGGCGTTGCTGGCAGCCTCGCTGGCTGCTCCAGCCGCCGTTGGCGGCGTCGCTGCCTCGAGTGCAGGCGACGCCCAGGCAGTATCGAACGTGAATGCGGCGGGTGCTGGGGTCGACGTGTCGTGTGAGTACCCACAGACTCACGTCGACGCGACCGGTGAGGAGGTGACGCTTGACGGCGAACCCGACGAGGTCGTCGCCCTCTATCCGAGTGACGCCCAGCTCGCCGCCGAAATCGGCGCGGAGTCGAAGGTGACCGGCATGCCGGTTAGCGAGTTCACTGAGTCACTCGACATCGAGGACGTGTCCGATATCAGTCAGGCCGACGGCGCACAGGTCGACGTCGAGCAGGTCATCGCGCTCGATCCCGACGTGGTGCTGGCGGCGAACGTTGCACTGTCCCAGGAGGGCGTGCTCGATACACTCCGAGACGCCGGCATCACCGTCTACGTCCTCGATCAGGCGAACTCCCTCGAGGACGTCAGCGAGGGCGTCGCGATGGCCGGCGCGGTAACCGGTGAGTGCGAGGGTGCTGAGGAGACTATCGAGTGGATGGACGATCGGATCGAGATCCTCGAATCGGCAACCGAAGACCTCGAGAAACCGCTCGCGTTCTACGCCAGCGACGAGGACGGCTGGACTCCCGGTTCCGAGAGCTTCCACCACGAAATTCTGACCCTCGCCGGCCTCGAGAACCTGGGCGCCGAGCTCGGTAATGAGGCATGGGCGATGGTCGATCCAGAGACAATCGTCGCCGAGGACCCTGAGTGGGTCGTCCACCCTGACGTGGCCGACGAACCGCCGCTTGCCGACAGCATCGAGTCGACGACTGCGATGGCGTCTGGCAACGTTGTTGCCGTCGACAACAACGCCATCGGCCAGCCCGGACCGAACGCGCTGTTCGTGATCGACACGCTGCTGGAGGCGGTCCACCCGGACGTCTACGCCGAGATCGAAGCCGATCTCCAGGCGATAGACGACGAGTACCAGAGTGACGCGGAGAGCGGTGACGACGCCGACGACGGCGCCGACGATGCAGACGACGCCGATGACGACACAGACGAGTCGATCCCCGGATTTGGCGTCCCGGTCGCCATTGCGGCCCTGCTGGCCGTCGCCTACCACGTTCGACGGTAGTCAGTTCGGTCGCAGTACCGTCACTCATTTTGAAAAGCGTTTACTCGTCGGGCCACCCAGTCAGTGACATGGTCGAGAACGTCATCTGGCCCGCCTACCTCGACGCTGAGTGCTCGCGGGCCGACGGGCGCCGCGTGCCCACCGATCTCGCGGTCGAGGAGCCGACGGTCGATGAAATCGCCAAGGCCGTCCAACAGATCGGCTACGACGCCGCGATCGAACGCGACAAGTCCTACCCGCGGACGCCGTGGGAGGAAGCCGGTCGCGTCGTCGTCCGCGGCGCCGAGGACTCGACCAAAAACGACCTCGTTCAGGCCGTCGCGGCGTACGTCGCGGCGATGCGCGAGTGATGCGTCGAATCGGCGAGGTCGTCCGAGCCGCCCAGGGGCTTGCCGTCCTTCGAACCGACGGCGATCGCAGTCAGTACGACGACGAGATCGGGACGATGGCGGTAGACGACTCCCTCGAGACGGCGGGCCGGGTCGTCGACGTCTTCGGGCCCGTGGATCGGCCGTACCTCGCGGTGACGCCCGACGAGGGCGTCCACCTCCCGTCGCTCGTCGGGACGACACTGTACGCACGGTAGTCGCGATTGTCGGGGCTCGTGTGCCGAACAAAATTCGAACAGGGGGAGCCGAGACCTGCGGCCTCCTCTCAGACGATCTGTAGATGGTCGGTCTCTAGCTCCTCTTCGGTCAGCTCCTTTCCGTGGATCTCGCGCATATGATTTTTCGCCAGTTCGATCGCTTCTCCTTCGTCTTCGGATTGGACGATGAACCGGCAGTCGTTCGACACCGCTTCGCAGTCGAGTTTGTGTGCGTCCGGCATGTGTACTCCCTCTCGTGGCAGTGCTGGGCGGAACCGCACCCCGCAGGTCGAGTTACGCGGTACCACACAGCAAAGAGACTACGCCGGATCGGTACTTAATTGATTCCGGCGAAACGCTTTCACAAGCGATCCAACGGATTCTTGATGCCGAAAACTCGCCACCCGTCCGATCACCATCTACGACCGTTCAGTTTTGCTCAGTCGAGGGTTGGTAGCTCGTCGTACGTGGTCACGAAAACCGGAACCGAGCACATGTAGGTGCGGTCCGCGAGGGTAATCGCCGTGTCAGCGTACGTGGGCGCGGCCGCAACCACCTCCTCGAAGTCGAGCGGATCGGTCGGTCCTCGTTCTTCGTCGCCCGTGTACACCCGGATCTCGGCGGCAATCTCGTCGTCTGGGCTAGTTCTGATTCCGATCGCGGTCATGAGACCGCGCTCGAGGGCCTCTTCCTTTCCGGGATCTAATCGGTCGTACGTGCGGTCGATGGCGGCGCTCGCGCCGGCGTCCGGGCACCTGAGGTCGGCCCACTCCTCGAACGGGCGCTGTTCGTACCGCTCTTGGCCACCGGAGTATCCGACGACGAATTCGACGACCCCCTCGTCTGCGATGTATTCGACGTCATCGTCGTCGTCGAAGTTCTCGGAGACCTCGATGGGACCAGCGTCGCCGCAGGTGTAGTCGGCATCGGAGTCGGAGCACGCGGCTGGGAGCTCTCCTCCATCCCCGTTTGGAACGACTGTCGAAATGTGGTCGACGCAGCCGGTGACGGCGACGAGTGCCCCGCCCCCGCCCGCGGCAAGGAGATCTCGGCGATTCATGACAATCTGTATGTGAGTTTCGCAGAAATACGTTCGGGACGCTCAAACATCGCTTTCACCTATCGGTCTGCATGGCGAAACCAACACACAAATACCGTCGCGGACAACCACTCTGACATGACCTCTCGGGCTCGACTACTGGCTGCTGTCGGCGTCGTCGTGGGGCTGTTTCTGGCCGTCCAACTGGGTGCACTCGCCCTGGCGGAGCCGTTCTACGAGTCCGAGCACCAGGCCGTCGAGAACCCCGATGATCCGGCCAACAGCGCGATCTACGTGGGGATCATTCTCGTCGCGACGGCCATGATGCTCGCGGCCTTCAAGTACGACGCCGCGTGGCTGATCCGAGCGCTGATCGTCGGCGTCAGCGGAATGCTCGCCTGGTTCGTCTTCGCCGAGTTCCTCCCGCCGATTGTGACCGTCGGCGGAATAAACGGCGCCGCGGTGCTCGGAGCCGTCGCCGTCTCTGGCGCCCTGCTCGCGTACCCGGAGTGGTACGTCATCGACCTCACGGGGGTGTTGATCGGCGCCGGCGCGGCCGCGCTCTTTGGCATCAGCTTCGGCCTCCTACCAGCGATCCTCCTCTTGCTCGCGCTTGCAGTCTACGACGCGATCAGCGTCTACAAGACCGAGCACATGCTCGACCTCGCCGCCGGCGTCATGGAGCTGAAAATTCCGGTCGTGCTCGTCGTCCCGACCGCCCTCTCGTACTCCCATCTCGACGCAGTCGCGAACGCCGAGACGGAGACCGACGGCGGAGCGGCCGAAACCGTCGCCGAATCTTCGCCTGCTGGCTCTGAGGGGGCGGCCGGCGACGCTGGCGCCGCTACGACGGCTGCAGCCACTGATTCGGCAGTCGGCGCCGAACCGACGACCGACGAGAAACTCGAGTCGACGACGACCGACGAGGAGGGCGACCGCGAGGCGTTTTTCATCGGCCTGGGCGACGCCGTGATCCCGACGATCCTCGTCGTCAGCGCGGTCTCGTTCCTCGACGCCGGGACGATCGATGTGCCCGGACTCGCGCTCAACGTCCCCGCGCTGGGCGCCCTCGTCGGGACCCTCGTGGGACTGCTCGTGCTCATGTCATTCGTCATGCGCGGGCGCCCCCACGCCGGCTTGCCCCTATTGAACGGCGGCGCAATCGGTGGCTATCTCGTCGGCGCCCTCGCCAGCGGCGTCTCGATCGCGACCGCGCTGGGACTGTAATCGGCGCTTCGCTGAAAAAATCCGCACCCGCAGTCAGTTCGACGGCAGCCGGTAGGCGGGCCCGTCGTCGCTATCCTGCACTTCCACGCCGAGCGCTTCGAGTTCGTCGCGGAGTTCGTCTGCTCGCTCGTAGTTGCCCGCCTCGCGTTCGCTCTCGCGGACGTCCAAGACGAGTTCGACCACGTCGTCGGCCAGGGTGGCGGTCCCGCTCGTCTCGCCGTCGAACGAGAGGCCGAGCACCCAGCCGAGTTCGTCCATCGCTTCGATCGCCCCTCGCAGCCCGCGGTAGTCGTACTCGTCGGCCTCGACGTGGCGATTGACTGCCCCGGCGATCTCGAGCAGTGCCGACTGCGCCTCGCGGGTGTTGAAGTCGTCGTTCATCGCGTCCGCGAACGCCTCGCGCTGGGCGTCGACGGCCTCCCGAAGATCGTCGTCCGTCACGGTCGTCATGGCGTCCGGCGAGTCGAGGGCGTCGACGCCAGCCTCGTAAGCGCGCTCTAACCGATCCCACCGCTCTCTGGCCTCGGCGACGGTCTCCTCGGAATAGAGCTGCTGGCTGTTGTACGAGCCCGCAGTGAGGAACGTCCGAAGGGCGTTGGTTCCCCACCGCTCCGTGGCCTCCGCGACGGTGACGAAGTTGCCCAGACTCGAGGACATCTTCTCGTCGTCCATCTGGAACAGCTCGCAGTGGAGCCAGTAGTTCGCGAAACGCTGATCGGTCGCGGCTTCGGACTGGGCGATCTCGTTTTCGTGGTGGGGGAAGACGAGATCCCGCCCGCCGACGTGGATATCGAGGGTCTCGCCCAGGTGGGTCATGCTCATCGCCGAGCACTCGATGTGCCAGCCGGGCCGGCCCTCGCCCCACGGCGAGTCCCAGGTGAGCGCAGTCTCGCAGGCCTCGTCGGGATCGGCCGCCCCCTCGTGGCGGTGCTCGGAGACCTCCTCGGGCCCGACGCCGCCGGCCTTCCAGAGGGCGAAGTCGGCGGGGTGGCGCTTCTCCGAGCGCTCGTCGGGATCGCCCTGGGACTCGATCTCGTCGATGTCCTGATTCGAGAGCGTGCCGTACTCGTCGAAGCTCGTCACGTCGAAGTAGACCGAGCCGTTTGCCTCGTAGGCGTAGCCCCGTTCGATCAGCGTCTCGACGAGATCGACGATCTCTGGGACGTGCTCGGAGACCCGAGGGTAGACCTCCGCGCGCAGGAGGTTGAGCCGGCGCATATCCGCGAGGGTGCGCTCGATGTAACTCCGAGCGACGGCCGCCTCGCTCTCGCCGAGGTCGTCCTCGCCGACGCGGGCGACGATCTTCTCGTTGACGTCGGTGAAGTTCTCGACGTGGCGGACGTCGTAGCCGACGTACTCGAGCCAGCGGTGCATCACGTCGACGTGGACCCACGAGCGGGCGTGGCCGAGGTGGGCCGGGTCCGAGACCGTCAACCCGCAGTAGTACAGGGAGACGGACTCGGGGTCCTGGGGCTCGAACGGCTCTCGTTCGCCCGTCAACGTGTTCGTCACGTGGACAGTCATTACGCCACCGTACCCCGGGACGGCAGTTAAACGGTGTGATGCAACTCGTGGTGGACCCGAAATCGTGACTCCAGCAACCGAGCGGCTGTCGCCTATCAGTACGAGAGACTGACCAGACTGTCTACCATCGCGCTTTTACCCGTCGATCGACTTCTTCGGATGTTGATTCCTGAATCCCACATGAGCAAGCCCACGTCTCCCGGCGCTGACGATCCACTCGGACTCGATCGCCCGCTCGACGCGTTAGAGCGCAGTTCCGGATTCCGGGGCCCCGTCGAGCCGATGGATGGGGAGTTCCACAACGACCACTTCGCGCTGGTCTATGAGTCCCCAGCCGACCAGTTCGCAGCCGTCGTTCCCTTCCTCCAGCAGGGACTCGACCGCGGCGAGAAGTGTGTGTACGTCACGGACGAGGACTCGACGGCGACAGTCCTCGCGGCGCTGCGAGACGGCGGCATCGACGTCGATGCCGCACTCGAGTCGGGCGCGCTCGTCCTCGAGACGTTCGCGGACACGTATCTCAGAAATGGAACGTTCGATCCCGACGAGATGATTGCGTTCTACGCCGATCTCATCGACGACGCGACCGTCGAGTACGACGGGCTTCGACTGGCGGCCGAAATGGAGTGGATCGTCGAGGCCGACGTCCCGATAGCGGTCTCGATGGCCTACGAGAGCAAGGTAAACGCGCTCTTCGACGAGAAGGACGCGATTGCGGTCTGTCAGTACGACCGCAACCGGTTCCCGTCGTCGATTATTCGCGACGTCGTCCGCGTCCACCCCCACCTCATCTACGATAACACGGTCTGTCACAACTTCTACTACACCCCACCCGAGGAGTTCTGTGGGCCAAACCAGCCGACCCACGAACTCGACCGGATGCTCGAAACCCTGCGCGAGCGCACCGAGGCCAAAGCCGAGTTACAAGCCCGCGAACGATACCAGCAACGGCAAAACGAGATCATCGCAGACCCCGATCGATCGTTCGAGGCGAAGCTCCAATCGCTGTTCGAACTGGGATGTGAGCGGTTCGACCTCGAGTACGGCAGGATGGCGAAAGTCGACCCCGAGACCGACCGGTTCGAAGTCGAGTACCTGAGCGAGGAGAACGATCAGTTCGAGCCAGGGGCCGAACTGCCACTGTCAGAGACCTACTGTGCGCTTCCGAGCCGAACGCAGGGACTCGCCAGCGTCGCCGACGCAGACGCGGCCGGCTACGACGGTCGTACCGACTGTCGCGAGTTCGGCGCGCAGGCGTATCTCGGTACCTACGTCGAGATCGACGGCGGCGTCGACCGGACGTTCGCGTTCGTCGGTGCCGACGCACGCGAGCCCTTCTCCGACGACGAACGGGCGTTCCTCCAGTCGATGGGACAGTGGGTGACGTACGAACTCGAACAGCACCACCGCGAGCGCGACCTCGAGCGGACGGTCGACCGCCTCGAGACGTCTAACGAGCGATTAGAGCAGTTCGCCTACGCAGCGAGCCACGACATGCAAGAGCCCCTGCGAATGGTCTCGAGTTACCTCCAGTTGATCGAACACCGAGACGACGATCTCTCAGCAGAGAACCGCGAGTTTCTCTCGTTCGCGGTCGACGGCGCCGATCGGATGCGAACGATGATCGGGGGGCTCCTCCAGTATTCGCGGGTACAGACCCGCGGCAGATCCCTCGAACCGACCGATCTGGACGACGTTATTGCCGCCGCTCGCAACGATCTACAGTTCCAACTCGAGGAGGCCAATGCCGCCCTCTCCGTTGGGTCGCTCCCACGCGTCAGCGGCGATGCAGACCAGCTTCGACAGCTGTTCCAGAACCTCCTCGAGAACGCGATCAAGTACTCGGGCGAGGAGTCACCCGAGATCGACGTCACCGCCGAGCGCGATGGAACGACGTGGACGATCTCGGTCCGCGACCGGGGGATCGGGATTCCGGCCGACGAGCAGCAACGTATCTTCGAGATCTTCGATCGGCTACACAGTCGCGAGGAGTACGACGGAACGGGCATCGGGCTCGCACTCTGTGAGCGCATCGTCGAGCGCCACGGCGGCGAGATCTGGGTCGACTCAACCCCCGGCGAGGGGTCGACGTTTTCGGTCTCACTCCCGGTTCCCTCAGACACCGCGTAAGCAGTCCCCCAAAGTCGGCGACAGCCTCGACGAGAGCGCGCGACAGATCGTGGCGCTGTCGCTTTCCTCAGACGGGAACACGATCGAGGGCGTTCTCGACCGTTCGGACCGCGTTTGCCCCATCGAATCGGTCGACGACGAGGATCGCGACGCCGTCACCGACGGCCGCTGCCGCCGGCTCGATATCCGCGAGTGAAAGCGCCTGCACTGCCGTAGCGAGTCCGATTGCATCTATTTCCCCCGTCGCGACGATCGCTGTTCGGTTGCCCCCGTCGGCCGGTCCGAACGCGAGATCTCCGACTGACAGGAGACCGTCGCTGCCGTCGTCGACCGGGCCAATGTCGCTTCGCATCGTCACGCGAACGTCGCGAGACCCGGCTTCGTACTCCGGCAACTCCTCGGCATACCGTCCCAATGCGGTCGCGACGGCGTCGGTTTCGCCGTCGATCTTCAGAAATCGAGCGGCAGCAGTGTAGTTGACGATCCCTGCGCGAAGTGCCGTCCGGAGAAACGGCTGTTCGTCGACGGCACGGCGCGTCTCGCTCGCGAGTGACATATAGACGCGAGCGCAGGCGTCGAGCATAAAACGACCGGACACCACGAATCCAGCATCGAAGACCGCGGGGCTTTTGCCCCGAACCGACGACGCTCTACGTATGCACCCCGACGAGGTCGAACGGCTCATCGAGTCGGAACTGGACGGCGCCGAGGCGACGGTCACGTACGCACGCGAGAAACACGATGAAAACCACCTCGCGGCGACCGTGGTCTCCGAGACGTTCGCAGACGTCCCGCTGGTCCAACAACATCAGCAGGTGTACGACGCCTTAGACGAGCATATGACGACCGATATCCACGCTCTCGAACTATCGACGTACACGCCAGAGGAGTTCGCCGAGAAGTAGGCCGCCACCTGACTGCGGCGATCCTGTCAGTCGAAGAACCGCAGTTTTATTCCCGGTTCGCGAGACCGTAGGCGTATGGAGACGCTTCATCCGCGCATTCGGCTGCTCTGGATCGCCCAGGGGGCGATCGCTGCGATACTCATCGGTGTGGGGCTGGCTGCGGTCGATCAGTTTCTGACCGCTGTGCCCGTCGAGATCGTCCTCGGGATCGTCGGGGTGGGACTCGTCCTCGGGATCGTCTACGCCGTTCGACTGTACCAGGTGTGGCAGTTCGAACTGCAAGACGACGCCCTCTATCTCGAGCGGGGTGTGATCACGTTCGTCGAGACCGCGGTTCCGTTCGTCCGCGTCCAGCACGTCGACACCCAGTTCGGGCCCATCGAGCGCGCCCTCGGTCTCTCGAGTGTCGTGGTCTACACTGCGGGCTCGCGAAACGCGGACGTTCGGGTGCCGGGTCTGACGCCGGAGCGCGCTCGGAAGCTCCAGGATACGCTGCGGGAACTGGCCATCGAGACCGACGCCGACGACGCCGTATGAATCGTCTCCATCCGCTGAGCGCAGTCACGCTCGCGCTCAACCGCGGCTTTCTCGCCATGGCGATCGTGTTCGGCCTTGGTGGTGCACTCGGGGCGATCTTCGACGTCGTCGATGTCGCCTGGATGATCGGTCTCGCACCCGTCGGATTCGTCCTCGGCGGCGTCTACGGCATCGGCTACTACCTCCGGTTCGAGTACGAGGTCACGGCAGACACGTTCGACGTCTCGTCGGGGGTGTTCTCTCGCCGATCGCGTGAGATCCCCTACCATCGCATCCAGAACGTCGACCTGCGCCAGGGCGTCCTCCAGCGACTGTTAGGGCTTGCAACGCTGTCGGTCGAAACTGCTGGCGGCGGCGCTACCGAGGCAACGCTGAACTTCGTGAGCCAGTCCGAAGCGACCCGCCTCCAGCGAGATATCCGACGCCGAACCGCGAGCGCCCGGGAGGCACGCAAGCGGTCCCCGGAGGCGCCCGCGGAGGGGACAGACCAACTCGACGTCGATGACGGTGGGATGGGATCGGGCGAACCCGAGCCAGTATCAGACGATCAGGAATTGCCTGCTGACGATCATCGATCTCTAGCGGATGATCGGCCGACCGAACCAGTGCCGGAGCACCGCGACGACGAGTCAGCTATCGCTGGCGATCCCGACGCGGCCCGTCCGCAGCCTTCGGCCGACGAGTCTGCCCCGTCCGCCGACGCGACGACGACCGGTGAACCCGACTGGGGACAGGACGTCTCGGTCGACCGATCCAAGCCGCTGTTCGACTTACAATCCAAAGAGCTCCTGTTGTACGCGTTTACGTCGTTCCGCCCCGCGGCAGCTGCGGCGGTACTGTTCGGGTTCTTCCTGGCAACGGGAACGATCCTCGAGTATCTGGTCGCTGTCGCCGAACCGGTTGGCGGCCCCGAGGATCTCGAAACCGGAACCGCGACGAACTACGGCGTCCTGACGATCGTCTCGGCGATTCACGGGATCGCGATTACGTACCTCGTCAGCGTCGCCTACACCTTCGGGACGTACTACGACTTCGAACTCGGTCGAATCGACGAGGACTTCGTCTACGAACGGGGGCTCCTCCAGCGCTACAGCGGTTCGATCCCCGCCGAAAAAGTGCAGTCCGTAACGGTGATCGCCAATCCGGCCCAGCGACTGATCGGCTACGCCGGCATGTGGATCGAAACGGCGGGCTACGGTCCCGAGAGCAATGGCGGGAGCCAGTCAGCGGTGCCACTCGCAGAGACCGGACGGGTGTACACCTTTACAGAACGACTCACGGGCGTCGAGACGCCGGCGTTCGACAGCCCGCCGCTGCTTGCCCGCCGGCGCTATCTGGCCCGGTACTCGCTGATCGCCGGTGCGATCGTCTTCGTCGCCTACCTCGTCACGACGGTGACCGTCTTCGAGCAGTGGTATCTCGCTGCCGTCGTCTTCACAGCGGTACCTATCGCAGCACACCTCCGGTACGTCAACCTCGGCTATTACGTCGGCGACGAGCACATCGTCGTCCGTCGGGGCTTCTGGCGGCGACGCACGACCGTTATTCCTTACTACCGCATCCAGACGGTCAACACCCGGCGATCGATCTTCCAGCGCCGACTCGGACTCGCTTCCGTCGTTATCGACACGGCGAGCTCACAGACGTTCTCGCTTGCGGCGCCGACGATCTACGATCTCGAACTTGAACAGGCGCGAGCCGTCCACGAGGAGAGCCGTGGCCGCTTACAGACCGCCCTGCGTGAGCGCGCTGCAGCCGACGATATCGGGCTTTCGGTGGACTTCACCTGAGCTGCGATCGGAAGAGCGGGGTTTCGGTGGCTTTTACGTGAGCGGTTCCGACGCCCTACGTATGGCAGAGGACTTTCGCGTCGAGGAGGACAGCCTCGGGGAGATGCAGGTACCAAGCGACGCCTACTGGGGCGCCCAGACCCAGCGCGCGATTCAGAACTTCCCCATCTCGGGGATCACGTTCGGCCGCCGGTTCGTTCGGGCACTCGGCGTCGTCAAGAAGGCTGCCGCACAGGCCAATCGCGATCTGGATCTCGTCGACGGCGACATTGCAGAGGCCATCATCGAGGCCGCCGACGAAGTAATCGCCGGCGAGCACGACGACCAGTTCCCGGTCGACGTCTTCCAGACCGGTTCGGGGACCTCCTCGAATATGAACGCAAACGAGGTCATCGCGAACCGCGCCGCCGAGATTACGGGCGCCGAGATCGGCGACCGCGTCGTCCATCCGAACGACCACGTCAACTACGGCCAGTCCTCGAACGACGTGATCCCGACTGCGATGCACGTCGCCTCACTCGAGGCCGTTGAGAAAGACGTCATCCCCGCGCTCGACACGCTCCGCGGGGCACTCGAAACGAAAGAAGCGGAGTTCGACGACGTCGTCAAAACGGGTCGCACGCACCTGCAGGACGCGACGCCTGTGACGCTTGGCCAGGAGTTCGGCGGCTACCGAACCCAGGTCGAGAAAGGCCTGTCCCGCGTCGACAAGACCCGCGAGCACCTCGCCGAACTCGCCCTCGGCGGCACCGCGGTCGGCACCGGCCTCAACACTCATCCCGAGTTCCCCGGTCGCGCCGCGGAGTACATCACGAAAGAGACCGGCGTCCAGTTCCGCGAGGCCGACGACCACTTCGAGGCCCAGGCCGCCCACGACGCGATGTCCGAGGCCCACGGCGCGCTTCGCGTCGTCGCCGGTTCGCTAAACAAGATCGCGAACGACCTCCGACTGCTCGCCTCCGGCCCGCGGAACGGCCTGGGCGAACTCGAGCAGCCAGAGAACCAGCCCGGCTCCTCGATCATGCCCGGCAAGATCAATCCCGTCGTCGCCGAAGCTGTCAACCAGGTCCACAAGCAGGTCGTCGGCAACGACGCCGCCGTCTCCGCCGGCGCCGCGGAGGGACAGATCGACCTCAACCTCTACAAGCCCGTGCTGGCACACAACTTCCTCGAGTCCGCCGAACTCATCGCCAACTCGAGTCAGGTCTTCGCCGAGCGCTTCGTCGACCCGCTCGAGGCAAACGAGGAGTTCTGCCGAGACCGCGTCGAGCAGTCGATGGCGATGGCGACCTCGCTCAACGTCCATATCGGCTACGACAAGGCCAGCGAGGTCGCCAAGACCGCCCTCAAGGAGGATAAAACGGTTCGAGAGGTCGTCCTCGAGAAGGAGTATCTCGACGAGGCGGAAGCCGACAAGGTGCTCGACCCCCGCAAAATGACCGAGCGCGGTATCTTGGGCCAGGACCACTAATCCGGACGCTGCAGTACGTGCGGCCCGAACGCTGATTGGACGAACGAATCCAAGCCATTTTTCCCGACGCTCACGTCAGCCAACGTATGCACACCTGCCGTGACTGCAATCGATCGTTTTCTACCGAACTCGATCTCGAACTCCACCGCGATACCTGCGAGCGTGCGGAACTCTTCTGTGGCGTCTGTGGGAACCGATTCCGCGAGGTCGACGCGACGCGAGACGGCTGGCACTACACGTGTCCAGCTGACGACTGCGACGCGGAGGGGATCGAGAACGATCTCGGCCGGGTCGAGGAGCTGCGACCGGCCTCGCGCTGAGAGCGATCCCACCTACTCCACGAGAGGGAGTTCGATCGTAAAGACAGCTCCCTCCGGCTCGTTGTCGGTCACTTCGACTGACCCTCCGTACCATCGAACGAACGTCTGAACGAGATGTAAGCCGAGCCCACTGCCGTTGCTCTCCTCGCCTTTGATGCCGCGATCGAAGAGTCGGGCTCGCATCTCGTCGGGAACTCCGGGGCCGTTGTCCGCAACGTGTACACGGGCGCACCCGTCGACGGTCTCGACGGAGATGTCGATCTGTGGAACTTCCGTATCGTTGTGCACGACGGCATTTCGAAGCAAGTTACCGACCGCGGACGACAGCGCCCGATCGGCAGCAACGTCGACTGCCGGCGGGTCGCGGAGTTCGAACTCGGCCTGAGGATACGTCTTGGCGGCCTTCTCGACTTCACGCTCGAGGACTTGCCGAAGCGGAATCGACCGCTCGGCGCCCGCTCCCGGTTCTTCCAGCGGTTGTGAGAGTTCCGAGGCGATCTCGGTGAGATCTGCAATGTGTTCGACGGCCTCGGAGATGTGTTGGAGCAGGGGCGAGACGTCCTCTTCAAGCGGTGTCTCCTCGATCCTCTCGTCGAGGACGTCGCTCCAACCGACGGCGACCATCGCGTCGTTTCGGATGTCGTGGCGGAGCATCTGATTTAGCGTCTCGAGTTGTTCGTTGTGTCGTTCGAGGAGCCGGTCGTACTCGACGCGTTTGGTCACGTCCTGGATCACGACGTGGGAACCGTACTCGACGTCTCGCTGACCGACCAGTGGTGTCGTCGAGACGGCGTACACCTGGGATCCGATCTGTAACTCTGCGTCCGTCTCTTCGGCGACGATCGCATCGACGCGCTCGGCGGGATCGGAGAGCGTCCGCAGTCGGTTTCCGACGATCGGCTCGGTCAGCTCGAGGTACTCGCAGGCGACCTGATTGTGCTCGGCGACGCGGCGCTCCCTGTCGAGGACGAGAACGCCGTTTGGCGTCGTCTCGATCAAGAGGGCGAACGGAACGGGAACGGCCGCCAGAACGTCGTATCGAACCAACGCCCACGCGAACACTACACCGGAGACGGCGAACAGAAACGGTTCGGGTCGGTATACGACGCCAAACGCGAACAGGCCCGATTCGATGTAGTAGTACAGCGGAACGAGGGTCACGTAGGGGGCCAAACCGGCCACCAGCGCGCCGACCTGGGCGCGCTGTCCCGCCGTGGTCTGGAGATACGTTCGAATCAGCAGGCCGAAGCCGAACAGGATGACTGCCAGACTGTACAGCCTGTCGACGACGTACCAGGGTCCGACGTCGTAGCCTAGGAACACCGCCCCATCTCCGCCGACCATCTGTACGTTTTCAACGACGAGTTCGGGAGCCAGCGGGGTGAGCGCGAGGGAGAGCGTTACCGTCGGTACGATCGACAGGGCCGCAAGCAGCGGCGCGGTCACCAGTTCGTCTCGGCCGCTGTACCTGAGTACGAACACGAGCATCGCTGGCGGAATAACCACCCAGCCGAGATACTGTAGCTGCCACAGGAACAGGCTCGCTTCCAGACCGGTCACTGTGTACTCGAGTGCGGTCGTTCCAGCGTAGAACGCACACCCAGCCAGCAGAACGACGAACGGAGTTGTGGCCGGCTGCTCTCGGTACTGCAGGCCGGCGATTGCGACACCGACACAGATCAGGAACGATGCCGCGAGTATCGGCGTGTGCAGCGTCCACTGAAGCGAGAAATCGGCGGCCATTCGTTCGAGTGTGTGGCGAGTACGTCAAGAATGTTCTGTATCATCTCCAACCGCTTCCCGTGATTTGGGTTGAAGACACGAACTGGTCGGCGTGGCGGAACGGCACCCACAAACCGGCGGAAGTCGGGACGCATCGACGCTGTTCTGTCTCGTGAGTCGCGAGACACGCTGGTGGTTGGTGAGTTAGGTATAGCAAGATAGGATTTATATGGTCGCCCACGGACGCCAATCTGGTGGTTGCGAGCGCAACTGGAGTACGAAAAACAGACGAATGGGTCTCCAAGCGGCGATTCAACCGACCAAACACGAATTGGTGTGATCCGACGACGAAACCCTCCGGAGAGTTGTACGGGGCCGGCCGTCTCTCTCCGTACGAAATCGAGTGCACTGAGTGACGTCGCTGGTGCCAGTTTGACGTAATGCTCACGAGTCACCCCGAAGCCGGCAACAAGCAGTTTCCCAGCTACGACACACCCATTACGCATGCATCTTCTTCGGTCAATCCCGTGGCAACGTCGAAACCAGCCAACCGGACCGAGGGCGATAGCACCATGGCAGATACTCTCGCAAAAACCCCTCAGGCGACAATCCGAGGGTGCACTACCAATGTCCGCCACTGTGGTGGCTGGCACGGACATGATCGATTCAGTCTCGATGGATGTCTCTGGCGTTCGTCTCCATTCAGCACGTGAGCACGCACACGGCCTGGACCGATCTGGCTGTGCTCGGACGCTCGATCGTCGTCTACAACGACGAGTCTCTCCCTCGCCGAACTGAATTGTCGCTGTCTCTCGTTCGTTTTCGAGGAGGCAGTACATACCTCGACGATGTACCGGTCACAGACACCATGGCGACGTGGCCGGCGATGACGGCTGGTCAGCGAATGGCCGTCGATGTCCCTGACAAAATGTAGCCACCGTCGCCTCCGAGCACCAGTCGGCACACACCATCGTCTGTGAGATCCAGTCGATAGAGAACACCCCGACCGCCGACAAAAGCCACGACGCTGTGTCTTCCCCAGCGCCCGCTGCAGTCACTCGTCGAGAGCGGTCGCTGCGTGACCGATCGAACACCTCTCGCTGCAACCCGGTTTTCCGGCCGTGACCCCTGGGGTAGAGGGGCAGAACATGACGATCAAATATTGCCGCATTTCGGAGCCTCGGACCCGGCCCCTCTCCGACTATGACAATAACACGACCACTATTCGAGCGAGGGTCAAAACATCACTCGAAATTGATTTTCGCCTGTCAGCTGTCACGATTGGTGGGGAGTCAATTACGATGTTATTTTCCAATGTAGGCCTGCAAAAGAGTGTTTTGTAGCACTATATTGGCACCTAACATATTCTACGCCTCGCCTGTGGAGTCCTACATAGGAAAATAAGGGCATTTATTTTCGAATGTGGGCAAGATTGATGTGTTGCGGGTGAGTGCCCCCGAGTATGACGGATGACGAGAGAGTCGCGGTGAAGACGTACGTTCCCCGGTACCAGAAGGAGGCGTGGAGTGAGCACGCCGACACCCTCGAGATGAGTCAGAGCGAGTTTGTCCGCACGATGGTCCAGGCGGGTCGGCGGGATTTCGAAATCCCAAGCGATGGCGACTCTGGCGAGGAGGCGACTGCAGCGGCCGACTCGGATGACGCGTTTGGCGATCGAATCCTCGCCGCGCTCGATCGAAACGGTGCACTCGGGTGGGACGAACTCGTCGAGGCACTCGTCGACGACGTCGAGGCGGATCTCGACCGCGAGTTAGAACGGTTGCAGGACGAGAACGTGATCCGCTATAGCGGTCGGGAGGGTGGCTACGTCCTTCGAGTGCAACGCGAGGGGGAGGTCGCATGAGCCAGCAGTCGACGGATCCCGTGGCGTACTTCCTCCAGGACATCGAGCATCACGGCCGAAACGAACGGACGACGGGGGCCTACGAGCGCGTTCTGAATCAGTATCGTGAGTTCCTCGTAGAACGCTTCGGAAAGGCGCCGACGGAGGCTGAGTATCGCGACTGCATGGCGTGGGTCCACGAGCTGCGCTCGAACCACGCAGAGAGCACGGTGGCGACCTACGCCTCCTACCTCAACCGGTTTTACAGTTATCTCGAACGCGTGGGTCACACGGATTCGAATCCGATGACGGTCGTGTTAGAGGAGATGAACGAATCGATCGAGTCGAATCCGACGCGACGCGACGTGACGCTGCCGGAGATGCGGTCGTTCGTCGGCGGGATTCGCCACCCGCTTCACCGAGCAGTTGTGATGACGTTGCTGAAGACGGGAATACGGTCTGGCGAACTCTGTAACCTCGATCTCGTGGATCTCAACGTCGATCACGAGGCCCAACACTGGCGCCCGAGAGCCCACATTTCGGGGCGACCAGACTCGATCTACATCTCGACAGAACACAGCTACGGTAGCGAATCCGGCGGCGAAACGCGGACCGCTTCGAACAAGCGAAAGCGTGAGACCGTCGTCCCAATCGATGCAGAGCTACAGAGGGCGCTCGTGCGGTGGCTGGCGATCCGACCCGACACTCAATCACGGGCCGATCCGCTCTTTCTCGGAACTGTCGACCGGTGGGGACAGCGGCTGACGCCCACCGTCGTCCACCACATCGTCGAGGACTACGCTCGCGAACGTGGCTGGTATCGAACCGGCGGCGGTGCCTCCGAGAACGTCACACCCCACTACTTCCGGCACTTCTTCACGACGCACCTGCGGGATCGAACCGGTGATCGGGGCGTCGTCCAGTACCTACGCGGTGACGTCGCAAGCGACGTGATCGACACCTACACCCACGACTGGGGCGATCGCGTCCGGGAGACGTACCTCGAGCATATCTACCGGCTTGCAGAGGACCCGCCGCAGACCACTCCGATATGAGGGGGTTTCGTCGAGGATTCCGGCCTCGTCGCAACGGCAGGAGCTGAATCCGGTGACGGTAGTCCATCACACAAACCATATATTGCTATATTGAATTGAGTCCCCGCCTCGTTCCAGAAATAGTCGTGGAATCGAACCCCTCAGTGCCGAACACGGGCAAACCGTTTTTGTCCCGGCAGCCGATGGTCTGAGCGGATGATACTGTCGGGAACCGTCGTCGTCGACGCGGACACGGTCATCGAGGATGGAAGCGTCGTTGTCGAAGGATCGGAAATCGTGGCCGTCGACGAGCGCGAGGAGATGCGCGACCGCTACCCAGATCACGTCGAGCGTGAGTACGACCTGCTCAGTCCGGGACTCGTCGGAGGCCACGTCCATTCGGTCCAGAGCCTGGGCCGTGGGATCGCCGACGACTCGGAGTTGCTCGAGTGGCTGTTCGAGTACGTGTTACCGATGGAAGCGTCGCTGTCGGCCGAGGAGATGTCGGTCGCCGCGACGCTCGGCTACCTGGAGATGATAGAAAGCGGGACGACGACCTGCATCGACCACCTCTCGGTCGCACACGCTGAGGAAGCGTTCGAGGCCGCCGGCGAGGTCGGGATCCGCGGGCTTCTAGGGAAGGTGTTGATGGATCAGCGCGCACCCGAGGGGCTACGCGAGAGCGCCACGGAGGGGCTCGAGGAGAGCGAGCGCCTGATCGAGCGGTACCACGGGTCGTTCGGCGACCGGATCAGATACGCCGTGACGCCGCGGTTTGCAGTCTCCTGTACGGAAGAGTGCCTCCGTGGCGCCCGCGAACTGGCCGACGCCTACGACGGCGTACGGATTCACACGCACGCGAGCGAGAACCGTTCGGAGATCGAGACCGTCGAGAACGACACGGGGATGTCAAACGTCCGCTGGCTCGACACCGTCGGTCTCACCGGCGAGGACGTCGTCCTCGCCCACTGCGTCTGGACCGACGAGGGAGAGCGCCAGCTACTCGCCGAGACGGGGACCCACGTCACCTACTGTTCGTCCTCGAATATGAAGCTGGCCAGCGGCGTCGCGCCGATCGAAGACTACCTCGACCGCGGAGTGAACGTCGCGATCGGCAACGACGGCCCACCGTGTAACAACACCCTCGACCCGTTTACCGAGATGCGCCAGGGAAGTCTCCTTCAGAAGGTAGACCGACTCGATCCGACCGCGCTCTCGGCCCGGACAATGTTCGAGATGGCGACCATAAACGGCGCGAAAGCGGCGGGCTTTGACCGACTCGGGGCGCTGCGCCCGGGTTGGCGAGCCGACGTGATCGGCCTCGACACGGATGCCACGCGGGCGACGCCGATCCACGATCCGATCTCTCACCTCGTCTTTGCTGCCCACGGCGACGACGTCTCGTTTACCATGGTCGACGGCGAGATCCTCCTCGACGACGGTGAGGTAACGACCGTCGACGCCCCAGCGGTCCGCCGGGAGGCGAGGCACATGGCGGCGTCGCTCGATCTGGAGAGGTATCGTGAGGAACGCGACTGAATCTGGTAGCGGAGTCGAGGCGGGCGAGGCTCAGTCCGCGACCGCGATCGCCTCGACCTCGATCCCGACCCCCTTGGGGAGGTTCGCGACCTCGACGGCGCTTCTGGCCGGCGGCTCCGCCTCGAAAACGGTCGCGTAGGCTTCGTTCATCGCGTCGAACTCCTCGATGTCCGCGAGAAAGACCGTCACCTTGACGAGGTCGTCCAGCTTGAGTCCCTCGGCGTCGAGGACGTTCCGGACGTTCTCGAGACACTGGCGGGTCTGGACGTCGATCGGCTCGTCTGCGAGCAGCTCACCGTCGGGCGTCGCAGGGATCTGTCCGGCCGTAAAGACGAGGTCGCCGGCCGCGACGGCCTGGCTGTACGCGCCGACGGCGGCGGGCGCGGCGTCGGTGCTGATGATCCGTTTCATAGGTTGGCTATCGTCTCGATTCGGTAAACGTGCTCCGATCGAGAGCGTTCGACGGTGGACTGACTAGCGGCTGATCGCGAGCTCGGTCTCCGTCTCGCCGGAGGCGAGCACAGACCGAACGGCTTCGACCGGCTCCGAGAGCTCGAGGGTGTTCTCCAGGAGTACCGTCTCGCTGGGGAAGAGACGCTCGCCGAGCAAGAGCCCGTGTTCGCGAGCGGTCGAGCCGCTGACAGTGAGGTAGACGCCGAGGCCGGCGTCGGCGATCGCTGCTTCCTCTTCGATCCCGCTGGGTGGATACTCGAACTCGATGCCGTCGAGTGCGCCCGTGCCGAGAACGGCCTGGACCAGGCGCTCGTACCGCGGGACGATACACAGCGGGCCGGTGTACTCACGCAGAAAGGATCGGTCGACGGACGAGGCCGTGGCATCAGGCGTCCCCATCAGCGTGTGGTAGACCGTATCACCGAGTCCGTCGACCACGCGGACGTCCGTGTCCGCAGGGTCGATTCGAGCGTTGATATCTGCGATCCGATCTAAGGGCTCAGGCCGAAGCTCGACGACCTCCTCTAAGACGAGATCTGCGCTGTCGAACCCCAGCCCGAACTCGTGGGTCCGAAGCGCCCGGAAGGGCTCTTCGCGTCCGACGAGTTGGATCTGCGTTCCCTTCGGGACGCCATCGACGCCTTCGAGCGGAATCGTCACGCTGTCGAAGACGATGCGACGGGGTTTGCCGGCGCGGTCGTCTCGCACCAGCGTGTACTCCGGGGCCGTCGGCTCGTCGACGGCGCTGTAGTCGGCGAGTCGATGGTAAACCCCCTCCTCGGAGTTGATTCGGCCCTTCGTGACTGCCTTCTCGTGGCGTAACGTCGAGGTGACGTCGTCTGCGAGCGCCCCGATGTCGAGGCGCGTCGCCAGACAGCCGAGCACCGATTCCAGGGGGCGTCCCTTCCGCGGGACCGCGATCGAGATCGTCTCGCCCATCGGTTCGAACTTACCGTCGAGAGCTAAACGCGTTCTGTTTCGCTGGCGTGGCGGCCTCGCCGGCGCGGGTCGATGCGGCGGGCGTCCGATCGACCTGTGGGTTCTCCCGGCGTGGTGCCCTCAGAAAGATATTGTGGCCGGAGGCGAAAGGGGGCGATATGAGCGACGACTCACAGTCCGATTCGACGCCCGACGTCGACGGAACCCTCGTCTTCGAGACGCGAGAGAATGCTGACGACCGCTACGAACGCGTCGCCGAGGGAATCCGACGCGAGGGAGACTGGCGCGCCGTCACCACCTACGAGTTAGATCGTGGACGCACCCGGCCGCTGTTGCGCGTCCACGTACAGTACTTTCCGGACGACGACCGCGAGCCACAACACACCACTCGGACGTACGGCGTTGACGACGGTGTCGTCGAGTCGACGGGGCAAGAACTCACCGCATTCGTCGAGGATCACTTCGATACCGAGCAGTCAGTCGCCGACGAGTTCGAGAACGTGCTTGGCTGATCGCGAGAACCGACCGACTATCCGGAGAACATCGAGCCGAGCTGGTCGCGCCACTCGTTGAGTTCGGTTACGTCAGCGCGGACCGATTCGACCTCGCCTTCGAGCTCGCCGACCGTCGATTCGAGATCGGAGATCTCGTCTTCGACGGAACCAACGGAATCGCGAACGGACTCGAGCTCCGACTCGACGTCCGACTCCACGGTCGAGACGGTCTCCTCGACATCGTCGACGGACGACGCCACCGTCTCGACGGATGTCTCCACTTCGTCGACGGCCGCTTCGACATCGCCGACGGTTCCCGAAAGCTCTGCTACGTCCTCGGTAACGGTCGCGAGGTCTTCGTCGACCATCTCCGCACGGTCCTCGACGGCCTCAACGTCGGTCGCGATCGCTTCCACGTCCTCCTCGACATCATCGAGGCCGGACTCGGTCGCACCGACGCGCTCGTCGACTGCCTCGAGATCGGAGTCGAGGCGGCTGATATCGTCCTGGAGCTCCGAGATAATCTGCTCGCCGGAGCCGTGTTCGTCGAGGAACGATTCGAGCGCGGCTGTGTAGGCGGCGACCTCTTCGACTCGCGTCTGAAGGTGGTCGATCCGTGCAATTTCGGAGCCGGAGGGCTCTCCATCGGACGCCTCTTCGAGTGCCTCCGTGAGCGCGTCGAGGTCCGCGTCGTCGACGGCTCCGTCGCGGATCTCCGCGGCGAGCTGTGCGGCGATGGAGCCGTCGGCCTCGGGGCTGGCAACGGCCTGCGAAGCGTCGATTTCCGCCGGTTCGCCCTCGTCCTCGCCGTCGCCAGGCTCGTCGTCACTTTCAGTGTCGGCGTCGGGATCCGCCGCGTCGTCTTCCGCCGTCGAGTCGGAGATATCGTCTTCACCGAACTCGAGGGCTTCGTCGGCGTCCGCTGCCTCCTGTTCGTCTTCACCGTCAGTCTCCTCGTCGAGTCCGAGATCGTCTGGGTCGTCTGGAACCTCGGTCTCGGCGGACTCGTCTTCGAGTCCGGGAACGGTTTCGGTCTCGCCGGCGAGCATGTCCTTTACAACCTGCGTTCGGTCGTCTTCGAGAATGCCGTCGATCGTCTCGTCCCCGACCGCCTCGGGAGCCGCTGTCTCTCCGTCCTCGATCTCCTCGGTGGCGTCTCCCTCGTCCCCGGCGACAGGCTCGGTTGCGGTGGACGGCTCGGAGGCTTCTAACTCGACGTCGGCGATAGACGGCTCCGTGAGGAAGGGTGCAGCCTCTGACGCGTCGTCGATCCGGATCCCGTAGACAGTCACGAGTGACTCACGGGGGTCGAGCGTTTTGGTAAACTCGACGTGGTGGTCCTGGTACGCGACCCAGTCTTCGCTGTCGTAGTCCGGATGAAACCCGATACGGTCCATCGAGAACGACTCGGGGATGTCTTCTGAGAGGCGCAGTGAAACCGGCTCGGCCCGCTCTGATTCGATCTCGAAGCGAATCGCCGGAACGGGGAACTCGTCGGCCGTAAACGTCTTGGTGACCGTTACTCCGTCGGCGCTGACGATGATCTCGTCTTCTGTGTCGGCTGTCGAACTCATGAAGACAACGTTACCAGAGCACTATTATAAATTGTGCGGGGAGTCAGTCTCGACAGACAGACACTCGTTCGAGAGAGTCATCCAAACCGACTCGAAACATCGAGGCTACCTGCTGTATCGCGTTGAGTGCGCTGAGCGGTCGGCTACAGGTCGATTCGGTCTCCGATCTCGACCAGTTCTAGCCGACTAGGTGCAGCAAAGCTCTTGGCGTGGTGGTGAAGCACCTTCGGGTCCGAGGTCAGTCCGCGCCACATATCCCAATGGCTCGGTACGAGGCGGTCGAGCTGGAGGTCGGCGGCTGCCTCGACAATCTGGTTTTCGTCGTTGTACCACCGCGTCCGCGTCGGTTCGCCAGTTTCCTTGTCGGGAATCTGGCCGACCGTGCCGAACGCGAGAATGCCGACATCGATGTCGTAGGTTTCGCCGACACGCTCGAACTCTTCGGCCGGCTTCGTATCGCCACCGTGGAAGACCGTTCCGGCGTCGTGTTCGAACACGTAGCTTACGGGGTGGGTTGCGTCCGGATCGTAGGCGGGTTCGACGTGGATCGTGAACTCGCCGATTTCGACGGTCTCCCCCTCCGAAAGTTCCTGGAACTGCTCTTCGGAGACGTCCCACTCGTCGGTCCAGCTCTCGTCTTCTCGGGCGACGGTCAGACTGTCGTCGGGTGCGTAGAACTCTGCACCGGTGTTCGCGAGAATCGGCGCCTGGCTCGGGCCGTGAACGTGATCCGTATGTTCGTGGGTGGCGAGGACGGCGTCTGCCTCCGCGACGTCCTCGGGGTCGAATGGGACCGGAATCATCCGGACCGTCCGTGGCGGGTCGCCGAGTCCGACGTAGGGATCGACGAAGATCGTCGTCCCCTCGTCTCCCTTCAGAATGAAGCCGTTACAGCCGAGATACCAGATCGCGACGCCGTCCGGATCGGCGTCCTCGACGGCGCGAAGCAGCCAGTCGTCCCAGTCGCTCGTGCTCATAGGTGAGCGCACGCGGCGGTGGGAAATAAGTACTGTCGATTTCCGTCACCGAGGCGGTCCCGCCGATCGTACGCCGACTCCCGGTCGGGTGTACTCGACTCACTGCCGCGCCATGAGTGATAGAGGCGTTTCGAGACGACGCCGAGACCGAACATACCCACAGCCCACAAAACCAAATCGCCGAGAACGGGTATCGATCCAGGAACCGAGATGACGAGCGGGCCGACTAGCGCGGCTTTCAGGTCCGCGGCGACGCCACTGGCGCGGGTGAGGGTGGTACCGACCCATACTACTGCCACTGCAGTTCCGACGATGCTCAGTATGCTGATCGCGACGAGAAGGCCGATGATCGTGAGCGCGATGACCGCGAAGACGATCGGTCCGAGCACGCCGACAAAGAGCCCCCATCCGAACGCGAGACCGGGATCGTCGTGGAGGTCGGAGACGGTCTCGTTGGTGTAGTGGGGAGCCGCGGCGACGAGCAAGAGACCGAGTAGTGATAGTACCACTACCAACACGAGAAACCGGACGCCGATTTCGACTCGAGCCCCGGAGATTGACCCTGTGCACTGGCCACCTTCGGGAGAACCAGTACGAGCAGGCAAGCCAGAGCCGCCGGTCTCAAATAACTGAACATACCGAGGCGTCGGATCGACGTCATAAAAAACGATCACAACGGTCTCCGGACCGGAAGCGAGGTGGGGGCCGGTTCAGTTCACCAAGTGCCGTGGAAGGTGTCGAACGACAGGTCCTCGAGGGGTTTGTTCCCGACGGCGATTTCGTACTCACCGGGGGTGAGCATCGGTTTGTGGAACTGCGGGCCATCGTCGGTCGTGATCCGCGGACAGCCGGTGTTGACGAACGCGTCCATGTCGAAGTTCCGGAGGCGGTCGGGGGTGACCTCGTCCATCGTGATCAGGTATGCGTCGTCGTTGTCCGCGAGGATGTCCTGGGCGATCTCCCAGCGACCCTGGCCGATCTTGGTACAGAAGATGACGCCCCACTTCTGGGCGTCCATCGCGCGGTGGACCGCGCCGTAGCGCTGTTTCATGAACTTCTCCGTGTCAGCGACTGTAACGACGTTGTTGACGGGGTCGGCAATGACCACGTGCTTGTCGGGGTGTTCCATCGCCAGCCCGAGCGGGTGAAACTTGCCGCCGCCGACGTAGAGCACCTGGTCGGCTGGCACGTCCGCGCTTGCGTAGTTACAGCCCAGGACCTGCCCCTCGTGGGTGAGGCGGTCGTCGCCGCGGCGACTGTGAACTTCGTAGCCTCGGTCCTCGAGAAACGCCGTCATCTCCTCGTAGCGGTTCATGTGCTGGGCCGTCGTCACGAGCCCGACGTCGCCGGTTTCCTCGGGGGCCTCGAGCGTCTCGAGTGCCTCCTCCATAATCGGGCGGACCGCGACGTTCGAGAACAGCGGGACGTAGATTACCTTGTCCGTGTTCTTCATCGGCGAGTGGCCGAAGTGGACGAAGACGTCCGTACGCTTCATCAGATAGGTGTCGAGGTCGCAGGCGCCGTAACACGGCTGGCCCGAGAGCATGATCGTCACGTCGTCGGGGACGAGTTCGCGGAGGTCGTCAGCGACAGACGGACCGCGGCGCTTGAGTCCCTCCGGAAACTGAAGGCCGACCTTGGTCGCGTCGCGCTCGTCGATCGCGTCGACGATGCGCTCGAGTTCGTAATCCCACTCCCGGTCGTGTTTCAACTGCATCCCCGTGTTTCGGAGGTCACCGTCGGTGTACTCCGACTCCTGGCTCATTGTACCGCTATTCGTGGGCGGACGTAAAACGCCGACGCTTTGCGGGCCAGAGCAGCGGTCGCGTTCGCGTCCCAGCAGTGACAGCTACAATGAACGTACTGATTTAGTGGATGTTCACGACGCTGGTACGTTGGCTGGACTCATCAGAACGTGGACCTATATTTGGTCCCAACAGTCATAGTACTGGAGTGTAAACGGGTCTCCAATGACAGCAGACCAACCTGCGGATGGCTATCTCTTCGAGCTCTACCGCCGGTATATCGGTGAGCCGGACGATCGGGCCGACGTGTATCTCGGGTTCGGGGTCTTCCTGAGTGGGATCGGACTGGGTGCCGCTGCGCTCATCCTCTTTCTGTACGGAAGCACCTTCGAGACGCGCTCGGCAGCGTATCTCACCTGGACGGAACCGGCGTACGCGATGGCGTTGCTATCGTTGCCACTTCTCATGCTCGGTATCGTCGTCCTGTTGCCGTCCGAGCGGCGAGTGCAGTACACGTCGGTGGCTGGCGTCGCTATCACTGCCCTCGCTGTCGTGGGCTTTCTCTACGCGTATCCGGCCGACTGGAACGGGTACGGAAACGACTATACCGCAGAAGTCGTCGCCGTCTATGCAGTTGGTCTCGCCGGACTGACTGCCTCGACGGGCGCTGCGCTGATCGCTCACTATCTCGATATGGCTCGAACGGTCGAGGCAATCGAGAGCGAGGATGAGGAGGCGGAGTCGTACTCCGACGAAGAGATCCGCCAGGATATCGACGACGCCATGCAGGACGTCGAACTATCTTGGGGTGGCGTCCAGAAGACCGAACACCGGCGTCTCGAGTTCAGCGAGAGCGAGTTCGACGAGGTCCACGTCGGCGAGGCCGCGACGACGACTCGGTCGTCCGGTGTCGACGCACAGGTTGCCGGGCTCAAGGGGCTCAAAGGCGGCGACAAGAAGACGACGACGTCCAGTTCGACGGTTGACGATCAGACCGCAAAGCTTCGCGAACTCCGCGAGAAACAACGCGCGGAGGCAGCCGAGGGTCCCGACGGGGCGGCTGCTGTGGCACGTGGATGGCTCTCTTCGGTGGCAACTCGCGTGCGTTCGCTTGTTTCGAAAAACTGATAGTCAGCTACAGACGATACTGGCGCAGTCATTTAGGTAACAGATCTAGTACATTCACATAGATTTATAAGCCGTCAGACGCCTTCACAAATCATGGCGAAAGGCCTAGACGTCGGGACGATGAACATCCTGTCTGCCCAACAGGATGGCTCCGACACGGTGTTCGTACAGCAGCGCAACTCCTTCGTGGAGATCGAGTACTCGGATATGGCAGAGCAGATGCTCTCGCGCAGCGAGGTGCTGCACATCCGAAAGGACGACAAGGTGTACGTCGTCGGTGACGACGCCCTCAACTTCGCGAATATTTTCAACAAGGAAACGCGCCGGCCGATGAAAGCCGGTATCCTCTCTGCAGACGAGAAGAGCGCGATCCCGATGATGAAGCTCATCATCGAGCAGGTCGTCGGCGAGCCCTCCTATCCGGACGAGAAGCTCTACTTCTCGACGCCCGCGGATCCGATCGACTCGGATCTCTCCACGTTGTACCACCAGAAGACGATCGAGTCGTTCCTCGGCGACATGGGGTACGATGCCGAGCCGATCAACGAGGGAATGTCCGTCATTTACAGCGAACTGGCGGACAACAACTTCACCGGCCTCGGGATCAGCTTCGGTGCTGGCATGACCAACGTCTGTCTGGCGTACTACGCGGTTCCCGTCATGAAGTTCTCCGTCGCCCGCGGTGGCGACTGGGTCGACGAGTCCGCAGCCCGCGCGACCGGCACGCCCGTCGACAAGGTCACCTCGATCAAAGAGGACGACTTCGAGCTCGACTTCACGACGGACGTCGGCGGCGTTGAGGGGGCGCTGTCGATCTACTACGAGAACCTACTGGACTACGTCATCGAGAACATCGCCCGCGAGGTCGACGATGAGGACGTCGAAGAGGGTCTCGACGTCCCTGTCGTCGTCACTGGCGGTACCTCGAGCCCCGACGGGTTCGAGGCGCTGTTCCGCGACCACCTCCAGGAAGCGAACATTCCGTTCTCGATTAGCGGCGTGAGCCACGCGAGCGAACCGCTGTACAGCGTCGCCCGCGGTGGCCTGGTCGCTGCCCGCTCTGACGAGGACGTCGATCACGAGGAAGAAGAAGCCCAAGCGGCAGCCCCAGACGAGTAGCAGTCCCCGTTAGGGCGATTTTTCGCTGTCTTCGTAGAACCTGTGTAGCGCATCGTGCCAGGACTCATTCTCTCGCCCCTCAGGTAGGTGTTCGACCGGCACGTCGGCGTATCCACAGCGAGGGCACGCGATCGTCGTCACCTCCCCGAGGCTCATCCGCTCAAGCTGTGCGGAACACCGTGGACAGTCGTCCATACACGGGGATTATGCGGCACGTTCTTAACTTTATCCTGGCACGACTGCACCAGCGAGCTAGCCGGGCGTTCGCGAACGCTTTTCTGTCTGATCTGCCTACGGTCGGCCGATGGAGGGTCCAGACCGTCGCTCGCTCGCACGAGCACTCGAATTCGTCGACGACTTCTCGGACCCGTCGGTCGCTCTCGAACAGTACCTGACGCCCGCAGAAGTCGGCGCCCACGTCTGCCAGCTCGCACAGCTGCAGGCCGATCTCGCTGGTCGAACCGTCGTCGACCTCGGCACTGGGACTGGACTACTGGCGATCGGTGCGGCCGCCTACGCCCCGTCGCGAGTCGTCGGCGTCGACGTCGACGCTGGCGCGCTCGCCCTCGCGCGGGAGAACGCCCAGACGGTCCGGGCACAGCTCGAATCGGATGCAACGGCGTCGCCTATCGACTGGGTTCGTGCCGATGCGACGCAACTCCCTCTCTCTGTAGACGGTGTGACGGTCCTCTCGAACCCGCCGTTTGGCGCCCAGCGAGGGAGCCGACACGCCGACCGGGCGTTTCTCGAGACGGCCAGATCGATCGCCGCCGTCTCCTATACGATCCACAACGAGGGAAGCCAGAAGTTCGTCGAGTCGTTCGCTGCGGACGCCGGCGCGACGGTCACCCACGCGTTCCGAGCTCCCTTCGAGATCGAGCGACGGTTTGCGTTCCACGCCGACGCGTCGCGGACTGTTGAGGCGGAAGTCTTCCGCATCGAGTGGGCGTGAGGTGGCTGATCGCCTCCCTGCCGGGAGGGCTGCGATTACCCTTCGAGGTGCTCGATGCGGGCGTACCGACCGGCCCGCCAGCCGGTGACGAGCGCGACGAGCGTGCCGACGACGAGCGCGAGCGCAAGCCCCGCGGCGTACACCTCGGGTGGCGTCTGGAGTAGCTCTTCGAATCCGACCAGAGCCGCGGCAAGTCGACTCAGCCCCGCCGCTAACGGTAGCGTCGCGGCAAGCCCGAGAACCCCCCCGAGGAGACCGATGACCAGCCCCTGGACGCCGATCGTTCCGGCGAGCACCCAGCGTGAGAGTCCGATTGCCCGAAGGGCGGCGAGCTGTTCGCGTTGCTGGTAGGTGACCAGCGCGAATAGGTTGACCGTCAACACGAGCCCCCCGACGAACGCGAGGGCGACGAGCGTCGCCCCGCTTGCGAGGACCAGCGGCCGCTCTTCGAACATCGCACCGACTTGCTCGTCGCTGGGGCGTACGTCGTACTCGTCGTACTCTGCGTCGAGTTCTGCGGCGACGGCCGCCGCGTCGGCGTCGTCTGCGACGCTCGCGGTGATGAACGTCGCGCGATCGGTCCCCGAGGAGCCGGCGATCGCCTGCTGGTCGAACAGCGGCATCGCCTGGGCGTCAGTGCCCAGATACTGCGAGTAGTACGCAGCGATGCCGACGACGGTAAACTCGTGGTCCGATGCCGTCTCGTGGCTGGTTCCGACAGTCACCGTCTCACCTACTGAGACGCCGAGCGTCTCAGCGGTCTCCGGGTGTAACACGATCTCTGCTGTCTCCGGGTCGGTAGACCGGTCCTGCGTAGACGCCTCGTCGGTGACGTTTACGTCGGTTTCGAAGCCGCCGCCCTCCTCGAAGCCGAAGCCGTCGTGCGTATAGTGGACTCCGACCGACGAGGTCCGGACGGTGTCACCGTCGCGTTCGACGTAGACCTCGTGCATCGCGATCGGCGTCGCGAAGGTAACGTCTTCGTGGTCGGCGATCTCGCTCGTGGTCGCGTGGGCGCCGGCGACCGGGTTTTCGGTGCCACTTGCGGAGGGATCGACCGGGTCACTCGAGAGCCAGATATCCTGGCCGGCGCTGTCGAGGCCGTCCTCGCCCGTCTCGGCGACGCCGACGCCGAGGCTCGCGAGTAACGTCACCGAGAGGACCGCGAGCGCGACGGCAAGGACCGCGAGCGTGGTTCGACCTGGCGAGCGCCGAAGCTGGGCGAACGCGATGCCGACAACCGCCCGCGTTCGGACCACTGCACCGCGGACGCTCATCGTCCCACCTCCTGGAGGACGTTCGTGCGGGCGGCGACTGTCAGTGGATACGGAATCGCGACCAGGCCCGAAACGAGTGCGACTGCGAGGGCGTATGGAACGAATACAGGATGAAACTGTGCGATCGCCCCGGGTGCGATCGTGGCTGCAGCGGCGGCGTTGAGTCCGTAGATGCCGACGGCGCCGATGGCCGTCCCGACGACTGCCCCACACAGTGTCGTCGCGAGCGTCGACGAGGCGACGAACGCGAGCCGACTGCGGGTCGGGAAGCCGACCGACGTGAGAACGGCCAGGGTTTTCCGATCCTCGTTGACGGTCATCGCGGCGGTCGTCGCGACGAACGACGCACAGATTGCCACGCTCACCACGAACGCGAGAGCGCTCGTCGCGAACGCGAGCCCGTCGCCGAACAGAGCTGACGGATCTGCACTGGCGCTCGACTCGACGGTCGCGTCCGGATACGCGTCGTCGGCTGCGGCAGTGGCTGCGTCTTCGTCGCCCCAGACGAGAATCCGATCGGCGAGTTGCCCGTCTGCGGCGCCGGACAACTGCTGGAGATCGTCGAGATGGACCAGGGCGATCGGCGTCTCGTCGTCGGCCGATTCGACGGCGGTGGTCGTCACCGTCGGCGCGCCGGCGCCGGCAACCTCGGGCGAGTCGGCAGCCACGAGATCGTCGCCGGGCGCTGCGCCGAGACGATCTGCGGCGACCGCCGAGAGGACGATTTCTCCCGTGAGGTCGCCGGCTTCGAGGGCTGACTCGCCAGAAGAGAGCTCGTCCGTCGGGAGGCCGCCGACGGTTCGTGATTCCTCGTCGGGAACGACCCCGACCAGCAGGACCGTCCGCGGTTCGTCGTCGCCGGCTGCCTCGATCCGGACCGGTTCGACGAGCACCGGCGAGACGTGAGAGACTCCCTCCTGCGAGCCGATGTCCGCCGATCGGTCGCTCGTCTCGCCGAGTCGCGGCCCCTCGACGCCGTCGACCGAGGCGAGCACGTTGCCGTCCTCGGGCGCGATCGTGACGTCCGCGTCGGTGTCGTCGACGGCTCCGGCGTCGGCGAGTCCGAGCGCGACACCGGTCACGACGACCAGCAGTGCGATCGTCAACGCGACGGCACCGACGCTGGCCACCAGTCGGCCAGATCGAGTTCCCGTCGTTCGGTTCCAGAGCCGCGCGATGGAGATGGCGACGAGCCCGCGCCAGCGAGCAATTCGTGAGCCGCCGTCGGCATCGAACCCGTCGGCGCCGTCATCACGTGCCATCCGTGACCACCTGCCCGTCGCGAAGCGTGATCACGCGGTCGGCCACGGCGAGTGTCGGTTCGTCGTGTGAAGCTAGCAGGACGGTTCGATCACGGCCGATGTCGGTAAGCAACTCGAGGACGGCGCCACCGGTCTCGGAATCGAGCTCGCCCGTCGGTTCGTCGGCGACGACGATGTCCGGATCGGTGACAAGCGCCCGCGCGATCGCGACGCGCTGGCACTCCCCGCCGCTTAGCTCGCCCGGAAGGTGTCCAGTCCGATCGCCGAGGCCGACGCGCTCGAGGAGGGTCTCGGCGCGTTCCCGTCGGCGTCTGCGGGGGATGCCAGTCTGTACGAGTGGTAAGGCGACGTTCGCACGAGCCGACAGCGAGGGGAGGAGATGGAACCGTTGGAAGACGATACCGACGTGCTCTCTGCGGTGGCGCGTCCGCTCGCGATCTGAGAGGTCGGTGAGATCGGTCCCCAACAGTTCGACGGATCCTTCAGTCGGCACCAACAGCCCGGAGACCGCGTGTAACACCGTCGACTTGCCGCTCCCACTCGGCCCCTCGAGGCCGACGACGTCGCCGGCCCGCGCCTCGAACGAGACGTCTCGAAGTGCGGTAACCGTCCGGCCGTCGTCGGATCGGCTGGCGCTCCCGGCGCCGTAGGCGTGGGTGACGTCTGCGAGACGGACGGTGGTGGCGTCGCTGTCCATCGCTGTCTCGGGTTTGGCGTCCGCCGTCCGCAGTAAGTTGGTGCGCATCGTCTGGGCTCGCCCGAAACGATGGCGGAGTCGGCTATTGTTCTCCACCGACTTCCCGCGGAAACGTGGTAGTACACGGGAGTGTCGTACGGCGCGGGGGGTTCAGCGGGGTCGAAGGGACACGTTACAGGTGGAGTAGCCGCCCGTTTGTCGTGCGGACGGGGCCACTACGAGAGGGCGGCCGCGTTCGGTGACGTTGGGCTAGTTGTACGTTTCCTGCGTCGCGACCGCAACTTCGGTGCCGTCCGCGCTGGCGTAGATCGTCTCGTCCTCGCGATCGAAGGTAAGTCCGTCCGCTGTTGCCGTGTCGCCCTCCTCGGGGATCGCGACCGCGTCACGTTCGTCTCCGTTCGGGCTCTCGACGACGAGTGCGAACGTGCCGTCGACGGAGGCGATGCTGATGGTTCGGTCGTCGATACGTACATCCGCCTGGCTACTCGCCGACTCGTAGGCAAGTTCACGATCCTCGCCGTCGGCCCACGTCTCTACCTGGTAGACGGTCGCGTTGCCGACCGGCTCCCAGCCAGTTCGCTCGACGTGAACGATCTCCCGCCAGCCAGGACCGCCGACCGACACCCGTTCGTAGCCGGTGAACGCGAGCCGTTGTGCGGTCACCGCTTCCATCCAGATATTTCGCTGCTCGCTCGCGACGATTACTCCGCTGGTCTCGAGGCCAGTGCTCTGATCGAAGGCCTCGACGTCGACGAACGAGACGAGTTCGTTCTCGACACCCTCGTCGTAAAAGACCGTGTAGTCGCGGACCTCGACCGCGCCGTCGGCCGTCGACGGTCCCTCGGTGACGAACATGTTCACCGGAATCGCCGGTCCCATCAGCGCAGCCAGAACCAGTAGCACGGCCAGGAAGGCGACCGATCGGGGACTCACTCCGTCGGCTGACGCTGGCTCGCGACGCGACGTCCCGGCGATCGCCGCGATCCGGTCGGTCCGGTCGACGGCTCCTCGTGCCTCGGCGAGCCCTCGCTGGAGAACCGCTCTCGGGACGCCGGTTGTCGGCTTCGGACCGTCGTCGGTTCGGAATCGGGCGATTCGTATCGGACGATCGGAGGCGGTCACCGCCAACGTCACCACGAGTGCGAGTGCAATAACGACGACCACGCCGAGCCCCCGGAACAGCAGGTAGGTGTTTTGCTCGCCGAACCAGTAGATCGCCCACAGGCTCCGGGCAAAGCCGAACAGTACGAGTGCGAGCCAGAATCGGAGCGGATCCGGGTGGTATCCTCGCCGGTGAAAGACGAGTGCGCCCAGGAGCAGCCCGATTACCAGTCCGAGCCCGTGGCCCTGGATCGCGACCGACGCCCACGACGGCGCCGACGCCGGGCTGGGCTGGGCGACATACTCAAAGACGGGCGACTGGACGGCCTGGTAGAGCGTCAGCAAGACGCCCTGGCCGCCGAGCGTGGCGACGACCGTGACTATCGGATACCGGACGAGCGCAAAGCCGGCAAACGCGAAGACGACGCTGGAGAAGCCGATCACCGGTCCGAGTGCGAACGCACTCGTCGCGAGGGCAACGAGTGCGACCGCGAGCGGGAAGATGACCACGGCACGGATCCAGGGCGTCGTCATCCGCGAGGTCGTCTCGTGGTCGTCCCGACCGCGGGGGTAGTGTCCCCAGGCGTACTCGGCGATCGGGGCGACGACCGCTGCAGCGGCGAGATTGTTGAGGAGGTGGCTCGATCCCGCGTGCGTAAACGACGCAGAGAGGACCCCCAGCGGGTAGTAGTACGACCACGCCCGGTAGGGGATCGTCACGGGATCGTGGAAGTGCGTGATCCCGTCCTGAACGAAGAGGTACACGCCGAAAACTCCGCCGAGAACGATCAGCGATCCCCAGGGGACGCCATAGAGAAATCGATCGCCGAGCACCTTTCGCCACGACCTCCCGTCATGGAGCCGGGAAACCACGAGAACCGATCCGAGCACCAGCGCGCCCAGAACCAACGCAAACGCGCTCTGTGCCAGTTCCATACCAGTTGGTTCGACCGATGCGGTATAGGGGTTTACACTTTCTGCGCCCGGCCTGGGCTACTGTCCCACCCTGACGCTCTCTGCACCTACGACAAGCCCAGTCGAAAGACGCGGCTTCGAAAGGTACAAGCCCGGGACGAACGGATCGAAGGGTATGGAACTGCGGGTCACCGAGAGCACCGACGACGAGCTGTCGATCGAGATCGCCGGCGAAGATCACACGTTCATGAACGTCCTCAAGGGAACGCTGCTCGAACACGACGACGTGAGTGCAGCCACCTACGACATGAACCCCGAACAGTCCGGTGGCCAGACCGACCCCATTCTGACGGTCAAAACCGAGGGAGACGTCGATCCCCTCGACGCGTTAGAGGAGGCCGCAGCCGACGTCCGCGGGAAGACGACGGCGTTTCGCGAGGCCTTCGAAGCCGCAGTCTGAGCCCACCGACTCGAGCTGTTGGACCCGTCTTTTGCGATTTGGATAACCGCAAGCGGTAACATGAGCCCCACTCCCGCGACGATGCCACCCACGAGCTCCGGCTTTCCGCGACGAGGAAGGGCGGCGCCAATGTCGAGTGCCTCAGGCAGGAACTCCGTGAGCACCAGGTAGAGCATTGCGCCCGCCGCGAAGCCAAAGCCAAAGGGGAGAAACCCCCCCGGGCGGACTGGACGAACGCGAACGCCAGAACCGCACCGATCGGTTGGGGAAGGCTCGAGAAGATCGCCCACCAGACCAACCGCCAGTTCGAGACGCCCATCGAGCGCAGCGGGATGGAAATCGCCGTCCCCTCGGAAACGTTGTGGATCGCGATCGCGACTGCGATGAACACCGCGAGCAGCGGGACGGAGAATCCGAGCAGAGCGTCCGCTCTTACTCACTCCGTTCGGAAAATGCTCCGGCTGAGATTTGAACCACGCCCAGACGTGCTTGCTACGCTGCGCGCGACTGGTCTGATTCAAATCCAGGGTCGCATCCTCGGCTCACGAAGTTGTTCGCCGAGAAGTGCTCCGTCTGGGATTTGAACCCAGGTCATCGGCTCGAAAGGCCGAAATGATTGGCCGGACTACACCAACGGAGCTTGCCTCAGTCGCACGGTCGGCGCGACCAAGCTACACAACCCGCTTGCCGTGGCCACATAAAAAGCGTTCCGTTCCACTCCCGGAGTGGTAGCCACTGACGCGCGCCGACCTCAACGCTTTTTATGGGTCGCCAGAATCGAGACAGTATCGATGAAGCAGATCCGATTCCGCGATCCGGCTGGAGCAGTGCGCCAGGGAACGCTCGACGGCGGCGTCGTTCGGTTCGGAGACGAAGAGTACGCATTCGACGGCGACGAGATCGACGTTCTCCCGCCGTGTGAGCCGTCGAAGATCGTCTGCGTGGGCCGCAACTACGCCGAGCACGCCGCGGAGATGGGCGACGACGTTCCAGACCGTCCGCTACTCTTTTTGAAGCCGCCGAACGCAGTCGCAGGTCACGGCGACACCGTCACCGCCCCCGCCGGAAAGGATCGGATCGATTACGAGGCTGAGCTGGCCGTCGTCATCGGCGAGCAGTGTCGCGACGTCGACGAAGCCGACGCGATGGACATCGTCGCCGGCTTCACCTGTCTCAACGACATCTCGAACCGCGACGATCAGGAGGAAGAACAGAACTGGATCCGCGGCAAGGCCTTCGACGGCTCCGCGCCACTCGGACCGGTGCTCGCGACGCCAGACGAAGTGCCCGACGACGCGAGCGTCCGGACGCTGCTTAACGGCGAGATCAAACAGGATGGCTCGCTCACGCAGCTGATCTTCCCGATTCCGGAGCTGATCGCCGAGATCACGACCTACCTCACGCTCGAACCTGGGGACGTCATCGCGACGGGAACCCCGGAGGGCGTCGGACCGATCGGTGACGGCGACACGGTCGAGATCGAAGTCGAGGGCGTCGGCACGCTCTCGAATACGGTCCGCGTGCCGTAATCTGGAGCGGTCGATTCGTACCGAACTCACCCGCGGTCGAACGCTTTTTGGCCTCGTTGACGAACAGCCACGTATGACAGTACGGTACGGTGCGGTCGCGCTCGACTGGCTGGGCGGCCCGACCACCCGCGTGGAGGGTGAGTTAGGCGTCGTCGTCTACACCGACCCGACGCAGGCTGGCGTCGACGCTGCCGAAGAACTCGGCGATGGGCTCGGACGCCACGACGCCGATCTCGTACTGGTCTCCGAGAGCCGCCACTACGATCCTGACGCAATCCGCCGCGTAGCTCACGAGGAGACACTCGTTGTCGTCCACGAGTCGGTTACCGTCGAGCCAGGCGACCTGTCCCACGAGATCGAGCGCGTTCGCGCCGACGAATCGTTCGTCCTCGGACCGCTCGATCTCTTTACGACTCAACTGGGGCGCGAGAACCGTCGCACGAGCGGACAGTCGGACGGCGACGGCTGCGGATACGCCGTCACGATCGACGGCGTTCGCGTCTTTTGGCCCGGCCGGTCGACCGCACTCGAGGCGGATCTCGACGCCGATGTCCTGTTGACACCGATCGGCGACGACGGAGTAGGGGGTGACGCGGCGGCGACTCTCGAACAGTTCCGGCCCGGACTCGTCGTTCCGGTCGCGTACGATCCCGAGAACACGGACGCCGGTACGTTCGTCGTCGACGTTGCCAGTCGTGGCGTTCCGGTGGCACTCGACGAATCGACCGGGGATCGAGACTCGAACTGACGCTCTCATCTCACCCTCGAGAAACGAAGCCGCTCAGATGATGTCCATCTCGTCTAACCGCTCGGGGAGGTAGGTGTCCGTCACGAAGTCGAGCCCCCGAGCGGCAAGCGACTGCTGTTCGGACTTTTTGCCGATCTCGAGTTGGAGTTCGATCTGTTCTTCCCAGTAGTCGGTCTGGAACCGGGGGTCCTCCAGTTCGCTCTCTAACGCGTTGATGTCCGAATCCGAAAGCGGGTCGGTCGGGAGATCATACTCGACGATGTCGGCGGGCTGGATGCCGATATACTTGGCTTCGGGCGTGGCTAAGTACTCCGAGAGGTGGGCGGACTTGATCGAGCCGTAGGCGACGGAGCCGTAGATGCGATACGACCACGGGTCCCCGTCGGCGAAGACCGTCACCGGAAGGCCGAGTTCGTCGTGGAGTCGCTTGGTGATCCGCCGAGTCGCGCGGGCGGGTTGGCCCTTTAAGTGGACGATCAGGGCGTTGTACTCGTCGTCGAAGCCGTTCTCGACGAGTCGATCGCGCATCCCGCCGGTCTCCACCGCGAGGATAAAGTCGGCGTCGGTGTCGAGAAACTCGATCGTGTCGGGGTTGTTCGGAATCTGGTAACCACCCTCGCCGACGTCCTCCTGGCAGTGGATCTCGCGTTCTCCCCGTCGGGTCTGTTCGCGGAGGTGCAGCGGTCCCATGATCGTCGCGCCGGACTCCTCGGGACGCATGTGGAAGTCCTCGCGGGTAACCCCGGAGACGATCTCTAAGTCCTCGATGAGACCGTTTGACTCGTCCTGATCGGAGAACTGTGCGTTGTCGTTGTCCCAGCTCTCCGAGAGGTAGTAGAGCTCACGCAGGGTCGAGGAGCGATCTTCTTCGAGCTGGTTCGCGAGGAACTCGATGGTGTAGACTGCCTTGAGCAGTTTTCGCGCCCCACGAACGGAGTTCGCCGTCCGCTTCGAAGTCCGGTCGCCGTAGACCCAGACGCCTTTCTCCTCGTCGTACTCGATGTTGCTCTTGGTTCTGGTGGGGACCTCCATGTGGGGGATCTCCCCGAGCTCGAACTGGTCGTAAAACTGTGCGGCGAGGTCGATTAGCTGGTCTCTGGCTTCGTGGTCGGTGTCGGCGCTCATTGGTCTCTCTCCGTGGGGATGCAATCTATCGTAGCTGGACGCGACGTGACGCTCATTCTGCCGCCTCCGTCACTGTCAGTTTCTCCTCTGTAATGCCGTCGACGTTCAGGTCGAACGTCGCGTCGGCTGCGGTCTCGTACTCGAGGGCGGTCTCGCCGTCACTCGAGACGTCCGCCTCGAGTTTGACGAACCACTCGCCGTCCATCTCGACGACGGTCGCGCCGTCGGTCACGTTCCGGGGTTCGGCGGAGACGATATCGGTCAGTTCGACCGACTCGGCGGTACTCGAGTGGTTCTCGACGACGACTGAGACGGCGGTCGAATCGCCGTTTTGCTCGACCTCGCGTTCGACGAGGACGTTGTTCATGATGCGGGCAATGGCGTCGTCGATCTCGGGCTCGTCCCGCCCCGTGACTTCGGCGACCTTCGTCGCCATCTCGGGGAGGATCGTCCCGAGGACGTTCTGTTTCTTCCGGCGCTTTTCCATCGACCGACGCTCGTTCAGGTAGCTCTTCAACTCGCGGGCGGCCTCTCGGATCGCGAGTTCGATCTCGTCTTCGATCTCCGGGACGTTCGCGACCGCGTCTTTCGACTCGCTGGTAAAGGGAACGTTCGTCGAGGCGACGTGGATCATGATCACGACGGGACCCTTGGGCGTCCCCGAACCGCCGGGCTGGTCGAGTCCGTAGTTGCGCCAGCCGATCGATTTGACGACGTCGGTCGTCGCGCAGGCGCCGCGCTGGTAGACGAGCGGGACGCGATTCGCAAAGCGAAGCACCTCGGCGCTTCCTTCCGCCTGCAGGTCGCCACCGTAGGCGATACCGGCTTCGACGATGAACGGATCGCCGCCCGACACCTCCGCGTCGCGGGTCGCCGCGGCGTAGAAGTCCGCCTCGAACTCCTTTCTGAGTCCGGCCTCGATCAACTCGTCCGAGATGGGCGAGAGACACCGCGTCGGTGGGGCCATGATGTCCGTCGCGCGCATCCCGTCGACCAGATCGCTGGCCGCGTCTCGGTCGCCGGCGAGTTCCCGGACCAGCGGCGGGTCGTCGGGAACCGTCGCCGTCACCGCCCAGATCGCCTCGACGACGTTCTCGCGGGCAGTGTCGCCGAAGGAAACGTCGTCGTACTCTTCGGTCAGCTCCGCTGCGCGGTCGACGTGGGCGCGCAGGCGCTTGCGGGTGAGCCGGTGGCGGTGGTCGTCTTCGTCTTCGAATTTTCCCCCCAGGCGCTCGGCGAAGGCGTGGACGACGGCGTCGTCCTTTCGGGTGCTCGTCGCCTCGTCTGCGAGGCTGTACAGGTCGGCGACCAGCGGTGAGTCGTCCTCCGAGCCGGATTCGTCGTCGACTCGTTCGCTGGCAGCCGTATCCCCCTCGCTCTCCTCGGGTTCGAGCCCGGTTATCTCGGCCCACGCCGCTTCGACGGCGTTCTCACGGACCGTCGTACCGAAGGTGGTCCCGTGGTCGGCCTGTGCGTCCTCGGCCGCCGAAGCGACGACCTCCACGAGTTCGTGGTGGGCGATTCGGTCGCGCTCGGCGACTGCCTCCGCGACTCCTTCGGCGAAGGTGGCCGTGGCCTGGGCTCCTTTGTTGGCGGTCGCGGCCTCGACGGCAGCCCTGATGTCGGCTGGTTCGCTGTCGGCTGGCGGCTGCCACCGCATCTCGCGGCCGTAGTGACGATCGCGAAAACCGTCGATGATCGACTCGGCGGTCTTCTTCCCGACGCGGGTAAACTCGGATTGGACGAACCCAGAGACGGTCTGGGAGTCGGTCGCCGAGAGCATCTTCATCACCGTTCCGAGCTCGACACCGTGGGGATGGGGGCGGATCTCCTCGGTCTCATCGGGGAGCTGGTCGGTCGCGCGCTCGAACTTGAAGTGCGCGCTTGGCTCGCGGAGTTCGAGACGAGCGTGGGGGTTGACGACCGCGGTGTGTTTGATGTAGTCGTGGAGCTGGGTGCGAGCACGCATGTTCGCCTCCATCTCGAGGACGATTCGGGTCCCGTGAGGGCGGTCCCAGCTCGTCGTCTCCTCGACGCTGATCTCGGGTTCGTTCTCGTCGGTGTCAACGATCAGTTCGAAGTATTCCGCCTCGCTTGCCCCCTGGGTTCGGCTGGTGATCTTGGCCGGCTTGCCGCTCGTAAGCTGGGCGTAGAGGACGGCCGCGGAGATGCCGATCCCCTGCTGGCCGCGGGACTGCTCGCGGGAGTGAAAGCGAGAGCCGTAGAGGAGTTTTCCGAAGACCTTCGGCAGCGACTCCTTCGTGAGGCCCGGCCCATTGTCCTCGACGATCAGCCGATAGTAGTCGCCGGCCTCTTGGATCTCGACGTAGATGTCGGGGAGAATACTGGCCTCTTCGGCGGCGTCTAAGGCGTTGTCGACGGCCTCCTTCACGGCCGTGACGAGGCCCCGGGCACCACTGTCGAAGCCGAGCATGTGCTTGTTCTTCTCGAAGAACTCGGCGATGGAGATCGCGCGCTGGTTTTCGGCCAGCTCTTCGGCGATCCCCTCGTCCTCGCCGAGTGTCGACTGAAACGACGTCATCGTCCCCCTGTACTAGCGGCTGGGCTAAAAGGTGTGCGCTACCGGAGCGAAAGTGAAAGGGGCTGTCCGGATCAGTCGTCTACGGGCGGCCACTGCCACGCGTCTGCCCGCACCACGCCGAGAAGCTTCCGGCGGCGCTCGCGGCGGTCGGCGACGGCGTCGCCGAACGCCTCGTCGTCTGTCGGAACACCCACCTCGCGCAGCCGATCTAGCTCCGGCGGGGGCGGAGCCTCGTCGGCGGGCTCGATAAAGGCGGTGTCGAGCGTCTCGAGGTAGCTGTCGACACTCGCCTGGGTAGTTCGGAGGAGCGTAGAACTCGGCCCGGCCTCCGCCGGAATGCCGTGCTCGAAGACGGTGAGCGCGTCGTCCAGAATCGGGACGGCCACGGCCGAGGCGCGGTCGCTGCGCTCGCTGTGGTAGTAGTGGAGGATCGGGTACGCCTTGTGCTGATCGGCCAGCAAGCTGAGCTGGGTTGCCAGTGACTCAAGCGGGAGGGCCAACCCGTCGAAATCCTCCTCGCGACCCCAGCCTGCTTTCACCAGGTCCTCACTTCGTTCGCCCAGACCGGTGACGTCGCTGGCGAACGAGCGCTTCTCGGAGACGGCGCCGAGCACGGTCAGGATATACGAGACCCCCAGTGTGACCAAGGCCATCCCCGTCGCCGTCGTGAGCGAGCTGGCGATCTCCCAGGTAGCGCTCGTGGGCGTGTAGTCCCCGTTACCGTTCGTGAACATCGTGTAGGCGACGTAGTAGGCGTACCCCGACCACGTGGCTGGATCGCCCGTGTGCGCGCTGACGAGAGCGGTTCGACCGCCAGCGAACAGGAGTGTCCAGCCGAGCCACAGGAGCGCGATCCACGTCGCGAGCGTGAGTGTGAGGATGAGCGGCCCGGCGGTGCTCAGGACTCTCGGGTTATCGTTGCTCGCGGAGCGAAGCCCGCGCCAGGTCCAGGTCGCCACGCGACTCGAGACGGGGCCAGAGCCCCCGTCGACCCAGAGCGTCGTCCAGAGAATGTCCACGATCACCGTCAGGAGGACGGCGGTCCCGACGAGGAGGAAAACCGGTTGCATTTCGCCAGGCTACGGTCCCGATCGCCGAAAGCGACGGCCCGGTCACTGACGCGGGTTTTTAGGCCGCCCGCCGGGAAGTCGTCAGTCGCTAGTTGAGTACGTCAGGTAATAGAGTACTGCCCGAGTCGCGCTCGCGCGCGTACGTGAGTTTTATAGGGGGCGGGCATCTACCCGGAAGCAGGTTTTCATGTCTCAGGAAAGTGAGTACGGTGCCGGACAAATCCAGGTCTTAGAGGGGCTGGAGGCCGTACGCAAGCGACCGGCGATGTACATCGGGTCCACGGACACCCGCGGGCTCCACCACCTCGTCTACGAAGTCGTCGACAACTCCATCGACGAGGCCTTAGCCGGCCACTGCGACGAGATATCCGTCACGATCCGCGAGGACGGCGGCGTCACCGTCGCCGACGACGGTCGTGGGATCCCAGTCGATACCCACGCCGAGTACGACCGCCCCGCCCTCGAGGTCATTCTGACCGTCCTCCACGCCGGCGGGAAGTTCGACAACAAGTCCTACCAGGTCTCTGGCGGCCTCCACGGCGTCGGCGTCAGCGTCGTCAACGCCCTCTCTGGACGGCTCGAGGTCGAAGTCAAACGCGACGGCGGCCTCTTTCGGCACGCATTCGAGCGCGGCGAACCCGCAGGCGAGATGGAACGCGCTCGAGACCTCGAACCGGACGAGGAGAACGGTACCGCGATCACGTTCTGGCCGGACGAAGACATCTTCGAGACGACCGACTTCGCGTTCTCGACGCTCTCGAACCGGCTTCGGGAGCTCGCCTTCCTGAACTCCGGCGTCCGTATCACGCTTCGCGACGAGCGCGAGCGCGACGAGTCCGGTGATCCCGTTGCCGAGACCTACGAGTACGACGGCGGCATCCGCGAGTTCGTCGAGTACCTGAACGAGACGCGATCTGCGCTCCACGACGACGTCGTCTACTTCGAGGGCGAAGATCAGAACATCCAGGTCGAAGTCGCTCTGCAGGCAACCGAGGAGCTTCAGGGCTCGATTCACGCGTTCGCGAACAACATCAACACTCGCGAGGGGGGCACGCACCTGACCGGGTTCAAGACCGCGCTCACGCGCGTGGTCAACGACTACGCCAACGAGAACGACCTCCTCTCGGACATAGAGGAGAACCTCAAAGGCGAGGACATTCGAGAGGGGCTCACCGCAGTAATCTCGGTGAAACACCCCGATCCACAGTTCGAGGGACAGACCAAGACCAAACTCGGAAACTCGGAAGTGCGGGGCATCGTCGAGGGCACGATGCACGAGGGACTGGGCACCTACTTCGAGGAACATCCAGATACGGCCCAGGGAATCGTGATGAAAGCCGTCGAGGCCGCCAAGGCCCGCAAGGCGGCCAAAAAGGCCGAGGAACTCACGCGCCGGAAATCGGCCCTCGAGTCGACCTCCCTACCTGGCAAACTGGCCGACTGCCAGACGAAAGATCCCACAGAGGCCGAACTGTTCGTCGCGGAGGGAGACTCCGCAGGCGGCAGTGCAAAGCAGGCCAGAAACCCCGAGTTCCAGGCAGTTCTCCCGATAAAGGGGAAGATCTTGAACGTCGAGAAACACCGGCTCGATCGGATTCTGGAGAACGATGAGATTCGGAACCTGATCACCGCCATCGGCGCGGGAATCGGCGACGAGTTCGACATCGAGGACGTCCGCTACGAGAAGATCATCATGGCGACAGACGCCGACGTCGACGGCGCCCACATCCGAACCCTTCTGCTGACGTTCTTCTATCGCCATATGCGCCCGCTGCTGGAGAACGGCTACGTCTACGCGACACAGCCCCCGCTGTACCGAATTCGGTATCGCGGCGAGACCTACGACGCGATGACCGACGTAGAGCGCGACGAGATCGTCGAAGAGAAGTGTGACGGCTCGCCGACACGAGTTCAGCGATTCAAGGGATTAGGCGAGATGAACCCAGAACAGCTCTGGGAGACGACGATGAACCCCGAGAATCGCATCTTAAAACGCATTACCATCGAGGACGCCGCCGCAGCGGACAAGATGTTCTCCGTGCTGATGGGCGACGCCGTCGAGCCCCGCAAGCAGTTCATCAAGGACAACGCGCCGGAAGCCGAGTGGATCGACATCTAGCGAAATTTTGCTCTGCGGGCCAGCATTGCTGGCCCTCGGCAAAATTTCGATCAAAAGCACTCCTCCCTTCCCTGCGGGTCGGTCGTCGGCCCGCTCGCGAGTTCGCGTTGCGAACTCCCTCGCGGATGCAGTGCTCGCAAACCAACCCACGAAACCCAGCAAACGAATGAGTTCAGACGTACCCGACCCAACCGACGTATCGGCCCAGACGGTAGAGACCGTCCGCATTGAAGACGAGATGGAGCAGAGTTACATCGACTACGCGATGTCCGTCATCGCGGGGCGGGCCCTCCCGGACGTCCGGGACGGCCTGAAGCCGGTCCACCGGCGCATCCTGTATGCGATGCACGAGATGGGTGTCTCGAGCGGGTCGAGCCACCGAAAGTCCTCCTCGATCGTCGGGGAGACGATGGGTGACTACCACCCCCACGGCGACAGCGCGATCTACGACACCCTGGTTCGGATGGCCCAGGACTTCTCGATGCGCTACCCACTGGTCGACGGTCAGGGGAACTTCGGTTCGATGGACGGCGATCCGGCCGCCGCACCGCGGTATACCGAGGCTCGGATGGCTTCGATCGCCGAGGAGTTACTCGAGGACATCGACAAGGACACCGTCGACTTTCAGTCGAACTACGACGATCGACTCCAGGAGCCGACGGTCTTGCCCGCGGCGTTTCCGAACCTGCTGGTAAATGGCTCCTCGGGGATCGCGGTCGGCATGTCGACGAACATTCCGCCGCACAATTTAGGCGAGGTCGTCGACGCGACGATCGAACTGATCGACGACCCCGAGGCGACGGTCGAGGACCTGATGGAGCACGTCAAGGGTCCCGACTTCCCGACGGGTGCGAACATCGTCGGCCGGGATGCCATCTACTCGGCGTACAAGACCGGGCGCGGTCGTATCCGCGTCCGCGCCGAGTTCGAAGTCGAGGAGTGGAAGAACGGACGCGAGCGCATCGTCGTCACGGAACTACCCTACCAGGCCAACAAGGCCCGGATCGTCGAGCGCATCGCCGAGGACGTCACCGAGGGCGAGATTGAGGGAATCTCGGACCTGCGTGACGAATCCGACCGCGACGGCGTCCGCGTCGTCATCGAGTGCAAGCGCGGCGCCAACGTCGAGGTAGTGAAGAACAAGCTGCTCGAGAACCACTTAGAGCGCACCTTCGGCGTCATCAACCTCGCACTGGTTGACGGACAGCCTCAGGTTCTCTCGCTGAAAGAGACGCTCGAAGAGTACATCAGCCACCGCCGGGAGGTCGTCCGCCGACGCAGCGAACACGACCTCGCCGAGGCCGAGGATCGAGCCCACATCTTAGAGGGGCGACTGAAGGCGGTGGAGAACGCAGATGACGTTGTCGAACTGATCCGAAACAGCGAGGATCGATCGGCCGCCAGAGCCGGGTTACAGGACGCGTTCGGATTCTCCGAGGCCCAGGCCCAGCACATCGTCCGGATGCAACTTGGTAGTCTCACCTCGATGGAGACCGCCGAGATCGAAGCCGAGTACGAGGACGTCCAGGCCGAAATCGAACGCCTAACGACGATCTTAGAGAGCGAGCAGGAGTTGCTCTCGGTCATCAAGGACGAACTGCGCGAAGCGAAAGCCGAGTACGCCGACGACCGTCGCACCTCGATCGTCGAGGACCACGGGACGGTTACTCACGAGGATCTGATTCCGGAGGAGGAGGTCGTCGTCGTGATGACGGAAGACGATTACGTCAAGCGCATGTCTCTGGATACCTTCGATCCGCAGGGTCGAGGTGGAAAGGGGATCATCGGCGCGGACGTCAAAGACGACGACCGCGTCACGACGGTCTTCCGGGCGAACACCCACGATTACCTGCTTTGCTTTACCAACCACGGGCAGGTCTATCGCCTGAAGACCTACGAGATCCCCGAGATGGGCCGGACCGCCCGCGGGAAGTCGGCAGTCAACATCCTGGATCTCGATCCCGGCGAGGAGATCACGGCCGTCGTCGATACCGACGAGTTCGAGCCCGACGAGTGTGTTACGATGGCGACGAAACACGGCTACGTCAAACGGACGCCGGGCGAGGCGTTCGAGAACATCCTCTCGACGGGGATCATCGCGGCGAAACTCGAGGACGGTGACGAGCTCGTCGACGTCGAGGTGACCGACGGCTCCACGGACCTAGTTGTCGGAACCGAACAGGGGATGACGATCCGATTCGACGAGAGTGAGGTGCGGTCGATGGGGCGCAACGCCCGTGGCGTCAACGGAATTAAGCTTCAAGACAGCGATGCAGTCGCCGGTCTCGTCGCGACCGACGAGGGCGACGACCGGGCACTGCTGACGGTGACGCGAAACGGCTACGGAAAGCGTACGCCCCTCTCCGAGTACCGGACGCAGTCGCGGTACGGAAAAGGACTGATCGACATCAAGACCAACGAACGAAACGGACCGGTGACGGCGATCAAAGCCGTCGCAGAAGACGATCAGGTGCTCGCGATGAGCGAGCGCGGACAGATCATGCGGACGCGGGTCGAAGAAATCTCCTCGGTGAGTCGGAACACGATGGGCGTCACCGTCATGGACGTCGACGCCGATGATGCCGTCGCGAGCGTCGACGTAGTTCCGGCCGCCGTGGGAACCGATGCAGACGACGACTAATCGAGGACGAGTAGCGTAGGACGGGGTGGCTCAGTGCTCGGCGTCGCCGGCTGGCGCCACCATCTCGTCGATTCGGAGGATCAGCACGTTGTTGGTGTCGTCTTTTCCGTCGACGGTACCGGTGATCTGTAGCTTCGAGAGCGGGGTTGGACCGACCACGACCGAGGCCTCGTCGCCGATGGCATCCATCGACCCCTGGAGGTGGATCTCGGCGCGACAGAGTTCTGGGTGGTGGACGCTCGAGAGATCGATCTCCTCGACGATAACGTCGTCGACGGGTTCGCCCTCGTACTGGATAGGGACTGCCGCCGGATCGTCCATCTGCTGGATTTCCAGAGCTTCGTAGGCCGCGGCAGTCGGTTTGTAGCCGCCTTTGGGGCCGGGAACGCCCTCGACCAGTTGGAGAGCCTTCAGGCTCTGCATCTGGTTACGAATCGTTCCGGGATTTCGGTCGACTTGGTTCGCGATATCCTCGCCTTTGATCGCGTCGTTGCTCTTGTTGTGAAGATTCGTCAGTGCACGAAGTATTTTCTTCTGGCTGGGGGTGAGTTCAATCGATGACATATGATCTACTTGGTAGTTGGTTTCCTTAAACCCGGCGGGTCGGGGCGGTTTTTTGCGACATTTCGCCGTTCGGCTCGTGAACAGAAATCGGTTCCGTTCGCGAGTGAGCGCAGAGGCTGGGGTAGAACAGCCGTGTGTGCCGATCAGGCGGGAACAAGCCACCCCTCGAGTAAGACCTCCGTGAGGACGTCTTCGAGTAGAAACATAAGCACGAACCCGACGGCGAACGTTACGGCGTTGATCCGGGTGAGTACCGCCTCGGCGTCGAACCGAATGAGTTCGGCGACCTCGATGAGGACCTGCACGATTGCCCCGACGGCAATCGCATAAAAGAGGACGGCCAACAGCGGCGCCTCCGCGAAGCTGCCGATCCAGCCTCCGAGGATTACCGGCCCACCGGCGATAACACCCATCGCGGCGAAGTGTCGCAGCGGCGGCGCCTCTGCGTCGCGGGCGACTGCGGCCACAACGGTCGGTCCCTCCATTACGTTGTGCAGGATAAACGCGAGGACGAGCAGCGTCAACAGCGTTGCGTCGCCCTGAATGAACGCAACGCCGATACCGAGCCCCTCACCGATGCTGTGGAGTCCGAGCGCGAGCGCGACCAGATACGCGATCTCCAGGCCGCTCTTTTGCGTGTCGGCCATCGTCCGCTGGCGCCATTCGCTTGCGGCGTACATGACGGCGAAGGTGCCGCCGACGCCGACGACTGCTAAAATGCCGGTCAACACCATCGGGCCCAGTTCCGGAAGCGAGCCGGCGAGTTGGAACGTCGTCTCGGCTTCGGCTCCGTTTTCGAAGATCTCTTCGGTCATCTCTACTGCGATGAACGCGAGAACACCGGCAGCGAGCGCGAGGAAGGCGTGGAGGTATCGCGGCTCGAGCCCACGAATGAACGGAAACCAGAGCATGCCAATTGCGACGGGGACGATCCCGGCGAGTGCGCCGATAAGTGTCAACATCCAGAGTATTTCGAGCGTGCTCGCGTTCTCGACGCCGGAGATATCGCCAAAGGGCGATGTCAGATACAACACGACAAAGATCGCTCCGAGGATTACCGCAGGTCCGATCGCGAGGAGCCATCGTGGGGCGTCCGACAGGGCGTCAGTACGCATTTGTCGCCCCTCCAATTGAGATCCGAGATAAGGTCATTGCCTGTAGATTAGACGGGTCTAAACTTATTTGTTTCGTACGAATGTTTAGACTGTGTCGAATCTAATTCCGTCTCGGGAAGGGATCGCGTCAGGATTCAGCCTCGACCGGCTCGGAGACGCGGACGTGGTGGGCGACCTCCGTCGGTAGCGACACCGGCTCTTCGTGGTGGCGAGCGCGCGCAGTGACCATCCCGAACGGGGCGACCTCGAGTATCTCGAGTTCGACTCCCGGCTCGACGCCGTGGTCTGCGAGGTACGAGAGGATCTCCGAGTCGTGATCTTCGACTTCCGTAACGACGACGACGTCACCTTCCTCGAACTCGACGACCGAGTCTCCGTCAGGCGCTGCAGGCGGCTGGAGATCGGCGCTTGGAATCGGCGCACCGTGTGGGTCTACGTCGGGCTCGTCGAGAACGGCGGCGACCCGTCGCTCGAAGTCCTCGCTGATGTGGTGTTCGAGCGTGTCGGCCTCCTCGTGAACCTCAGACCAGTCGTAATCGAGATGCTCCGTGAGGTAGGCCTCGAGCAGCCGGTGGTGGCGGACGACCTCCAGTGCGACCGTCTCTCCTTCCGGAGTCAGCGTCACGCCCTGGTACTTCTCGCGGTCGACGAGCTCTCTCTCGGCGAGTTTCTCTAACATGCTCGTAACCGTCGGCGACGTGACGTCGAGCTCCGCAGCGATTTCGGAGGTCTTGATACGGTTGTCGCCGCCACGCTGGAGCTGGTAGATCGCCTTTAGGTAATCTTCCATCACGTCGCTCAGCATCATTCGGCGTACTTTAGCCCCGTCTAACCCTAAATCTGTCGTCGACGATATTCGATGTTGGTCGCGCTCGCATTCGATTTTGTGACGTTTCAGTATGGTGTGTGACTCAGAAACAAACACCGCTCGTTCCAACACCTTTGTATCACAGCGTTGCCGAGGGTACGTCATGACCGAGAACGTCGTCGTGCTCGGGGCCGGATATGCCGGCGCCGGGGCTATCAAATCGCTACAGTCGGAGCTCGGGCCGGACACCCGTCTCACGTGGATCGCCGACGTGGATTACCATCTCGTACTCCACGAGTCCCACCGCGTCATTCGCGATCCAGACGTCCGCGCAGACATCACCATCCCCGTCGACGAGATCGCCGACCCGACCACAACGTTCATTCAGGACACCGTCACCGCGCTCGACACCGACGAACGCGTCGTCGAACTCGAAGACGGCGACTCTGTCGACTACGACTACGTCCTCGTTGCCCTCGGGAGCCAGACGGCGTACTACGGCATTCCCGGCCTCGACGATCACTCGCTGACGCTAAAGAGCTTAGACGACGCCTTGGAGATTCACGAGCAGGTTGCAGACGCCAGCCGCGAAGCGACTCGCGGCGAGCCTGCCCAGATCGTCATCGGCGGTGCCGGCCTCTCGGGTATCCAGACCGCAGGCGAGATCGCGGAGTTCCGCGACAATCACCGCGCCCCTCTCGAGATCCACCTCGTCGAAGCCCTCGAGGAGATCTTCCCGGGCAACGACCCCGAGATCCAGCAAGCCCTTCGTGACCTACTCGAGGACGCTGGCGTCCAGATCCACACCGACGACCCCATCACGGAAGCCGAGGACGGCATCATCCACTTCGACGAGGGTGAGCCCCTCGAGTTCGACGTCTTGGTCTGGACCGGCGGTATCACGGGCCGGGACGCCTTAGACGAGACAGCGCTCGACAACCAGCACAACCGCGTCGAGGCCGAGGCGACGTTCCAGACCTCGGACGAACGCGTCTTTGCCATCGGCGACTCGGCGATCGTCGATCAGGGCGACCAGCCCGCACCGCCGACCGCCCAGGCCGCCTGGCAGGCTGCCGAACTCGTCGGCGAAAACATCACTCGCGCGATGGATGGACGCCCCCTGCAGACCTGGGAGTTCGACAACAAGGGGACCGTTGTCTCGGTCGGCGACAAGGCCGTCGCCCACGGCGTCAAGCCCGCCTTCGGTATGTCCCTGCCGGTCGACACCTTTGGTGGCTTCCCGGCAAAGAATCTGAAAAAGCTCATCGCGGCGCGCTGGATCGCCGACGTCAGCTCCTGGAGCCGAGCGCGAGCAGCCTGGCCGTCGCTGTAACAGTCGGGCGAATAGTTGTCGCCTCTAGCCATCTCGAAGCCATTCGTTGTCGGTCTGTGCTGTACTAACTACCCGACGTATACCACTCCCACGGCGATAGCTGCAGCGACGGATAGCAGCCCCCAGACGACGCGATTCCAGTCGTAGACGATACGGCCGTTGTAGCCATCGAACGGCCAGACGACGAGCCAGAGATCGACGATTACGAATACCAGCAGCGTCGTCCGGAGCGACTGCCAGCTGTCTGCATCGAACTGCCCGCGAACGCCGGCGAGGGTGGCAAGGCCAGCGACCAACAGTACTCCCCATGCGACCGCTGCTGGACCGAGAACTGCTAACTCCGAGTCATAGCTCCAGTCGCGTTTCTCGGGCGTTACGTTACCCGGGACTGGTAAGAACCCACCCAGAAGTGCAATCACGCCTGAAAAGGGAAAGACGTTCTCCCAGCTCTGAAACGACCACCGACGATCGTCTCGAGCAGTGGCCACGAGATACGGGAGCGTTCGGAGCACGATCAGGAGGCCGCCGACGCCACCCATGAGCAGCGTCGTTTGGCTCCAAGAGAACCCGGTGACGCCACCGACGACGATCGCTAGCAACAGTGCGTGAACGACCACCGTCGTACCCAGTTGACTGAGTGAGTGCCACCGTCCTCCCGTTTGCCCCGTGGAATCCGACCGTTCTGCCTGGGTGGATTCGGGATGGGCAGTATCGTCTGCCGGCACTGTTCTAGCGAACTCTATACACCAGAGATCACAGCCAACGTTCATGAAGTGATACGAGCTACGCACGATGCGCCCACTCTGTCGCACCCCGAACCGTCGAACCAGCGTCGGTGTGGAGATTCGTTCGAATCCCTGTCGGGCGAAGAGTTTACTCGACGGTGTGTTCTGCCACTGGACGACCGCCAGGGCTGCCTGACAGCCACGTTTTTGCAGGTAGGCGACGGCCTCCTCGAGAAGACGCCGACCGACACCGCGACCCTGTGCGCTGGGATCGGTAAACAACCACGAGACCATCCCAACTGGCCCGTTACTCCCCTCGACGAGGTCGAGGATTACCCCGCCGACAACCGTCCCCCCGACCCGTGCTGCGAGGACGTCCTCGGAGAGGTGAACGAACGCGTCCTGAGGTGTCGGGAACGCGTCAGCAGCGAGTTCTTTGAGCCGGTGTCGCGTCTGCTCGTCTTCCGCGCTCACCGGCGCGATGCTGAGCCCCTCGTCGGCCCCGATCTCGTCGGTCACTCTTATCGACGGCCAGTTTCGACGCAGGTAAAATAAAGGATGCTGTCACTTTCTGACGGTTCGGTGCTCTCTCAGCTCGATGCTGGTCCCTCCATTGAAGTCGTCCGCCGCCGCTCTCGTAATCGCCTTATACCACACTCGTCTAGGACGGGCCATGCATCCGCCGGGAGCCGATACGGTCCTCGTCCGTCACGGGGATCTGAACACCAAGAGCACGACCGTCAAGCGGTACATGCTCGAGATTCTCGTCGAGAACCTCGAGGCCATCCTCGCGGATCGATCGATCCCAGGAACGGTCGACCAGCGGTGGAACCGACCGCTGATCCATACCGAGGCGGCCGCGGTCGCCGACGCGGCCGCCGCTGCTGCAGAGACCTTCGGCGTCGTTTCGGCGAGCCCGGCAGTGACGATCTCTCCCGAGCGTGAGGCGATCTACGACGTACTCGCCGAGAGTGCGGCCGCCCACTACGACGGCGGCACGTTCGCCGTCGACGTCAATCGGGCCGACAAGCGCCTCCCCTACACCAGCGAAGACGTCGCTCGCGAGGCTGGCACCATTATCTGGGAGACGGTCGAAGACGAGTTCGACCCCGCAGTCGACTTAGACGACCCCGACCTCACGTTCGGTGTCGAGATTCGCGAGGAGTCGGCGTACGTCTACATAGACCGAGTGTCGGGTCCGGGGGGACTCCCGCTTGGCTCCCAGGCGCCACAGGTCGCCCTCGTCAGTGGTGGGATCGACTCCCCCGTGGCGGCCTACGAGATTATGAAGCGGGGCTCGCCGATCGTTCCCGTCTACGTTGCCCTCGGCGACTACGGCGGTGTCGACCACGAGGCGCGCGCAATGGAGACCGTCCGGACGCTCTCCCGGTTCGCCCCCAACTTCGACACCCGCGTCTACCGCGTCCCCGGCGGTGAGGCAGTCGCCGACCTCGTCGACGAGATGGAGCAGGGTCGGATGCTCTCCTTACGGCGCTTTTTTTACCGGATCGCCGAGAACATTGTCGAGGAGGAGGGCGCGAGCGGGATTGTCACCGGTGAGGCCATTGGACAGAAGTCGAGCCAGACCGCCCAGAATTTGGGTGTGACCAGCCGCGTTACCGAACTCCCGATCCACCGCCCGCTGCTTACCCGTGACAAGCAGGATATCGTCGCGACGGCCCGTGAGATCGGTACCTACACGGACTCGACGATCGACGCCGGTTGCAACCGCGTTGCGCCCGACCGCGCGGAGACCAACGCCCGGCTCGACCCGCTTCTCGCGGCCGAACCCGACGACTTGCTGGACTGGGCCGACGCGGCCGCAGCGGCCACCGACCGCATCGAACCCCGAGCCGCACTGCAGTGATCACGGAGGCACGCTGTTGCTCTCCGGCGAAAGCCGAAACCCACATTAGGCGAACCCACCCACTCGAAGTCAGTGACCCGCGTTTGCCTCCTCGGGGACCCCGACGTCGACCTCAGCTACGAGCTGCTCTCCCGAGAGACCTCCAGAGAGGCGCTCGCGACCTATGACTTAGCGCGCCCCTTCGAGAACACGCTCGCGGTTCGGACGGTTAGCGTCGGCGCCGCCGTCTCGCTTCTGAACGACCTGCAGTGGTATCTGACCCGGTTCGTCGACGAGGCGTTCGTCCGGGAACCAAGCGTCGACGACGAGGAGTGGCTCTCGCGCGAGCTGGCCCAACAGCTCCGAAACGGCACGATCGACGCCGAGGAAACCGGCGAGTACTGCAAGATCTACGGCCTCGAGCCAATCAGCCCGGACTCGGACGGTTCCGACGCCGACCGGGACGGATCGGCCCCACAAACTCCGGGCACGTCCCCTGCCGACGCGAGTACGGTCCGCGAGTCTGCCTCCTCCGGCCAGGCCGCAGTCGCCGAGTCCGCTGACACGTTGGACCCAGACGATCGTCCGCCGGCAACACAGCGCGGACCGACTCGCCGGCTCGTCGAGCCGCTGTACGTTCGTCGAGTCGGCGGCGACCTGCCCGAGTACGATCTGCGAGACGTCTCGGAGACACTGGTCGTCCGGATCGCAGAAGCCGAGTACGGCGGATAAGCGCTCGATCAGTCGAACAGTCCGGTCGAGAGATAGCGTTCGCCGCTGTCCCAGAAGACGGTGACGACCAGCGGGCAGTCGTCGCCGGCCATCCCCGGCCCCACGGACGCAGGCGCCTGACCGCCGTCGGGCTCCGCCGAGGCGCGTGCGTCGGGCATCTCGCGCTCGAAGGAATCCGGTATTTCGGGACAGTCGCGGTCGGGTTCTGCGATCCGCCTTGCAATCCGCTGGGAGACGAGGCTCGTGGCGCCACTCGATTGGCCGACGAGTACGCCCTCCTCGCGGGCCAGCCGGCGACACTCTTTCTCGGCGTCTTCGAGTCGGACCGTCTCGACCTCGTCGATCAGCTCCCGATCTAAATTTTCGCTGACGAAGCCGGGCCCCATCCCCTGGAACTCGTCCTCACCGGATTCGCCGGTCGAGAGCACGGGGTTTCGCTCCGGTTCGACGGCGACGATCGTCACGTCTGGAAACTCCTCGCGCAGTCGGCGGCCGACACCTGAGAGCGTACCGCCGGTGCCGACGCCGGCGACGAAGGCGTCGACCTCGCGCTCGCCGACCTGTTCGACGATCTCCTCGCCGGTCGTCCGGTAGTGAGCCTGTGGGTTCGCGGGATTGTCGAACTGGCCCAGCTGGACCGCCCCGTCGGCCTCGAGTTCGTCGGCGCGCTCGCGGGCCGCAGAGATGTCGCCCTCGACAAGTTCGAGCTCGGCGCCGTAGGCTGCCATGAGCTGTCGGCGCTCGGGTGACTTCGAGGCCGGCATAACGATCGTGAGGTCGTAGCCGCGGGCGGCACAGACCAGTGCCAGCCCGATGCCAGTGTTTCCGCTGGTCGGTTCGACGAGCCGGTCGCCCGGCTCGATCTGCCCATCGCGCTCGGCCGCTCGGACCATTTCCGCGGCCGGCCGGTCTTTGGCCGATCCGCCCGGATTGAACGACTCGATCTTGGCCGCGATCGTGGCGCCCTCCGGCGAGTCGACCTGGACGAGCGGCGAGCCGATCGTGTCCAGGATACTCCCCTTCATCGGTCGGCCCTACGAAGGCGAGACGTAAACCGGTGCTGGACGACGGCAGGCCGTACCGGGGGCCCACGTGGTGGGACTTCCTTGAGCTACCCCTGATTTCCCGGAGTCGCAGACCGACCCCCTCACGAGGATTGTGGCCATCTTCTCGAGTTCTCCGGTGAAGCATCTGAATTATAGTATGATTGTCGGACCGGATCTGAGATCATACCGGAGCCGTATGGTTTCTACTCAGAACTATTCATAATATTTCCAGACTGTACGATTGATAATACCTAATTGAAAGACTGATAGTCGTGGTAGTCAGACAATAACGAACTATGATATACTAGTTTTCACGAGTGGACATGACACACGAGCATCGCGGGGGACGATGATGAAACGACTGGCGACGCTGCTGTTCCAGCCCAATCGGGAAGCGACCGTCGTGGAGTGTCGACACTGTGGCACGTCCGTCGATCCGGCGGCGACGGTCTGTACCACGTGTAATTCGGAGGAGATTGTCCACTACACGATCCAGTAGCCGCTTCTCGGGATCGGACGAAACATGGAGGTTAAGCCGATCCCGTGCCAACGCGGGGGTATGAGTCTCGAAACGATGCGGCCAAACCCCGCCTGGGACGCGGCCGCCTACGAGGACGCAGTCGACACGCTTGCGGTCCACAGCGACGAGCTAACCTACACGGTGTGGGGTGGTGACTGGTGTAAGGACTGTCGGAAGCTCCTCCCCGACCTCGGCGCCGCGTTAGACGCCGCCGATGTGCCCGACGACCGGATCGAGGAGATCGCCGTCGACGAGGACAAGCAGGGTCCCGGCGTCGACGAGTACGGCATCGAGTACATCCCGACGGTCGTCGTCGAGCGCGACTCCACGGACGGCGACGTCGAGGAACTCACACGGTTCGTCGAGGAGGAGGAGCTGCCGCCGGCCATCTGGCTCGCCGAGCAGATCGAGTCGGCGCTCGCAGACTGAGACGGCGCTCGCAGACTGAGACGGCGCTCGCAGACTGAGACGGCGAGGTTGGCAGTTGTCAAACGGTTACGCCTTCTGGTCGACGCGTGTAACTCCGGTAATCTCGAACCGGGCACCGCCCGTAGCGCTCTCGCCCACCGAAATCTCCCAGCCGTGGGCTTCGACGATGTTCGCGACGATGTCGAGCCCGAGCCCCGTTCCGTCCGGAGACGCGGAGTACCCTCGTTCGAAGATCGCTTCGCGCTCGGCTGGCGGAACGCCCGGTCCATCATCGGTGACGGCAACTCCTCTTTCTGTAACCGAGACCTCGATCAGCACAGCGTTGGCTCTGGGACCCTCCTCATTGCCTGGCCCGTCCGACTGACAGCCGTGTTCGACGGCGTTTCGAAACAGGTTCTCGAACACCGTCAGCAACTGCTCCCTGTTCGCCCGGATTACTGCCCCCTCGTCTCGAATGGCCACCGAGGCTGACGGCGACTCCACGACTGACCAGGCCTCCTCTACCACCGGTGCGAGCGCCGTTTCGGCGACGGCGTCGACGGCCGCCCCCTCTTTTGCGACCGAGAGCACGTTCTCGATGAGCGACTCCATGCGCTCTAAGGAGTCTGCGATCGCCTCAACGTGCTCGGCCTCGGCATCCGGAACGGCCGGCTCGAGCAGCTCCAGTCGACCGCTTGCAACTTGCAGCGGATTTCGCAGGTCGTGGCTGAGGACGCTCGCAAACTCCGCTAGTCGCTCGTTTTGGGCCTCGAGCTCTCGGAACAGCTCTCGGCGAGAGAGGAGGTTCTCGATTCGTCGGTGGAGAATCGGTCCACGGACCGGCGCGTCTACCACTTCGTCGATCAGGGGCTGCTCGACGTCACAACCCGCTTCGAGCACCGACTGCTCGAGGTGCGTTCCGTTGCGGCGAACGAGAACTACCGGTGTAAACGACGGTGTCGTTGCCGTGTTGAGTGCTTCAAGATCCGCTTTGTAAGTCGAGAACGACCGATCGTCGACGAGGTAGAGATCGCTATCGAGTTGCTCTCTCCCGGTCCGAACCGCATACTGCTGCTCTATGATCGAGGCAAGTGCCTCTCGATTCGCCTCGTCTTCGACGAGTAACTGGACCGTCGCGGCTGGGGATTGCCGTGCGTTCATCGTCACTCCGTTCTCGAGCGCGGCGTCCCCTCGAGAATGCCCCGGACGTCGGTTAGGGGCTCGCCGACGCGAATGCCAGTGGGTGTGATCGCAAACTCACGGACCGTTCGCTCGAAATTTCCGGCGCGCTTTTTCAGGACGCCGATCCCCTTGGTGAGTTCGCCGCTGGTTTCGACGTAGTTGAGAAAGAGGATGTTGTCCGCGATGTAGCTGATGTTGGCGCTCGAGGCGCTTGGCATACCGGTGACTTGGTCAGTTTCGTCCAAGAGGATGACCGAGACGTTACGATTTTTCAGGTAGCGGATGAGCGCGTGGAGCTGCCGTCCGAGCTCGCTTTCTTCACCCTGTATCGACACCTTGTAGCCGTCGACCCCGTCGATCATTACGACGTCCGTCCCCGCTTCGTCGACGCGCTGTTTGACCCGCTGGGCGAACTCTTCGGCCGAGAGCGTCAGGGGCTCGACTGCTTCGATGGCGAGCGACCCCGCAGACCGTCGCTCCGAGATCGGCATCCCGATCGACTTGGACCGGTGAACGAACGTCTTTGGCGCCTCTTCGAAGAGATACGCAACCGGTTTTGACCCCTCTTTGGCCGCCGTCGTCAGGATCTGCGTCCCGAGCGTCGTCTTCCCGACGCCGGTCGGTCCACTGATAAATGTCGCCGTTCCACACTCGAGGCCGCCCCCGAGTAAGGTGTCGAGTTCGTCAACCGACGTAGACAGCTGCAAGCCAGTAAACCGATCCGCCGAGTGCTCGGGGATGAGATTCGGGTATACTTCGAGTCCGTTGCTCCTGATTTCGAGCCCATGCGTTCCGTCCTGTTGACCGATTCCGCGGTGTTTCGCAACGCCGATTCGACGGCCACCGTCGCCGCGGGCGAGCTCAACGACGCCGTCGGAGAGCGACCGAACCTCACTATCCCCGCGGGTGTCCGAGCCGGTCTTTGTCGCGATAACGGTCGTTCCACGCCCCTTCAGAAACCGCATAAACGAGATCAGACGCTTTCGAAACTGGTACTCCGACGGCTCGATATACTGGAGCTGCGAGATCGGATCGAGCAGGATTCGATCCGGATCGATCTGCTCGATGGCGTCTCTGATCGCCGCGATCAGTTGCTCTGACTCGAGATCTCTGGTGTCGACCAGGTCCTGTGATCGGTTGGCGTCGAAGAAGTCGGAGTCGGGACCGAGGTCGAGAAACTCGGCCCCCTCGATGTCGATACCGAAACTCGCAGCGTTGGCCAGAATTTCGGCTTCTGACTCCTCGCCGTGGACACAAAGAACGGTCTCTCCAGCCTCCAGACCGGTCTGGAGGTACTCCATGCCGAGTAGCGTTTTTCCGGTTCCGGGACGTCCCGTTACAAGATAGAGACGACCGGTGACGAGCCCGCCGTGGAGAATCTCGTCGAGGCCCGGAATCCCCGTTTCGGTAGTCTCCAGTGTTACACCCATTTGAATGCCACACAAGAAGGAAGCTCGCCGAATAAAAGTATGGAATAGTGAAATCCTTTACAATTGATGTATCACGCTCGCTTCTGCTCTCACGTCGTTCGGAGCGCTATCGATGCCGGCTAGAGCGGCGCACCAGCCTCGTCGTCCAGCCAGTCGAGGGCATCTTCGACGTCGTGAGTCGGCGGCGAGCACGTCCGGTTCCGGCAGACGTACAGCGTCGGCTCACCGTCTACAGCCTCTCGGTCGGCCCAGATCGGTGGTGAGCTGTCCATCCCCAGCTGGTCGAGCCACGCCTCGAGCCCTGCTTCTGTTGGTGGTCGGCGCGCGAGCTGTCGGTCCGGGAGGTACTGCGATGCGAACGCCTCGCGCCACGCCGCGGGCAGCTCGTCTGCGGCGACGGTCACCTCGAGCGCGCCCGACTCGAGGCGGTCGGCGGCGAGTGCAAGCGTCGTGTGCTCGAGTGGATTTGCTTCGATGCGGTTGGCGTGTGTCTCGAGGACGCTCGCGGCGATTTCCTGGAACCCCTCCTCGGCGAACGCATCGAGTGCGAGCAGTACCTCAAGCGCCACGCCGGTCGCGGCGGGGGTCGACTGGTCTCCAATCTCCTGTGGTCGGGTGACCAGTGACTCGCCGCTTTCGGGGGTGAAGTACAGCGTCTCTCGCCCTGCGTCCCAGAACTCGACTTCGATAACCCGGGTGAGGTCGAGTGCGAACGCCAGGTGGTCGACGTCGCCGGTGGCCTCGTAACAGCGAAGCGCGCCCCGGGCGAGGAAGGCGTAATCTTCGAGGTAGCCGTCGACGTCGACAGCGCCGTCCTTGTACCGCCGCGAGAGTCGGGCTGCGTCCTCGTCCCAGAGCCGGTCTCGTACGAACTCGAGGGCGTCGACCGCCATCTCGGCGTACTCGTCCTCGCCGAGCACCACGGAAGCCTCCGCACAGGTTCCGATCATCAGGCCGTTCCAGCTTGCGAGTACCTTCTCGTCGCGGTTCGGACGCGGGCGCTTCTCGCGAGCCTCGAACAGTGCCTGGCGGGCCGCTCCGAGTCGACGTTCGATCTCGTCTTCGGGGCGGTCGTACTCGCCGGCCAGGCTCTCGATCGAACGGACGCGGTTGGGCTGGCTGCTCCCCTCGAAGTTGCCCGACTCAGTGATCCCGTACCGGTCACAGAACAGCTCGGCGCTCGTTTCGTCCGCGAGTTCTGCGTTTGCCTCGTCGACGAGAACCTCGCGCACCTCCCAGGGCGTCCAGACGTAGAACGCACCCTCCTCGCGCTCGCCGGTCTCCGGGTCCTCGCTCTGGGCGTCGAGCGTGCTGAAGAAGCCACCCTCAGAGTGAGTCAGCTCTCTGTCGACGAACGAAAGTGTCTCGTCGACGATCTCGGCGTAGCGCTTTTCGCCGGTGAGCTGATAGCCGGCGAGGAACGCCCGCGGGATCTCGGCGTTGTCGTAGAGCATCTTCTCGAAGTGCGGAACGGTCCAGTCCTGATCCACGCAGTAGCGGTGAAAACCGCCGCCGACGTGGTCGTAGAGTCCGCCGGCGGCCATCGCGTCCAGCGCCTCCACGAGCACCTCTCGATACCCCTTGTGTTCCGTCCGGTCGGACGCCCGGGCCAGCGCGTGTAGCCGCGGTGGCTGTGGAAACTTCGGCCCCCCGGAGCCGAAGCCGCCGTACTGTCGATCGGCGCCCCGAAAGGCTGCGTCAGCGGCTGCGGTCAAGACCTCGCTCGACGGAGGTCCACCGGCGCCGCCGGTCGCGCCTGACGTCTCCTCGAGTCGATCCCGTGCCGCGTCAGTCCACTGGTCGGCTCGGTTCTCGATCTCGTCACGGTCTTGCTCCCAGGACTGGCGTAGTCGATCGAGAACGTCGAGAAAGCCCGGCTGCCCCCGTTTTTCCTCCCGGGGGAAGTAGGTGCCGACGAAGAAGGGCCTGCCGTCGGGCGTGAGCCACGCCGACAGCGGCCAGCCGCCTCGGCCGGTGACCAGCTGGCAGACGGTCATGTAGATGCTGTCGACGTCGGGGCGCTCCTCGCGGTCGACTTTGATCGGGACGAAGTGTTCGTTTAGCACCTCGGCGACGGCCTCGTCGGCGAAGCTCTCTGCTTCCATGACGTGACACCAGTGACACGCCGAGTAGCCCACCGAGAGAAAGATCGGCACGTCGTTCTCGCGGGCCGCTTCGAGGGCCTGCTCGTCCCAGGGTTGCCAGTTGACGGGATTGTCAGCGTGCTGGCGCAGGTAGGGACTCTCCTCCTCGTCGAGCCGATTTCGCTCGGTAGGCGGGGTCATAGCCGATCGTAGGGCCGGCGGTTGTAAAAACGCGGCGTCCGTAGATGGGAGCGATAACGCGGATTCGGTCGAGGTCGCCGTGCGAATCAGGCCTTTCGGGAGCCGGCCATCCCAGTGTCGACCTTCGTGGCGCGGCGGCCCGACATGGAGATCACGAACATCGAGGCTCCGGTCGAAAGTAGGCTCACGCCGACGATGACGCCCACGGCCCAGGCAGCGCTTGCGGGGAATCCAGCCCAGAGCAAGCCAGCCAGCACGAGCGAGAGGATCCCGCTCGCGACGATATATCTCCGGTCTGTCCCCTCCACGCGCCGGCTCGCGGCGAGCTCGGTGATTCCGTCGACGAGCAGGTAGGCGATCGCTAACACGGTGAGCGTGACGAGTCCCAGTACCGGGTTCGCGAGCATGAGTAGGCCAGCGATGACGGTGACGGCGCCGACGGCGAGTTGCCAGACCGCGCCGGTCCACCGGCGGTGAGTGATGCCGGCCGCTCCGTGGACGATTCCACTAACGACGAGCACGGCCCCTAGCACGTAGGCTACCGATAGCCCCGTGACGAACGGGAACGCGATCGCGAGGATCCCGAGGAGGGCAATAACCCCGCCAGTGATTGCGATGAGCTGCCAGTCCGTCCCGAGTGTATGCTCGGCGGATAGTTCTTCAGTGGGTTGTGTGACCATGATGTTTCCTCCACGTACCTAGTGGTCGCGAACGGTAATATACTGCACTCGCGATTTCGGAATGAATCGCGAAAACGGACCGGTCCGGCGGCGTGACGGACAACTGGTCGGCGACCAGGAATCGCTCGACGGGTCGGTCCGGTTCGGGCTGTGCCGAACAGAATGGTTCGAGCCGCGTCGAACGGAGTCGACTCTCAGACGCTTACTCGGTGAGCATCCGGCGCAGCACGAGGTGGAGCACACCGCCGTTTTCGACGTACTTCACCGCGGCGGGCGTGCCGACCTGTGCGGTCACGTCGAACTCCGTCGTCTCGCCGTCGTCGTCCTCGGCGACGACCGTAAGCTCGGCCATTGGCTCGAGACCATCCTCGAGACCGCGGATCTCGAACGTCTCGGAGCCATCGAGGCCGAGTTCCTCCCAGCCCTCACCCTCCTCGAACTGCAGGGGCAGGACGCCCATGCCGAGCAGGTTGTCGCGGTAGATGCGCTCGTAGCTCTTGCCGATTGTCGCGCGGATGCCGAGTAGGTCGGTCCCCTTCGCCGCCCAGTCGCGACTCGAACCGGTGCCGAGTTCCTCGCCGGCCATGACGACGAGCGGGGTGTCGTCCTCGCGGTAGCGCTCGGAGGCCTCGAAGACGGTCGTCTCCTCGCCGGTCGGGTGGTGGATCGTGTAGCCACCCTCTTTGCCGTCGAGGAGTTGGTTCTCGATGCGGACGTTCGCGAAGGTACCCCGCATCATGACCTCGTGGTTCCCACGGCGGGAGCCGTAGGTGTTGAACTCGTAGGGCTCGACGCCGCGCTCACTGAGCCACTGTCCGGCGGGCAGGTCCTCGCCGAACGGTCCGGCCGGGCTGATGTGGTCGGTCGTGACGGTGTCACCGAGCGTGAGCAGGGCGCGAGCACCCTCGACGTTCTCGACACCGGGTTCCTCGAGGGGGAAGTCCTGGAAGAACGGCGGCTCGCGGATGTACGTCGACTCCGAGTCCCACTCGTAGACGTCGCCTTCGGGCGCGTCGAGAGACTCCCAGCGCTCGTCGCCTTCGAAGACGCTCGCGTACTTCTCCTCGAACAGTTCGGCGGAGACGTTCTCGTGGATCGTCTCTCTAACTTCCTCCGGATCTGGCCAGACGTCCTCGAGGAAGATCTCCTCACCGTCGTCGTTCGTACCGATCGGCTCCGCTTCGAGGTCGATGTCCATCTTGCCCGCGAGGCCGTAAGCCACGACCAGCGGCGGGCTAGCGAGGTAGTTCGCGCGGATCTTCGGGTGGATGCGAGCCTCGAAGTTTCGGTTGCCCGAGAGGACGCTGGTCGTCCAGAGGCCGTGCTCGTCGATGGCTTCCTCGATGGGGTCCTGGAGCGGGCCGGCGTTCCCGATACAGGTCGTACAGCCGTAGCCGACGACGTGGTAGCCCAGTTCCTCGAGATCGTCGAGCAGGTCGGCCTGTTTCAGGTACTCCGTGACGACCTTGCTGCCGGGCGCGAGGCTCGTCTTGACGTACTCGGGCACCTCGAGACCGGCCTCGGCGGCGTTTCGCGCGAGCAGGCCGGCGGCGACCATCACCGACGGGTTCGAGGTGTTCGTACAGGAGGTGATCGCACTGACGAGGACGTCTCCGTGGCCGATTTCGACCTCGGTGCCGTCCTCGAGCGTGACGGGGATCTTCTCGTCTAAGCCGGGTACGTGTTGCTCCTTGCTGACGAGTCCGCCGTCGCTCTCGGCGGCGCCCGAATCAATGACACCTTCCTCCTCGAGCAGCGTCGGGAAGTGCTCGTCTAAGTCGCCCATCGGGATGCGGGCGTGGGGCTTCTTGTGGCCCGCGAGGCTGGGCTCGACGGAGCCGAGGTCGAACTCGACCGTCTCGGTGAACTCGGGGTCGTGCTTGCCGAACAGGCCCTGGGCCTCCAGATACTCGCGGACGAGGTCGATGTGCTCCTCGTCGCGACCGGTGAGCTCGAGGTAGTCGAGCGTCTTCTCGTCGACGGGGAACATGGAGATCGTACAGCCATGCTCGGGCGACATGTTCGAGATGGTCGCACGGTCGGCGACGGAGAGCTGGGAGACGCCCTCGCCGTAGAACTCGACGAACTTGTCGACGACGCCGACCTGGCGGAGCTTCTCAGTGATGTGAAGCACGAGGTCCGTCGCGGTCGCGCCCTCGGGGAGTTCGCCCGTGAGCTCGACGCCGACGACCTCGGGTAAGGTCATCGTGATGGGCTGGCCGAGCAGTGCGGCCTCGGCCTCGATCCCGCCAACACCCCAGCCGACGACGCCGATACCGTTGATCATCGGCGTGTGGCTGTCGGTGCCGACGAGGGTGTCGGGGACGAGCCACTGCTCGCCGTCTTCCTCGCGGGCGTGGACGACACGGCCGAGGTGCTCTAAGTTGACCTGGTGGACGATCCCGGTTCCCGGGGGAACGACGTTGAAGTCTTCGAACGCCTGCTCGGCCCACTTGATCGCGCGGTATCGCTCCTCGTTTCGCTCGTACTCGAGTTCGACGTTCTTCTCGTAGGCGTCCTCAGAGCCGAAGTAGTCGACCTGGACGGAGTGGTCGATGACGAGGTCACAGGGGACCTCGGGTTCGACGATCGAGGGGTCCTTGTCGGCACGGTCTGCGGCCGAGCGCAGCGCCGCCAGGTCCACCACTGCGGGGACGCCGGTCAGGTCCTGCAAGACGACGCGGGAGGGCTGGAATGGGACTTCGACGTCCGGCACGTCGGGTTCCCACGACGCCGCGTTCTCGACGTCTGCGGCCGTAATCGTCTCGCCGTCGGCGTTGCGAAGGACTGCCTCGAGCAGTACACGGATGCTCACCGGCAGCTTCTCTAGGTCACAGAGGCCCTGCTCCTCAAGAACGGTAAGATCCGCCATCTTGTACGTCTCGCCATCGTGTTCGAATTCCCGGATCGCCTCCGAGAACGAATCGCTTGCCATACGTGGTCTTCGAAACGGGGGGGTTTGAATCCCTCGAGAATATTCGGCAAAATCTGGACGAACATGTGCTATCGCTTGTCAGGGTGGGCGGTAGCATTCGGTCGTCGCGACGATCTCGACGCGTCGACCCAGTCAGCGTCTGACGTACTCGACGAAGGCGAACCCGTCGCGCTCCTCGCGCTCGACCTCGAGGAACGCCTCGCGATCCCACGCCGGGAAGTCGGTGTCTCCCTCGGGCTCGTCGTGGACTTCGGTAACGATCAGGCGGTCGACCGCGGGCAGGAACTGTTCGTAGACCGTCGCCCCGCCGGCGACGAAGATCCGGTCCGCACCGTCGTGGCGCTCTCGTGCGGCCTCCTCGGCCGCCTCGAGGGCTTCCTCGAGTCCCTCCGCGACGACGACGCCCTCGGGTGTCTCTCTCTCTCGGCTCGTCAGGACGACGGTGGTCCGGCCGGGAAGGGGTTCGCCGAGTGCTTCGAGGATCCCCTCGTAGGTGACGCGGCCCATGATGACCGGGTGGCCCGTTGTCGTCTCCTTGAAGTGGCGCAGATCGGCGGGGATGTGCCAGGGCATCTCGCCGTCGCGTCCGATGACGCCGTTGTCGGCGACGGCGACGATGGCGACGAGTTCGCGGTCCGTTTCGAGCGCAGACACAACTGAGCCGTCGGCCCCGCGCTCGGTCATTCGGCCACCGAAAACCGGATTCCGTCGTGGGGATCGTACGCCGAAAGCGTCACGTCCTCGACGGAGAACTCGTCGATCGAGACGTCCGCGACGGAGAGCGTCGGTCGGGAGCGCGGCTCACGAGCGAGTTGCTCGAGCAGGCCGGGCACGTGGTCGAGTCGCTCGTCGCCCTCGGCCTCAGCGGGCGCCTCCGCTTCGAGCCAGTCGCGGACCCCGCGGTACTCTGCGCGCTCGTCGACGTCGGCCAGCCGCGCTCGTAGCGCGTCGAGGTTGTCGGCGTACCACTCGCCGCGCGCGCCGCGGCCGCAGTAGACGTGGGCGTCGACGACGGTGTGTGCGAAGGTGCCGGGCTCGAAGCCGGTCTGCTGGGCGACGATCTTCGTCAGGAGCGCGTAGGCCGCGATGTTAAATGGGATGCCGAGTGCGGTGTCCCCCGAGCGCTGCGTGAGATGGCAGTTGAGTCGGTCGCCCTGAACGTTGAAGACGAACGAGTAGTGACACGGCGGGAGCGTCGAGACTGCGGCGTTCGCGGGGTGCCAGGCGTTGACGACGAGCCGGCGCGAAGTCGGCGAGTCAGAAAGCGTGTCGATCACGTACTGTAACTGGTCGAAGGTTCGCCGGCCGTCTGCCTCCTCCGTGACCCAGCGCTGGCTCTCGTCGGGCCAGGACTCGCCGGGAAGCTGAGACGGTTCCTCGGGAATCGGGTATCGCCGCCAGAATCGCCCGTAGGCAGTGTCTAAGTGCCCTTCCTCGTCGGCCCAGGCGTCCCAGATCTTCGTCTCCTCGCGCAGGTCGCGGATGTGCTCTTCGCCCGAGAGGTACCAGGCGACCTCGTGGAGTAGGGAGTTCCAGCGGTAGCCGTCCATTCGCTTCGTCGTCAGGAGGGGATAGCCCTCCCGGAGGTCGACTTCGTAGTGCTCGCTGAACGAGGATATCGTGTCGACGCCGGTCCGGTTGGGCTTGTAGGCGCCCGTAGAGAGGACCGAATCGACGAGATCCAGGTACTGTCGCATTGGCATTCCGTTCTGACCGATCCAAGTTATACTCGTCGCTACTCGAAGTCGGTGCACCGGGGTATTGATTTCGAAGAGCTATCGGATAACTACCTCGATCTTCCATTCATCAAGAAAACACTTTATGCATGCCGGTACCAGTGCGGGTATGACGCAGACTCCCGACGCCCCGACTCGGAACGGGGTGTCCCAATCGGAACCGCTCGTCGAACGAACCCTTTGGCACTCCAGGCGCCTGTTGTTGCTGGCGATCGTTCCGTTCACGACGGCGATACTGAACGTGAGCGATCTGCTCGCAACGGCACACACTCGGGGACTGTCGATTACGGCCTCGTTCCCGGTCTATCGGTACGACCTCTGGAGTTTCGTCGACGCACCTGACGACGGGGGGCTGTCGGTCACTATCCCGTTCGGAACGGTCGAATCGGTGACGCTTTTGCTCCCATTGCTCGTCGTCTATGTCTTCGTCTCAGGGATACTCAGCGCCGGGTATTTCGGGAGCATTGCGGCGGGAATCACCACCGGATCGTTCGACTTTGCCGATAGTGTCGCGCAATTTGCCACCCGGATCATCGCTCTGGAACTGCTGGTCGTCTCCGTTTTCGTCGCCATCTTTGTCCCACTACTTTTCGTTCCGCCGCTGTTTGTTCTCGCCGTCCTCGCGCTTCTCGTTGCCGCGTACCTGCTGTTTCCGACGGTCTACATTCTCGTCCTCGAAGATCGGAGTCTCGTCTCTTCGATGCGGCGCGCGTATTACCTCGTCACCGAGCACAACCCGGTCGGCTTTTTCATCGCCGTCGCCCTCGTGACGCTCCTCTGTTCAGTTCCGCTCGCGTTTCTGGCGTACTCCGGACTCCCCGGTGCCCTGATCGCCGTCAGCATCGCCGCGCCACTCGGACTGGCGTTCAACGTCGGCGTGGCACTCAAAGTCGCAGAGATGGCCGACCTCGCGACGGTACGGTGAGCAGCGACTCGGTGGTCTCCCGCCGACTGTCGGTAAGGTGTCTATCGCTATTGGTGCCGCGGCGAGACCTCAGTACCAGTCCGGTACTGGACGCGCCTCGAAGTCCTCGATCTCGCGGATTCGGTCGGTGCGCTCTAAGGCGTCGTCGGCCTCGGAGAGGATCGCAATCTCCTCGTAGAAGCCGAGTCGTTTCAGCAGATCGACCCCGCTCTCCGTGACGGCCCAGTAGGTGTTTGGCAGGTCGTTTCGGGGCTCGTCTGCCTTCAGCCGCCGGGTGACGTCCCGCGCTTCCAACTCGCGCAGGTGGTAGTCGATCGTCCCCGACTTGAGGTCGGTGTTGCGGTACGCTAACTCCTCGACGGAGAGCGCGCCGTCGTCGGACGCGAGCAGCTGCTGGAGGAGGCGCAGCCGCGTCTCGTCGACAACGGCGCGCAGCCGGTCGATCGCTTCTGCATCGGGGCTGAAGGTTAGCTCCGAACCGCCGCCGGGGACGTCGTGTTGGCTCATCTTGAGTGACCCTACGTGGTCCACTCCGATAGATGTTTTGGTCGATCCTGAATCAGTTGATGCTGAATCAGCTGTGGTCGGAACGGATTCGGTCTGCGAGGGGACCATTTTTGAGGGGGCGCTGAGTGCTTCCGTGCGATGGCATCCCCGTTCGCAGCCGAGCTTCTCTCCGACATGCAGGACGTCCGCGACGCCGGGCTCACGCCCGCGCAGTTCACGGAAATTAGCCGCGTCGTCGCCCGCGACTGCGAGCGACTCGGGCGGGCCGAGGTACTGTACTTCGTGATCGGGAGCTACGACGAGACGGACGGGCGGAAAGACCGCGTGATCGAAACCCGAGACCGACTCTCGATGTCTCGCCCCGACACGGAGGCGTTCGTTCTCGAGGAGATCGACCCGGCAGACGAGGCCTGGGAAAACTGGTACGTCAAGTTCCGCGTCTTCCTCCGGCGCGCGACGCATGTCGTGGCCGTTTTCGAGGACAACGACGGCGGCCACGAACTCGAAGCGGGCGAGGTCGACAACGACGACCTCCTCGTCTTGAAGCGAGACTACTACGCGGCAGACGGGAGCCGGGACCGCGAGCGCGAGCACGACCGCTTCGACGGAATGCTCGCGAAGCTGTTCGACCACCTGGAGCGCCGCGGCCAACTCTACCGGTGGACGACCGACGACGTCGAGGACGCACACTCTCTCGAGGCGGCGACCGACCGACTGCTCGCGGACACCGCGGGTGGCTCGTCGGAGGCGGCGAGCAGCGCATCGGAGACGGCAGACGAATCTGCGGAAAGGGCAGGCGAATCCGTAGGAACGGCCGACGACAAATCGTCCACAGCACCGGACAATCAGTAGTTAGACGGCGACGAACCCGAGGCCGAGCCGTCGGGGGTGTGCACCGACGTGAACAGATTCGGTCGTGGAAAGAGCAACGTTTACAGGTTCGTGCGCTCCGTTTTCGACCATGACAGAGACCGTGCTCCTGATCGGCGGTGGCGGCCGCGAACACGCCATCGCTCGCGCGTTAGAAGAGAGCGACGCCGACCTCTACGCCTGCGCCGGCAACCGCAACCCCGGCATCGACCGAATCGCGGCCGGGTTCGAGACGCTCGAGACGACCGACCCCGAGGCCGTCGTCGAGTACGCCGAGGACGTCGACGCGACGATCGCGGTCGTCGGCCCCGAGGCACCCCTCGCGGCCGGCGTCGCAGACGCCCTCGAAGACGCGGGAATCTACGCCTTCGGCCCAAAGGAGGCCGACGCTCGCATCGAGACGGACAAGGCCTTCCAGCGCCGGTTCATGGCCGAAAACGACATCCCGGGCTGTCCGGACTTCGAGACCTTCGACGACCCGGAGGCGGCCTGCGACTTCATCGACGAGTACGACGGCGACCTCGCGATCAAACCCGCCGGACTCACGGGCGGGAAGGGCGTGAAGGTCATCGGCGATCAGGTAACCGCTGAGGAGGGCAAGCAGTACATCCGCGACTCGGACTACGACCGGATCGTCTTGGAGGAGCGCCTGATCGGCGAGGAGTTCACCGTCCAGGCGTTCGTCGCTAACGGCGCCTTCGAGACCGCCCCCGCGGTCCAGGACCACAAACGTGCCTACGAGGGCGACGAGGGACCAAACACGGGCGGCATGGGAAGCTACACCGACGCTTCGACCGCTCTCCCGTTCATGACCGAGAGGGACTACGACGCGGCCGTCTCGATCATCGAGGCGACCGTCGACGCCTTGGAGGACTACCGAGGCATCCTCTACGGTCAGTTTATGCTCACCAGCGAGGGCCCCAAGGTTATCGAGTTCAACGCCCGCTTTGGCGACCCCGAGGCGATGAACACGCTGCCCGTCCTCGAGACGGACTTCCTGGACGTGCTCACCGCCGCACGGGACGGCGACGCGCCTCCAGCGCTCGACTTTGCCTCCCAGGCGACCGTCTGTAAGTACGCGGTTCCGGCCGGCTACCCGACCGACCCCGAGGCGGGAGCGGTAGTCAACGTCGACGAGGAGAGCGCGGGTGACGCGCTGCTGTACTACGCAAGCGTCGACGCGCGCGAAGACGGCATCTACACGACGACCTCACGGTCGTTCGCGCTCGTTGGCGTCGCGGACACCATCGCCGAGGCCGAGACGATCGCCGAAGACGCCCTCGCAGTCGCCGGTGAGGAGGGACTGCACGTCCGTCACGACATCGGAACCGACGACCTCGTTCAGCAGCGAATCGATCACGTCGCCGAACTGCGCGAGGACTGAGCGAACGCGTCGTCGATTGCGGTCGCCACCGCGTCGATGTCGATGGCTTCATTGAGCGTATCGGGGTTGGTCAGGGCGCCAACACCGCCGCTATCGAACGCGCTCCACAGCGTATCGACGTCGATGGGTTGCTCGGTGTGTTCTGCTTGCGCGGTCGTATCGAGTAGCCGACGAAGCAACACGTAGCCAGCGACGGTGAGCACGCCGAGTGCGACCGCGCCCGGAACGCCGTAGCGTCGGTAGCCGACGGACATCGCTTTCTTCGCGATGGCAGTGACGATCATAGCGACGGTGGTACCAGCGCCGCCATCAAGAAACCGCCGCCTGCGTTGTCCGAAATGAACGGTTACGCGACCGAAACAGAGCTGCCCGTTCGCCGACTCATCAGATGACGAGTACAACTGACGCCACTGCGCCACTGAGCAGCAACACGCCGCTGTAGATTGCGACTCGGCTCTTGAAGCGCTGGTTCGTCGAGGCTGCGGCGAGCAGGGCCTTGACGACGATACTCGAAACGGTCGCCAGCAGGACGGCGATGGTCGCCTCCGTCGACCCGAGCTGGCCGCCGCGGTAGAGGACGACCGCGGAGGTCGTCGCGCCGGCGCTCGAGACGAGGCCACTCGCGACCGCGGTCACATAGAACCCGAGCGTGCCGAACCAGGTCTCGGCGAGCGAGCCAAAAACCAACACCGCGAGGAAGACAGCGCCGAACCCGAGCGCGTTCTTCATCGAGAAGGGGCTTTCGAGTTCCATCGGCGCCGCCTCCCGCCAGTCGGCGGTAGCGCCCGCGATGACGAACGCAACGACGATCACTGCGCCGAGTGGAACGATCGCCTCGGTGAGCAACGAGACGCCGCCGCCAGCGGTGAACGCGATCGCGATCGCTAAGTTTCGCGCCGCCATCGCGGCGTCCGCGAGGATGATCGCTGCGACGGCGTAGGAGGCGGCGTCGGGGCGTTGGCGGACGTGATCGAGCATCGTTCCGACGACGGCGGTCGACGCGGCGAGACCGCCGAAAAAGCCGGTGACGGCGATTCCTCGGCTGCCGTACGTCGAGACGATCGCGTAGTTGACGATCCCGATCCCCGCGACGGCGACGACCATGAGCCAGATCACTTGGGGCTCGAGCGGGATCGTCAACTCGCCGATTTCCAGCGTGTACTCCGGGGGTAACAGCGGGTAGACGACGAACGCCAAGATTGCGAACTCAGTCGTCGAGCGCATCTCCTCGCGCGAGAGTCCCCAGGCGAACTCGTGGAGTTCGCGCTTGAGAACGAGCAGCAGCGACGAGAGGACGGCGACGGTCACGCCTTCGATGACGAAGCCAGCGGCGACGAGCGCGCCGACGCCGTAAGCGACGAGCATCGAGACCGACGTCGTCAACGAGAGCCCACCCTCACCGTCCTCGTCGAGGAGTCCTCGGACTGCGAGCAAGACTCCCTGTACGATGACCAACACACCGCCCAGAACGAGCAGACCCTCACCGACTGCCGTCTCGAACGCGAGGATGGTAAAGACGGCGGCAAGCAGGCTGATCAGTGAGAACGTGCGAATGCCTGCTGACTTGTGTGACCACTCGCGCTCGAGTCCCAGAAACATCCCCAGCGCGCCGGCCAGACCGATGCGGACGACCGTCTCGTCCAGGGCTTGCGCGCCAACCTGCAACGGGAGCTCGTTCACGCCCTGTAGTTTCCCACAACCGGATATAAACGACGCGGCGAACCAGTCACAGTGAGAGCGTTGTCTCGGCCAGAAATGGTCGCTGCACGATCAGGGTCAGCTATATTCGAGTGCCGTCTGCGATAGCCGTCGATCGGTCACTCGATGTCGACGTACTGTGTCTCCCAGTCACGGCGAGCTTCGAGCTCCCGTCGACCGCGGCGAGTGAGCGTATAGAAGTTCGTTCGTCGGTCTCGACGCCCCTTCTCGACGAGTCCCTTGTCGACGAGCGTATCGAGGTTTGGATACAGCCGCCCGTGGTGGATCTCCTTCTCGTAGTACTGTTCGAGTTCGTCTTTGATTGCCAGTCCGTGGGGCTCCTCCTCGCCAGCGATAACGTAGAGCAGGTCACGCTGGAATCCTGTCAAGTCGTACATTGGGAAGTACCGAATGTATGTTACTGTCGGTTTTTAATAAGTATATCGGGTTCCCTTCGAGAGCGTCCGCTAATCGCTGGTGAGATAACTCCTACGGCAACTGCTGCAATCTATAACACGATTGGGTAGTAGCCGATACGTGGGACTATAATGATCGAATCATGTCTGATAAGATTGATTTCCGTGCTCGTGAGTGAGTAGATCGGTCTCGAGAACACGTAGCTGTGGCTCTCTCGTGGTACGAATAACAGGAAAGCAAGCCGCGTGGCGAAAAATGCCACGCGGCCGCTTGCCGCCCTGAATTGGTCCCCGCTGACGCTTCGGCCCTCCAAGCGAAGCGTCACGCGAAAAAAATCGCTGGGTGATCTTAAATCTACCGGCCGCGTATGGGTGGTCACTTTGACTGTCCCACACGTCGACTTGCCACTGGTTGGGCTATAGATCGAGGAGGGCGCACGATGACGGCTTCAAAAGCGCCCGTACGAAACGCGAAACTCGACCGACCGAGTGTAGACGACTCGATTAGGTGTCGTCGTCGTCGTTGTCGTCGTCGTCGTCGTCGTTGTCGTCGTCGTCGTCGTCGTCATCTTCGTCGTCCTCACCGAGCGTGAGCGTTAGTTCCTCGTCGTCTCCGTCGATTTCGACCTCGTCCTCTGCTTCGTCACCCTCGTGCTCCGCGCGAACGGTGTACTGACCATCTTCGAGGCTGTCGAACTCGGCAACCCCATCTTCGTCGGTCTCTTCTTCCATCTCCTCATCATCGTCCTCTTCGTCGTCATCGTCGTCAGTATCGTCGTTCTCCTCGTCATCATCCATCTCCTCGTCGTCGTCCATCTCCTCATCGTCATCGTCGTCATCGTCGTCATCGTCGTCCTCATCATCGCTTTCGACGGTGACGGTCGCACCTTCGACGCCATCACCGTCTTCATCTTCGACGGTGACTGTGAGCATGTTCTCGCCGTTTTCGTCTTCGTCCTCATCCTCTTCTTCGGGATCCTCTTCTTCGGGATCCTCTTCTTCGGGATCCTCTTCTTCAGGGTCCTCTTCTTCGGGATCTTCCGGGTCATCCGGATCTTCCGGATCATCCTCCACATCATCACCTGGCCCTTCGTCTGCACAACCGGCCAGCAGCAGTGCACTTGCGGAACCTGCAGCGGCGACGAATGTCCGTCGGTTAAGTCGTGGTCGGGACATACAGTCGGATAGTATGTTCCCGTCCGTTGCGATGCGGCCTGCAACTGCCGTGTCTTGATGCGCCACCCACTTGCAGAGGCCCACGGGGGCGAGTCATAAACTAATTGTCGCCTCACGACAACGATCAATTGTATGAAACGGCGAGTTGCGCTTGGGTTCGGGTTCGCCGCGCTCTTGCTCGTCGTCTTGCTAGGATTCGTCGGCGGACGCGACGTTGTCGCCGAACTCTCCCACGCTAACTGGCCGACTCTCACGGTCGGCGTTCTCTCGGGACTGCTCGCTCTGACGTTCCGAGGGCTCGTCTGGAGCCGGTTTCTCCGGCTGGTCGACCCGACGCTGACCCGCGCGAGCGTGGGATCGGTCTTTCTGACCGCGATGTTTTTGAAGTACGTAACTCCGTACGGGCAGGTCGCCACTGAACCTGTCGTCGCCTACCTCGTCGCCAGCCGATCCGAGATGGCAGTCGAGGACGGGTTCGCGGGCGTCGTCTCCGCAGACCTGCTCAACTACGTTCCCTACTACACGTTCGGCTTTCTGGCGCTCGTGTTCATGACGACCGACGACGTCCTCGGAAACGATATGCGGGCGCAGCTGACTGCGTTCGGCGGGTTGTTCGTCCTCGTTGCGGCGCTCGTCTACGTCGTCGTCCGACGCGAATCAGTCGTCTATCGGCTGGTACTTCCGACAACCTCGATCCTTCGAAGCACAGTTGGCCGGTTCACGACACGGGTAGACCGCGCGCTCGCCCCCACAGCCGTCCGCTCTCGACTCGACGGCTTCTACGAGACGGTCGACACGATCACTGCGGATCGGCGGACCCTCGTCCACGCGACGATATATGCTCACCTCGGGATGGCGTTTCTAATGGCGCCGGTGTACGTCGGCGCAGTTGCCCTCGGCCACGAGCTTCCCATCGCCGTCGTGGCCCTGGCCGTGGCACTCGGGAAACTGGGATCGGTCGTCCCCGCCCCCGGCGGGACCGGTGGCGTCGAGGCCATCGTTACGGCCTCGCTGGTTGCACTCGGTGGCCTTACGCCTGCTACTGCGTTGACCGTCGCACTGATCTACCGCGCCTGTACGTACTGGCTCACGATCTGCGTTGGTGGGGCCTTCACTGCAGGGTCTTTCGCGCGTGCGTAATTGATCGGTGGGAATTTAGCGCTCCCGACCGAACCACCGCCCATGAAGATTCGGGGCGAGCGAACGTGTCGCGAGTGTGGGACTCAGTGGTCGTACTACGAGACGGGCAGCATCGATTGCCCGGCCTGTGGCAGCCTGCGCAGCGTCGGTACGGACGAGCGTGCCGAGCATACCGATGCACCCGTGACATTCGACCTGAGCCCGGTTCGAAACGCCGTCGACGACAGCTCGACGACAACACTCGCAGAGCGCGCTCGTGACCGCACCCGAGAGTACGTTCGCCAGCGTGGATTCATCAGCGGCGGAGAGCTCCAGTCCCTCGACGATACCTACCTCGCCGCCGCAGAGTTGCTCCACGTCGCCGACACGCTGGCGCGGGCGCGGCAGCTCGAGGAATCCGAGGAACTGTATTTCATCTCCGTACTCGCCGACGCCGACGCAGGCGACCGTCCGCCTGCTACGGAGGTTCCAGAGACACTGCGCGCAGCCCGCGGGCTGGCTGCCGCCGAGGCTGTCCGGGAGTATCGGCGTGACGTTCGCACCTGGCTCGAGGGATCCGAACTAACCGAGGCCGAACGTGGTGCGTTCGACGCGCTCGGCGAGCACGCCAAACGCATCCGAATGTTAGACGGTGACGTGTCACCGGAGACGGCAGAGACGCTTCTACGCGCCGCTCGCGAGGTCGCTGACGCACTGCGCGGCGAGGAGGCTGCACTCGCACGCGCCCAAGACCGTCTCGACGAACTCGCCTGAGGAGAACGGAAAAACGGCGTCGCTACGGGAGGTCGACCTCGACGCCGGTCTGCTCGCTGGCGGCTTTAACCGTGTTGTAGAGCAACATCGCTCGCGTCATCGGGCCGACCCCGCCGGGAACGGGCGTGATCGCGCTCGCCTGCTCTTTAGCGCTCTCGAACTCGACGTCGCCGACGAGTTCGTACCCTTTCTCGGTGTCTGCATCGACGCGGTTGACGCCGACGTCGATCACGACGGCGCCCTCGTCGATCATCGAGCCGTCGATCAGCTCGGGGACACCCACAGCGGCGACGACGACGTCGGCGCTGCGAGTCTTCGCGGCGAGATTGTCGGTCCGGGAGTGACAGACCGTCACCGTCGCGTTGCCGTCCTCGGCCTTCTGCACGAGGAGGTTCGCCAACGGCTTGCCGACGATATCAGAGCGGCCCACGATCGTCACGTCTGCGCCCTCGGTCTCGACGCCTGCCGCCTCGAGCAGCTTCTGGACGCCGTGGGGCGTACAGGGCCGGAATCGAGCGTCGCCGGCCACGAGCCGACCGACGTTCTCGGGGTGGAAGCCGTCGACGTCCTTGCGCGGGTCGACCCTGCGGATCACTTCGCGGTAGTCGACGTGGTCCGGAACGGGGGCCTGAACGATGTAGCCGTGAACCTCCGGATCCTCGTTCAACTCGGAGATGGCGTCGTACAATACGCCCGGCGAGGCGTCGCCTGGAACGTCGACGTGGTGGCTCTCGATGCCAACCTCCTCACAGTCGCGCTGTTTCATGTTCACGTACGTCTGACTGGCAGGATCGTCGCCCATCAGCACGGTCGCCAGTCCGGGGCGGGAGCCGGCGTCGGCGAGCGTCTCGATAGCATCAGTCAGTCCGTCGCGAATGTCTGCAGCGACAGCGTTACCGTCGATAATCTCGGTCATTACGTCAGAGGGCGACCGCGAGACCCATTAACGCTCGGGTTCGTGCTCACTTTCGCCTGTTCGAAGTCGAAAGGTATGCACGAATATGGGATAACGCGGTTCCCGATCGGACCGGTTAGGAGAGCTCCGATCGAACCGTCTCCGAGAGTATCGCCGACCGGACGTCGTGTTCGTAGCCGTCTCGGATGCCGTTGGTGACGTATGCGAACGCGAGTCCGGTCTCCGGCTCGGCCCATGTCATGCTGCTGCCGAGACCGCCGTGGCCGAAGGTTCCGGCTGGTGCGGGCACGCCGCGTCGGTCCGGGAGCGCGCCGCCGCGCTGAAAGCCCAGGCCGTATCGCGAGGCGGTGCCAACGTCGTCCCCAGGCGGTTCCTCGACCTGAAGGGCGATCGCCTCCTCGACGATCTCCTCGCTCACCAGTCGGGTGCCGTCGAGTTCGCCGCCGTTTCGGTAGCAGGCATAGAACCGCGCGAGTTCTCGGGTAGGGCCGATGCCGGTCCAGGCCGGATTGATTCCCGCCTGGACCTCCTCGCGGTTGTACGTCTCGGCGGCCTCTTCGGTAGTGTAGCCGGCCATTAGCCCCGGCTCCCCGATCCGATCGTAGGGGTCGAAGCCGACGAGCGTGGCGACCTCGAACGCGTCGTTCTCGCCGCCGTCCTCGCTGTCGCTTCCCCCACCCTCATCCGGACGCCCGATGTGGGTTCGGTCCATGTCCAGCGGCTCGAAGACGTTCTCGCGGGCAAAGTCGTCGATCCGGTCGCCCGTCACCTGGCGTACCAGCTCTCCGATGATCCAGCCGAAGCTGTAGAACTGGTAGGCGGTGTCTTCGCCGGGCGAAAACTGCAGCTCGGCCTCCTCGACGCCCGCGGACAGCGCGTCGGGGTCGGTCCAGTCGTCGTACTCCTGGTCGACGGGGGTTTCGGGAATGTCTGACTGGTGGGTGAGGACGTGGCGAACCGTCACCTCGGCTTTCTCGCTGCCGTCGTCGGCAAACTCGGGCCAGTGGTCGACGATCGGATCGTCGAACTCGAGATCTCCCTCGTCGACGAGCACGTGGACACACGCCGCCGCGAGCGGTTTCGTGTTCGAAAAGAGGACGAACCGCGAGTCGGGTTCGGTCTCGATTCCCTCGGGTTCGGCGTCGTCCGTCGGCAGCCCCTCGCCGTCTTCGGTTCCGGTGGTTCCCCCGGCGAGGTCGACGACGAGCTCATCCCCATCGTAGACCGCAAGCTGGGCGCCGTGGTGTAACCTCTGTTCAAGCTGGTATTCGAAGAGGCGCTCGATCCGGTCGTGCCCGCTTGCGATGGTCTCTCCGTCGTCTCGTGCGGCGGGTCGTCGACTCCGCTCACCGGTCACCGGCCGCCCGACAAGTGCGGCGCCTCCCACCCCGAGTGCTGTCAGTGCGGTTCGTCGGCTGATTCGCGGTTCGTTCGTATCCATGGACGACGAACGGAGTTGGTAACAGGAAAGGTAGTGCACGCGTATTCCGGTGCGTTTGCGTGCGCGAACCGCGTGAGACGCGCCCTGGGCCTGAATACCCGAGGGGGCTTGGGTAACCGCTGTCTGACTCCGAGTGGGGCATAGCGCTTCGAACCACGCGATCGACGGCACGCTGACTGACCATCGTAGACCTGTCCTATTGTATGAGTGTTCGGTCCACCTCAGTTACGAATATGTGACAACGTGTTGTCCCGTGTCGCGTATGGCCCTGCGGACGCTCGTGGAACGATCCCTGTCCGTCCTCGCCTATCCGACGTGGACACACGGCCTACTCAATAGATCTCGGCTTCCGGTCACCGTGAACGCGTCGTCTGCGACGATCTCCATTGGGTGTTTACTCCGTGGTGAGATTGATCTGGGGCCGAACGTGAGGCTGAGTCGAGGGTGCGTCCTCGGTGGTGACATCTCCGTGGGGAGACGGACAAACCTGGAGCCAAACTGTGATCTCATCGGGGAGATCGACATCGGCAAGTACTGTGCGATCGCCCGGCAGAGTACGTTTCAGCAAACGAATCACTACACCCGGAAGCCGTCAATGCAGATTCGGCTGTACGACGACGTTCTCGATAGCAACCTTCCACCGACTGCGGACGGGCCGATAACCGTCGGAAACGACGTCTGGATCGGAACGCAATCGATCGTTCTCTCGGGTGTGACGATCGGTGACGGGGCCATCGTCGGTGCCGGCGCCGTTGTCACCGACGACGTCGAACCATACGCGGTCGTTGCCGGTGTTCCCGCGGAACGGATCGGGTGGCGATTTCCACGCGCAGTCAGAGAGGCACTCCTCGAACTCGAGTGGTGGGAGTGGGACGAGCAGACGATCCAAGAGAACGCGGCGTTCTTCGAAGCCGATCTCTACGACATGGATGACGTCGTCGATGCGCTTCGATCGATCGAGGGCGAACGTGGGAGAATACAGTCCACGGCTCGATCCAATACCGACTAGTGGTTTCAACTGGTTGGCTGCCGGCACCGAGAGCGGTAGTCCCCACTCCCAGTTCCAGCGCTGTCTACGCGTCTTCGTAAAGCGGGTTCGCGGCACACAGCGCCTCGACTCCCTCGCGCACGTCCGCGATGACGGCCTCGTCCTCGGGGGCGTCGACGACGCGGGCGATCAGGTCGGCGACCGTGCGACAGTCGTCCTCGTCGAAGCCGCGGGTCGTCAGCGCGGGCGTGCCAGCGCGGATGCCCGAGGGGTCAAAGGCCGAGCGCGTCTCGCCGGGGACCGTGTTTCCGTTCAGGACGATGCCGGCGTCCTCTAGCGCTTCCTCGGCGTCGCCACCGGAGGTGTCGGGGTGACTCTCGCGCAAATCGACGAGCACGAGGTGGTTGTCGGTGCCGCCGGAGACGAGCGAGAAGCCGTGCTCTGTGAGCTGTTCGCCCAGCGCCTTCGCGTTGGCGACGGTCTGCTCTGCGTACTCCTCGAACGCGGGCTGGAGCGCCTCCTCGAAGCCGACGGCTTTGCCGGCGATGTTGTGCATGAGAGGGCCGCCCTGGCCACCGGGGAAGACGGCAGCGTCGACGTCGTCAGCGTACTCCTCGTCGCACATGACGATGCCGCCACGGCCGGCGCGAATGGTCTTGTGTGTGCTTCCCGTGACGAAGTCGGCGATGCCGACCGGCGAGGGGTGGACGCCAGCGGCGACGAGCCCGGTGATGTGGGCGATGTCGGCGAGGTGGAGCGCGTCGACGTCGTCTGCGGTCTCCTGGATGCGTTCCCAGTCGATGTCTCGCGGGTACGCGGAGTAGCCCGAGACGATGATATCGGGCTCGAACTCGGCGGCTTGCTCGGCGAGGCCATCGTAGTCGACGTAGCCGGTGTCGGGGTCGACCTCGTACTGCTCGACGTCGTAGAGCTGACCGACGAAGTTCGCGGGATGGCCGTGAGAGAGGTGGCCGCCGTGGGTTAGATCGAGCGAGAGGATCTTGTCGCCGGGCTCGAGCATCGCGAAGTAGACGGCCTGGTTGGCCTGCGTGCCCGAGTGGGGCTGGACGTTGACGTGCTCGGCGCCGAACAGCTCCGTCGCGCGGTCGATCGCGAGCTGTTCGACCTCGTCGGCGTACTGACAGCCGCCGTAGTAGCGCGAGCCGGGGTACCCCTCGGCGTACTTGTTCGTTAGAGCACTGCCCTGGGCGTCTAGAACGGCGCGGCTGACGTGGTTCTCGCTGGCGATCATCTGGAGTGACGATCGCTGCCGGTCGACTTCGGCCTCGAGGGCGTCGGCTACCGCAGGGTCGACGGCCCGGACGTGGTCGTGTTCCATGTGTGGGCTGGTGGCTGGATCGTTCATAAGTGTACCTCTCTTCGCCGAGCGAGGACGGTCTCGTGGCACTCTCCGGCCCGTCGGTGGCGGTTTTTGCCGCGGCCTTCCTTTGAAACTAATACTAATCACCATCCGATACAGTTAATTAGGTAGAGTTACATGTTTGCCTCGAATGCTGCGGTGGGAGGGCGGCGACGGCGTCATCACCGTCGTCGATGCAGACAGCACCGAGATCACCATCGAGGGGCCCGATCTCGTCGCCGGCGGATCGGGCGCAGCGATCGATCGCCCAGTCGACGAGACGATCAACGCCGTTACTAGAACGCTTCGAGTTCCTCGCGCCGTCGTCTACGCGTTCGCCGCGGACGGCAGGCGGTACGAACTCGACCCGGTCGATGGGTCGCTGTCGCTACCGCCAGCGCAGTACGTCGTCGACGTTGATGCTGCCGTCAAAATCTACCTCCAGTTTTCCGGGGCAGCGACGATTTCCCACACCGAGGACGGTCGTTCTGTTCGCATCTCCTTTCCGAACCGTCGAGACGTCGCGATCGGTCTGCGGAGTCACTACGAGCTACCGACCGAGACGATCACCGTCACCGAATCACCGGCCGATGTCGCCGCAGCGATCGGTCATCTTCACGCGGCCGTCGAGACGGAGACGCCGAACCGAACGTATCCGACAAAACGCGGTCATCCGCCACTACTCGAACTCGGCGACGAGTTCGAGATTCCCGAGTCGGTTCGTGATGAAACGGCGACTACTGGCATCGAACTCGTCGTTCCCCCGACCTACGAAGCGTTGTACTGTACGGCACCTCTCGCGTACTTCCTCCAGGCATCAGTACGTCTCGGCGCCACCGGGCCACCCAGAATTCGGCTTCGAGACGAGGGAATCACCGCCCGGTTTGATCGCCGACTCGAGGAGTCGGCTGCGAGGCTCCTCAGGAAGGTGTTTTTCCTCGACTGTCTCGTCCGTAACGAGGGACCACACGATGCGCCACTCTCGGAACTGAGCATCCTGCGGGCGCTGGATCTCGATAGTGAGACTCTCTACCGGGCGGAGCCACAGACTCGCCTCGCGAGCTACCTCGAAGTTCCGGATGCGGCGATCGAACACCGGCTGCCCGACTGGCACCTAGCGACGTACGTCAAACCGGAGCCGAGTCGCCTCGCAACGCTCCCGTTCTTGCTCGACAGAATGAGTCTCATCTACATGCCACGCACCTCGACGCTCGAGGGGCGGGAGCTGATCGACCGATCGCTCGACGCCTTCTACCGGGCGCCGGCTCGAACCGGACGATCGCGAAACGCCCCGTCGGTCGACGTGGTCAAACCCGAACTTCGAACGGGACGCGTCCACGGCTGGCTCGCAGACGGCGTCCCCATCGACGTCTTTACGTCCCATCCGGCTGCCTACCGGAATCGGTTTACCTACCTCGAGCGCGCAGACGAGTCGACGTCGATCTGCGTCGTTCTCAACGATCCGGCGATGACCGGGGAGCGTGTCTCCGTCACAGACATTTACCGCCAGCGGGCGAAGTCGATTAGGATCGACCTCTCGGTCACTGAGTCGCTCACCACGGCACAGCTCGCTCGCGTCTTCGAATCCGGACACGACTTCGTCCACTACATCGGTCACTGCGAGACTGGCGGCCTCCAGTGTGCCGACGGAACGCTCTCGGCGACGTCGCTCGATCGCTGTTCGACGCAGACGTTCTTCTTGAATGCCTGTGGCTCCTACTACGAGGGAATGGAGCTGATCGAACGTGGGAGCGTCGCCGGCGCCGTTACGGTAAACGAGGTGTTGAACGAACACGCCCTCAAAGTCGGCTCGACGTTCGCGAAGCTGCTCGTTCACGGCTTTAGCTTCGAGCGCGCGTTGCGTCTGGCCCGACGCCGGATCATGATGGGAAAGGATTACGCCGTCGTCGGTGACGGGACTCATTCACTGACTCAGCGCCAGTCGACGTTTCCCGTCTCGGTGAGCGTCGAGCCCACCGACGACGGCCGATATCTGCTAACGTTTGACTGTTATTCCCCGCGGACGGCGGGGTCGTACTACGTTCCGCACGATCAACAGGATGAGTACGCCTACCTCTGTGGCACGGCCGCCAGTATTCTCCTCGAGGAGTCGGAGTTACGGGAGTTCCTCGCGGAGTCTGCAGTCGCCGTAATCTACGACGGAGATGTCCACTGGTCGCGCGAACTCTCGGGACTGTTTACGGGCTAAGTCCGGCTAGGGTCCGCGATAGGTGCTGATTCGCTTCGATCGACAGAGGAACACGAGTTCAGTACAGGAGATGGTACGATCGAACGCCACACCAATCCGTCTCACACACCATATGATATTACCCATCACAATTTTCCATTCGCCACGGAGTATTTATATTTAATTGACCTATTTCGTGCTGGTCGAGAGGACGCGTCTACGTCGTGCGTTTCGAGATGCTCTGCGTATCGGCCCAACCGCTCTTGGGCAGTCTGGCTGGTAGCCGATCTGCCTTGTGCTGCGACAATGGCCAACAAAATTAAGTACCATCGTGTTATTTAGTTCGTTATAGGGATGTGCTCGAATTTACTCAACCACCAGATTGACGATATTCTCCAGCAGGTGCTCGAAGACGCGAGTGGGACCGTCTCTCTAATCAATCCGTCGCGCAACGCGATCGAGGCGCTGATCCCGGTCGCAGCTGACATCGACGACGAGCAGATCTCAGTTCGCCTCCTCGCCGACGAGCGGATGCTAAAAGACGTCCTTGGCGACTTCATCGTCGCTTCGAACGCCGCAGACCTCGTCAGCGACGGAACGTTATCGCTGCGCATTTTGAGCGAGCCACCGGAGAACTCGCTACTGGTCACCGACGAGCAGGTCGTCGCAATCGTTCCCGCTGGCGACCGCGTCGGCGGGCTGACGACGGACGACGAGAGTTTCGTCGATGACGTTTCCGACACCTACGAGCGCCAGTGGGAAGACGCTGAGGTGTACAATCTCCGCACGCCGCCGATAACGGACGTCAAAGAGACGCTCGCTGACGAAATCGGCCCCGACGCCGAGGCCGACTTTACCACGATCTTAAACTCCCTCGAAACTGCCCGCGGCGACGGCGACGGGCTAGACGAGGTCACCATCTCGTTGCTGGTCGCTGCGAAAAACGAGGCGCTGCTGTACGACATCAGCAAGTGGGGCGAGGACGTCGGTATCGCCAGCAAGGCGACCTTTAGCCGGACCAAGACGAAACTCGAGGATATGGGGCTGATCGACACGGAGAAGGTGCCGATCGACGTCGGACGCCCCCGCCTCCGACTGAAAATCGGCGACGAGCGCCTCCAGGAGGCCGACAACGGCCAACTCGCCTCGGTGGCACAGTCGATTCTTCACTAACGACCTTTTACTCTGCAGTCTTGCGCGCCGACGGCAGCGTCGCTGCCGCACGGCGCGCTGTCCTTCGGTAAAAGGTCGATCAAAAGCACTCCTCCCTCCCCGTTGGGTCGGTCGTCGGCCCGCTCGCTCACCCTCCGGGGTCGCTCGCGGTCAAACTCGGGGTCTCCGCGCCCACCAGGTCCCCACCGAGAGACGCAACCCCCAAGTCATCGCCGCGTGACAGTCCGGATATGTACGAGGCGGTCCACGCCTACCCGGACGGGAAGAGCACGGTCGCGCGGCTCGCGAAGACCGCGGCCGAGTACGGCTTCGAGGGCGTGGTCGTCCGCACTCGCTCCGGCGCTCAGCCCGACTACGACCCCGAGCAGATCGCCGCAGCGTACGGGATCGACGTCGTCGATGGGATCGAGGTGCGAGCCGACGATCGCCAGCAGGCGAGTGGAGCGGTCGGAAACGCCCGTCACTCACACACGATTGTGACTGTCAACGGCGGCACACCGTCGCTAAACCGGTTTGCGGTCGAAAACGAGATGGTCGACGTTCTCGCCGCCCCAATGGCTGACAGTGGTGACGTCAACCACGTACTCGCGAAGGCGGCAGTCGAGAACGGCGTCTGTTTCGAGTTCGATCTCGGCCCAGTACTCCGGCGCAGCGGTGGCAGGCGCGTCCGTGCGATCCAGTCACTCCGGAAGCTGCGAGAGATCGTCGACTATTACGACGCCCCGTACGTCGTCAGCGCGAGGGCGCGCTCGCACCTCGAGCTTCGCGCACCGAGAGAGCTCGTCGCGGTCGGAGAGGCGGTGGGCTTTCCCCCCGAATGGACCGAAGACGGGCTACGCGAGTGGGGACGGCTCGCCGAACGCAACCGACGGATCCAGTCCGAGTCGTTCATTGAGCCGGGGGTCGAACGGGGTCCGTATGAAGAAGACGCTTGAGGAGCACGCCAGTCGGTTCGACGACCACGCATCGGCGTACGACGAGTCGACGGCGACCGAACACCGAGCCTGTGCGAGTCTCGTCGTTGAGCATGCGGCGCCGTCGGCCGACGACGTCGTCTTAGACATGGGAACGGGGACCGGCGCAATCGCACTCGCGCTCGCCGACGATGCCGAGCGCGTCGTCGGTCGGGACATCAGCGAGGAGATGATGGCCCGTGCCAGAGAGAAGGCCGACGAGCGCGGACTCGAGAACGTGACGTTCGACCACGGGACCTTCCGTGAGCCCAACGTCGCGGGAGCCGTCGACGCCGAGTCCTCGGAGACGCCCCGAGCCCACGCTCGCTCTGCTGGCGTCGATATCATCACATCGAACTTCGCGATGCATCACGTAGACGACGACGCCAAGCGAGAGGCAATTGCGGTTGCCGCCGACCTCGGGCCCCGACGGTTCGTCCTCGGTGACATCATGTTCTTCGACGAGCCCGATCCCTCGGCCTCGTTTTACGATCCTGCGGTCGACGACCCTGCGACCGTCGGCGTGCTGGCGGACGCGCTCACCGACGCCGGCTTCTCGCTGACCGCAGTCGAACGCGTCGACGACCAGGTCGGCGTGCTGGTGGCCGAACGAGCACCGCTTGAGGGAGCGGCGGTAGCCGACGCACCGGAGGGGGCCGTCGACGAGGTCGGCGACGGCGACCGCGACGGATGAAGCACCTCCCCAAGCACCTCCGGCCGCGGTGGCGCTACCTCGCCGTCGGCATCGAGTCCTGGCCAGACGCCGACGTCGGCCGCCGGGCGTTTCAGCGCGAGGTCTGGTACGCCGGGCAGAATCTGCTGGGCGACCCCGGGAGCGCCCACGCTGACCTCTCTGTCGTTCGATTCGCGTTCCAAGACGGCGATGGTGAGGCACTCGTGAAGGTTCGACGCGGGGAAGAAGACGCGGCGCGGGCGGCGCTGGCTTGCGTCGACGAGGTGGATGGTTCGCCGGTCGGAATCGCTATCCGCGGTATCAGTGGCACGATCCGTGCCGCTGAAGAAAAGTTTTTAGGTAGACGTGAGCAAGTTCCGGCAGAGAGAAACGTCGTGTTCGAGAACGAAGAGCGGGTTGGACTCGAGCGGAACGGCTCCGTCGATCTCCAACGTGGCGACGCGTTCGTCGGCGCGACAGACCTCGATTTAGTGTGATACTATGCAGGGACAAGCCCAACAGCAGGCGTACGACCGTGGCATCACGATCTTCTCACCAGACGGGCGACTCTACCAGGTCGAGTACGCCCGCGAGGCGGTCAAACGTGGCACCGCGAGCATCGGTATCCGAACCGACGGCGGCGTCGTGCTAGCCGTCGACAAGCGGATCCCCTCCCCGCTGCTCGAGGACTCGAGCGTCGAGAAGATCCACAAGGCAGACGACCACGTCGGCGTCGCCAGCGCGGGCCACGTCGCCGACGCCCGCCAGCTGATCGACTTCGCGCGCCGCCAGGCCCAGGTCAACCACCTGCGCTACGGCGAGCCCATCGGCGTCGAGACGCTCACGAAGAACGTCACCGACCACATCCAGCAGTACACCCAGGTCGGCGGCGCCCGCCCGTTCGGCGTCGCCCTGATCGTCGGCGGTATCGAGAACGGCGAGCCGCGCCTGTTCGAGACCGATCCCTCCGGTACGCCCTACGAGTGGAAGGCACTCGCCGTCGGCGCCGACCGTGGCGACCTCCAGAGCTATCTGGAGGAGAACTACGATGAATCGGCCGATCTCGACGCTGGCATCGCCCTCGCACTCGACGCACTCGCCTCCGTCAACGAGGGCTCGCTGTTGCCCACCGAGGTCGGTCTCGCGACGATCGACGCCGAGACCGAGTCCTTCGACCAGTTCACGGACGACCGCATCGAGGAGTACCTGACGGAGAACGACCTGCTCGACGACGGCGAGGACGCCGACGAAGAGTAATCCTCCCACCGCGGCAAAAGCTCTTTTAGGGGCCCGGGGGTATCCTCGGGTATGATATCGCTCGACGAGGCGGTGACGGCGCGACTCGAGTCACACGGGGAGCGCTTCGAAGTGCTCGTAGACCCGGACGCAGCGCTCGCGATCAAGCGCGGTGAGTTCGACGACGATCTCGAAGACGTCATCGCCGCGGAGGACGTCTTCGAGGACGCCTCCCGCGGCGATCGACCGGCCGAGAGCGACCTCGAGACAGTTTTCGAGACCACGGATCCCTTAGCGATCATTCCGGAGGTCATCCAGCGCGGGGAGATACAGATCACGGCCGACCAGCGCCGCGAGATGCAAGAGCAAAAGCGAAAGCAGCTGATCAACACCATCGCGCGAAACGCGATCAATCCGCAAATGGACGACGCGCCCCATCCGCCCGAACGCATCGAGAACGCTCTAGAAGAGGCCGGCTTCACGGTCGACCCGATGGAGCCGGTCGAAAACCAGGTCGACGATGCTCTCGATGATCTGCGACCGGTGATCCCGATCCGATTCGAGGAGGTCACCATCGCCGTCCAGATTCCCCCGGAGTACGCCGGCAGTGCCCAGGCAAAGATCCGTCAGTTCGGCGAGTTAGAGCGCGAAGAGTGGCAGCCCGACGGCTCGTGGGTCGGCGCGATCACGTTCCCCGCGGGGATGCAAAACGAGTTCTACGACGTCGTCAACGAGCACACGAGCGGCGAGGCCGAAACGCAGATGGTCAAGGACAAAGACGACCTCAAGACGCGATAGCTGTCGGAGGGTCGCGGATACGGCGGTAAGGGTGGTGGGACGGGGTCTACCCTCTGTGATAACCGATCAGAAAGCCGGCAGTGAAGCCGACGCCGACCGAGAGTGTCGTCACGGCGGTGTCGAGCCAGTCTGTACCCGCTTGCTCGACGTCTTCCTGGGCGCCAGCCAGTCCGGCGGTCAGTCGGTCCCAGTGGACGACGACGATGCCCTGGGACTCGAGGTACCGAAAGACGACCAGCTGGACGCCGATGACGACGGCCAACACTTTCGCGATGCGTTTCGTCCCGTAGCCAATAATCGCCCCCAGAACCATGCTCGCGGCGAACTCGAAGCCGAGCATGGTCGGCTCGATGGAACTCATAGTCCGTCGTTGTCCCCTGGGTCGAAGATGGTTACGATTCAGTGACTATCACACAATTTGGAACGTCGCTCTGCCATCTCCCATCGGCAGTCTCGCCCGACCGAATCTCGCCACGGGATTCAAGACGGTTGGGGGTCTAGGTGTGCGTATGTTCACGCAACCACGAACGGAGGTGGCCAGCCGGCATCCCTGACGTGTCCGCACCCGAATCGCAGTCGATCGGTCTCGATCGCCCCTCATTACACCACCGTCCTGGTTCGAGGCGCGGCGTGGATCGAGCCAACGCGGACACCCACCAGCCAGACGCATGACGGCTATCATTGCCAAGCGCGTCGACGACGGCGTTCCCGACACCACGGAGATTCGCGACCTCGCTCGCGCTGCAGGCTACGAGGTCGTCGGTGAGGTCACCCAGAGCCGGACGGCCGACGCCGCCCTCCAGCTCGGGGAAGGGAAAGCCGAGGAGCTCGCCGAACTCGTCGCCCGAACCGGCGCGACCACGGTCATCTTCGACAACCGGTTGGGACCCTACCAGACGTACAATCTGGGGCAGCTCCTGCCAGACGGCGTCGAGGTCGTCGACCGATTTACGCTGATCCTCGAGATCTTCGGCCAGCGCGCCCACACCCGCAAGGCCCAGCTCCAGGTCGAGCTCGCCGAACTCCGCTACGAGCTGCCCCGCGCAGAAGCCAAGACGAGCCTCGCAAAGCGCGAGGAACACCCCGGATTCATGGGGCTTGGCGAGTACGACGAGAGCCGCGAGCGGGACATCAAAGCCCAGATCAGCCGGATCAAAGACGAGCTCGCCCAGATCGAGCAGACCGAACAGCAACGCCGGGAGCGCCGGCGCGCCTCGGGGTTCGATCTGGTCGCGCTGGCGGGCTACACGAACGCCGGCAAGTCGACGCTGCTTCGTCGCCTCGCCGACGATCTGGCGATCGACGAAAACGAGGATCTGCATCCGGATCTCGACGCGACCGCCGAGTCCGAAGACGACCTGTTCACCACACTCGGGACGACGACTCGCCGAGCCGACATTGAGCCACGCAACGTGCTCGTCACCGACACCGTCGGGTTCGTCAGCGATCTCCCCCACTGGCTCGTCGAATCGTTCAAGTCGACGCTCGACTCGGTCTACCGGGCCGATCTCGTCTTGCTCGTCGTCGACGTCAGCGAGCCGATCGAGGAGATCCACGAGAAGCTCGTCACCTGTCACGACACACTCTACGAGCGAAACGAGGCGCCGATCGTGACGGTGTTGAACAAGATCGACCGCGTCGACGAAGACGAACTCGCAGAGAAGCGTGAGGCGCTCTCGGCGCTGGCGCCGAACCCGGTGACTGTGAGCGCTCGCGAGGGAACCAACGTCGACGCGTTGGTCGACCGTATCGACCACGAACTCCCCGACTGGGAGGAAGAGCGACTCGTCTTACCGATGACCGACGAGACGATGAGTCTCGTCTCTTGGATCCACGACAACGCCCACGTCGACGACGTCGCCTACGGTGACGACGACGTGGTCATCTCCTTCGAGGCGCGGCCCGCAGTCATCTCGCAGGCCCGATCGCGTGCGAGCGATCTGCAGGCGCCGTCAGCCTGAACAGCGCAGGCATCGGCGGTTACGGAGGCGGGCTGTCCCCGCGCTGGCAATACGTATAAATCACTCCGTCGAGAGTATCGGCGTATGGAACGTGTCGCGATCATCGGCGCCTCGATGACCCAGTTCGGGCAGCGAGACGCCTGGATTCGAGAGTTACTGTCGGAGGCGGGGGCGGCCTGCCTCGACGACGCCGGAGTCGAACCGAACGCGCTCGACCACCTCTACGTCTCGAACATGGCCAGCGGCGAGTTCGAGGGACAGGGCGGGATCATGAACGCTGTCGCCCACGATCTGGGGGCGCTGCCGGCGTACACCGAGCGCATCGACCAGACGAGTTCGAGCGGTGGGGCGGGGATCTTCGCCGCCTACCGCTCGATTGCGAGTGGGACGAGCGAGATGACGCTGCTGATCGGCGGCGAGAAGATGACCCACCGGACGACGGCGGAGTCGACGGACGTTATCGCCTCGATCACCCACCCGGCGGAGTACAAACACGGCGTGACGCTACCCTCGTTTGCGGGAATGACCGCTCGCCACTATCTCGAACGGTTCGACGCGCCCCGAGAGAGTCTGGCGAAAGTGGCACAGAAGAACCACAAGAACGGCGTGGACAACCCCCACGCGCAGTTCCGGAAGGAAGTCGACGTCGAGACGATCCTCGACTCGCCGATCGTCGCGGATCCACTCCGCTTGTACGACTTCTGCCCAATTACCGACGGCAGCGCCGCGTTGCTGTTCTGTCCGGAATCCGTCGCCAAGGAGTATACAGACGAGTACGCGGTGATCGCCGGCGTCGATGGCGCGACGGACACTCACGTCGTCCACGAGCGCGCCGACCCGACGGTGATGAACGGCGTCGTCGATAGCGGCCAGGGGGCCTACGAGATGAGCGGTTACGGGCCCGAGGATATCGACGTCGCGGAGCTTCACGATATGTTTACCATCCTCGAATTCCTCCAGATGGAGGGGCTTGGCTTCGCAGAACAGGGTGAGGCCTGGAAGCGCGTCGAGGCCGGCGACACCGAGCGCGACGCCGAGTTGCCGATCAACACCTCCGGCGGGCTCAAGTCGAAGGGCCACCCCTTAGGCGCCAGTGGCGTCGCTCAGGGCGTCGAGATCTACGAGCAACTCGTTGGCGAGGCCGGTCCCCGACAGGTCGATGCCGAGGTCGGCCTCTGTTGTAACGTGGGTGGCTTTGGCAACTGTGTTATCACCACCATCATGGAGGCACCAGCATGAGCGACCGTGGACCTTCCGGAGACGGTGGCGAGGAGAACACAAACGAACAGCCGCCGATGGCGGCAGCCCGGTACGCTGACGGATCGATCAGCTACCCCGTCCATCCGATCGGCCCCGACGGTTCCGAGCCCGTCGAGACGATCGACCTGAGTGAGTACACCGCGGAGGTCGTCACCTGGACGACCAGCACGGCAACGCCGCCAGGCGTCCGTGCGCCGAACACGATCGCGATCGTGGAGTTCGAGGTTCCTGATGACGATTCGGACGACGGCGAGCCAGTCCGAGCGATTGGCCAGGTGACGACCGACGAGGTTGAGGTCGGTGACGAGGTCAGACCGGTCTACGTCGAGGAGTTGCGTGATCCCGAGGCCGGGATCAAGGTACCTGAGAGCCAGGAGTGGGACGGCTACCGGTTCGAGCCGGTCTGACCGCCGTCGCTGTCGTCCGATTCGTCCCGGTCGTCTTCCTTGCCGCCACTCGCAGCACCAGCGGTGGTATCGGGTTGGTCTTCGGGATCGTGCGACGCCGAATTGTCGTCATCATCGCCGTCTTCTCGCTCGGGATCGTCGGTGCCGTAGCGGTCTTTAAGCGTTTCGAGTTCCGCGTCGACGTCTACGTGTGAGTCGTTTGCCTCCGAACTACCGTCGTCGATCTCGATCGTGTAGCTGTCTCTCGATTCGGTCTGGCTGTCGTCCTCGGCGACGTCCGCGAACTTCGAGTCGGCGTCGTCGCCCGCTTTCTGGAGCCGCCGATCGACGTCGTCGCGAAGTTGCTGGGCCTCTGCCAGCAAGTCGTGGGCTCGATCGTCGGCGGGAAGCGAGCCCGCTGAAACCGCGCGCTGGAGTTCCGAGAGTGCGCGGTCGAGCTGTGAGACGGTGGTTTGGCGAAGCTCTTCGGCCCGACGACTGGTTTCGGTCGCAACAGCCTGTGAACGATCGCGAGCCTCACGCTCGGTTCGAACCAGCTTGAGCCCGCGCTGGAACGCCTCGAGTGCGCGGACGTTGGCCTTGAGAACGGCAAGCGCGGCGGGAATTGCGAGTTCGTCGGCGACGCGAAAGAGGTCACTCGGCATCGGTGCCCGGACGGGCGATCGACGCTGGGATTCGAGCGTGACACGAAGCTCTTCGACGGCCCCGGCGAGCTCCTGGATCGCTACTTCCAGTTCGTCGTCTCGGTCGGTCATACGCCCACCTACGAAGGCGGACGTGAAAAGCTGAGGGTCCATTGCGCGAGGTCTATCACAATGTTATTGTGTCAGTACAACATCCTCTCGGTTCCAATGGAGTCCGACCGAGAGGATGTCGCCCGTGAGAAACTCTCGTTCGCACGAGCGCTCGATTCGCTCAAAGCGGGCGGCAGCAACGTGTTACTGGTCGGCGAGACGACGCGACACGACGTGCTCTGTCGCCGGCTCGACGGAGATTCGACGTGCCGACCCCGGTATCGACTGTTCGTCTCACTGGATCCGACGGGCGAAGCGGGGGACGGGCGCGCCGCTCTGACTGATGGCCACGCCGACGCAACTCGTACGCAGACACTTTCGTACGCCGCAATCGTCGACCGCGAGACGGATGGGGGTGACCCGCTTGGCCGTCTCGGGGCCGAGATCGTCACGGCGGTCGACGGATTCGACGAGCAGGCGGGTGGCGTTTCGGCAGGGCAGCTTCGCGTGTGCATAGACGGCCTCGAGGCGGCGACAGCTGCCCACGACGTCGAGGGGCTGTTTCGCCTCCTTCACGCGGTCACGTCGCGGGTCAAACACGCCGCCGGCATGGGCCACGTCCACATAGATGTCGACTCCGACGACGAGCTCGTGTCGCTGTTCGAGCCGCTGTTCGATGCGACGGTCGACGTGCGTGCGAGCGAAACGGGGTACGAGCAGCGCTGGCACCTTCGGGACGAGGACGCCAGCAGCGGCTGGATTCCGGTGAGGGAGTAGGCTTCCAAGCGCTTTTATCGGCGGAACACCCCCGAGTTGGTATGCGAATCGAGAACAGTTTCATCCCGGTACCCGGCGTCGGCGAAGCGACCGAGCGCCGGCTCTGGGAGCACGGCATCACTCACTGGGACGAGTTCGACGGCAGCGTCGTCGGCGAGACGCTGGCCGACCGGATCGATCAGTTCATCGCGGAAGGGCGTCGACACCTCGAGCAGGATAACCTCGCCTTTTTCGCCGAATCGCTGCCCACGTCGAGCCAGTGGCGACTCTACGAGAATGCCCGTTCCGAGGCGTGCTTTCTGGACATCGAGACGACTGGGCTCGATGCGACGTGCAACGACGTGACCACCGTCAGCGTCTATCGCGGCGGCGAGATGACGACGCTGGTTCGTGGCGATGACCTAGAACGGAGTCGCCTACAGGCCGAACTCGACGCCGCCTCGCTACTCGTCACCTTCAACGGCAAGCGTTTCGACGTCCCGTTTCTCGAGGAGTGTTACGACGTGGACGCCTCGACACCGCACGTCGACCTCATGTACTCCTGTCAGAGCCTCGGACTCGATGGCGGGTTGAAACGGATCGAGCGCGACCTTGGGATCGAACGTGACCGCCCCGACATCACCGGCCGGGACGCGGTGCGCCTCTGGCGAGAGTACGAACGCGGCGACGAGGGTGCTCTCGAGACGCTCGTTGCGTACAACCGGGCCGATACGGAGAACCTGCAGACGGTGATGGAGATCGTTTCGAATCGCCTCCACCGGTCGGTCTTCGAAGCGATCGCCGGACCGAGAGATGGGGACGTACGCTAATGTGACTCAGTCGCGAATGTCGACGGTCCCATCGCTACTGACGACGATATCGTACCCACAGTAGGTAAATTCGATCTGCCCGCTTCCGCGAGGTGTGCCGTCTTCACGTGGGGCAAACAGCGCGTCGAGTGCCTCCGGGTTGACGACGTCGTAGAGCGCATCGTACTCGGGTGGCTCGATCTCCATTGGATCGATCCCCTCCTTCTCGGCAACCGCGGCAATCACCTCGAAGCTCAACGGTTGATATCGCCCACTTTCGTCCGATCGGTCTACTGAGAGTAGCATTGGGCGCACTCATCACATGATGAGATATAAACCCTGTGAACCGCACGCAGAGGTGGTGTACATATTTGAACGTGAACGATCAGATGTGGCTTCCACACCCCTTATTGGCGGCCGAGATCCCGAGAATAATCTGACTATCAGTGGGCTACGAGTCAGTGTGCGGGACGGTAGAGGTGGTTCCGTGGTTCCGTCGGAGCAGATAGTCTATTCCGTAACGACAGAGTCTCGGTCTCGCCGTTCGAACGTCGGCCGTAGACGCCTCGCATGAACACCGAGAAACTCGCGCCGATCTACGCCGCTGGAATAGCACTCAACGTCATCGCACTGGGGTATTCGATCTGGGCCGGCGAGTTGCTCTTCGCGCTCACGTTCGGGTTCGTCCTCGTGTATCTGGGATTTCGGTATCGGATGATCCGTACCGACTCCGTCGCTCCCGACTAACGCCACGAGCGTTCGGCGTCGTCACCTGACTCACCGCTGGAGACGCTGACGAATTGCTGCTCGTCCGAGGGTGACCACCGAACGGCGGTCCGACCGTGAGTGTTCGTCTGTCGGTTCGCTGGCGACCACTGACGCGGCCAACCCGGCGATGCTCGCCAGAATTATGCCACCGCCGAGGACCGTCAGCGCCGTCAGCCCGCCCTGAAAGAGCCCGATCAGCAGGACGATCGAACCGACGATCTGTCCGACGAGAGGGACGGTAAATGCGAGTGTCTCGCGATCGATTCCACGGACCTGTGCGTCCATCCTGTGCATTTTGCTGGCCATATGTGTGATACGTTCTCACTCCGCATAAACGGCTCACGGTGATCGGCTGATACGTCAGGAAAACCGGACGGATCGCGTGGGTCGAGTACGGCTCGTCAGCTCTCGTCCGACTCGACGAGTTCTCGGATACGCGTCGAAACCGTTCCGCTTCCAAGCGACCCCTCGCCTCGCCAGTGGATCGATCCTTCGCGGTCTATCACGACCGTCGTCGGTAGGTCCTCAATTCTGTAGTAGTCGGCGACGACATCGTCTGCGTCAAGTGCCAGCGTCCAGTCGCCGTCAGTGTCGTCCCACCACTCTCGGAAATCGGCCTCGTCTGGACTGGCACTCATGTCTGCGACCGTCACCAACTGTACATCCTCGATTCCGTCCTCGCGGAGATCGCTGGCAACCGAAGAAAGCGTTTCAATCTGCCCTTCTCCCGTTGGACAGTGGCTCCTGGTGACGTTTACCACGCTGACACCCTCCTGGTCAGGGACGGTCACAGTGTCGTCGTCCGGATCGATAGTCCGGAGCTCGAACGGTGGGTTGGGCTCCCCGTTTTCGTCGTCCCCGGCCACTTCGTCGTCGCCGTTCGTCGTCGACCCCGAGCGACGGGTCACGGCGAATGCGGCGCCGCTTGCCAGCGCTGCCAGCCCGGCACCGCCGACGAGTAGCTCGCGGCGTTCCATACGACCCACACGTCGGGTTATGAATAGATAGATCCATCGCTCCCCGGGAGACAGCGTGGCGAACCGATGGGCTGGCGCGTGTTCTGACGCAGAAAAACCGGATCCCTTTTGATGGTTATGTAGCAACGATTGGTCAGCAGTGAGTGAGGAGTGCGATCTTTCGACGTTGCTCGACATTTTAGACGACGAGTACGCACGGGCGATCCTCACCGAGACGAGCGTCGAACCCATGTCTGCCAGCACCCTGAGCGAACGCTGTGACGCGTCGCTTCCCACGATCTACCGGCGCCTCGAGACCCTCGAGGGGTGTCGGCTCGTCACCGAAGAGACGAACCTCGCATCGGACGGCAACCACTACAGCGTCTACCGGGCGAACTTAGACGGCTTCGAGCTGTCACTCGATGAGGGCGAATTCAGCTACGAAGTCAGCTACCGCGAGGAAGACGTCGCGGACCGATTCACCACGATGTGGGAGGAACTGCGATGAGCACCGACGTCGTTCGCGTCGACGAGGCACCGCTGCTCGACGTCCTGACGGTCGGCACGCTGTTTCTCGTGGCGCTGGTCGGGACAGTAATCGCCTACCAGGCCTACCGAGGATACCGGCGAAACGATAGTTCATCGATGCTCTATCTCGCGATCGGCCTCTTGTTGCTGACAGCTGTTCCCTTCCTGCTCAACGTCGGACTCACCACCCTCGTCGGGACCAACCGGGTCGCGACGGCCCTTCTGGAAAACGTGAGCCGGCTGCTTGGCCTGCTCACGATTATGTACTCGCTGTACGGTCGCCATTGACCACGTCCGGTCCCAAAAACACGCCGTACACCCCTGGGATCGCAGCGCAGGATGTGATCGCTTTTCAGTTGCGCCAGCGGAGCCTGTCGACCACAATCTGTCTCGGCCGGTGACGGTGATCGGTCCTCGTCGGCTAGCGTCGGAATGTCAGAGGCGCCCGATCGTGTGATCGGGCGGAGGCGGGACGACCCGTCTCCACCAGCACCGTCTCGCCAGCAGATGGTAATATCACTGGCCTATTTTCTGTCTCGGAAAATGCCGGCGTCGGCCCCTGAATCAGCCGTGAAGCCTCCGTCTGGTTTGGGTGACGGTTTCGACGAACTCCCGGAGAACTGGGGCGCCATCGGCGAGCCACAGCAACAGGGCGGCGATCCCGAGTCCGACCTGTGCCAGGAGATACGTCGACGGATCGCCCGAGAGGAGGTTATCCAGGTAGCCGCCGAGTAAGATCTCGACGTACGCTTGGAACCCGTGGTTGTGTCCGCCGTCGCCGACGGTCGCGACCGGCCACAGCATCAGTTCGACGAGAACCACGTCTTCGCGCAGGTACGCGTCGACGACATCTGCGGGCAGGTGAAGCAGGTACCCGAGCCCGAACGCCAGTCCCGACCGCGGGCGCCCGCGTTCCCGAGCGAGCACGCCGACCGCGATTGCGAGCGGGACGGCGAAAAATATCGAGTGGCCAATCGCGTACCCACCGTCGAAGACGCCGAACTCCCAGGCCAGTGGCTTGTCGATTAGATCGGGGAGCACCGACGCGAAGACGGCTGCAAATGCGTCGAGTCCACCCGGAGTGTCCCGGTAAACGACGCGAGAGAGAAGCGAGTACGCGACGTACCCCATGATTGCATGTTCCCAAGGCCACATACCTGGACGTTCGCCGAGTCGGGGATAGTTATAGGGTGCGTGTGTTCTCCGCGAAGCCGTCGGGTCGCCGTTCGTAGGCGAGTACTGAGACGGATCGCGGAGAGCGCCCCCGTTCACGAATCAGTCTCGTAAGCGATTCCTACCGACCGCCCAGGGAAGGAAACGGTTTTTCGCCGTCCGTCCCAACCGGTGGCTATGAACCTACAGGTACGCGAGGTCCCCGACCTCGGTCCCGACGAGCGCGTGGCCCTCTTTGAGCGCGACGCCGGCATCGACGCCGTCCGCGAGGACGTCCGCGGAATCGTCGACCGCGTCCGTGAAGAAGGAGACGTCGCTGTCCGGGAATTCTGCGAGGAGTTCGACGACGTCACCGTGGGCAACCTGAACATCACCGACGAGTGCGAGCGTGCTCACGAGGGGCTCGACGACGAGATGCTCACAGCGATTCGAACTGCAGCCCAAAACGTTCGGGAGTTCCACAAAGAACAGGTGCCGGAGGACTGGCGCCGGGAGTTCTCGCCCGGCCGCGAGTTGGGACGGCGATTCCGACCGATCGACCGCGTCGGCGTCTACGTCCCCGGCGGGGCCGCGGCCTACCCGTCGAGTGCGATCATGGGCGTCGTCCCGGCGGTCGTCGCCGGCGTCGAGCACGTCTCCGTCGTGACGCCGCCCGCTGAAGAGATAAGCGACGTGACGCTGGCTGCAATTCACGAAGCCGGTGCGGACGCGGTCTACAGCGTCGGCGGTGCACAGGCGATCGCCGCCCTCGCCTACGGCACCGAGTCGATCACGCGGGTCCAGAAGATCGTCGGTCCCGGCAACCGCTGGGTGACCGCCGCGAAGGCCGAGGTCCGAGGTGACGTCGAGATCGACTTCCTGGCCGGCCCGAGCGAGATCGTGACTGTCGCCGACGAGACCGCGCCGCCGGCGCTCGTCGCAGCAGATCTCCTCGCGCAGGCCGAACACGATCCCAACTCCCCGGTGATCGCGATCACGGACGATCGAGACACCGCCGAGTCGCTCGTCGCCGAACTGGAAGCGCGCGCGCCGAACTGCGAGCGCGCCGAGATCGTCTGCGAGTCACTCGACAACGACGCCAGCGGGGTCTTCCTCGCCCGGTCGATGAGCGAGGCGATCCTCTTTACCGAGGAGTACGCACCCGAGCACCTCTCGATCGTCGCCGAGGACGAGGAGGCGATCTTAGACCGGATCGACAGCGCTGGTAGCGTCTTCCTCGGCCCTCACACGCCCGTCGCGGCTGGCGACTACGCCAGTGGAACCAACCACGTTCTCCCGACGAACGGTGGTGCACGGGTTACTGGCGGCCTCTCCGTCGAAACCTTCCTCCGGTCGACGACGGTGCAGCGCCTCTCGGAGTCGGGGCTCGAAGAGATCGGTGAGACGGTTACGACGCTCGCCGAAGCCGAGGGGCTCTCGGCCCACGCCGAGAGTGTCCGTGCGCGGACCGAACGGGACGAACGACGCGAGTGACGTGCCACGAGAAGCGACTGTAACGGACACTCGAGTAATCTCGCCGTGAGACGGCAGGGGCTGGTTTTAGGGTGTTTCCCCTCATACTCAAGCGAGATGCAACCGGCCGCGGTCGATCCGACGGATCCGCGCGTCTTAGAGCGCAACTACGACTACGCCCAGCGGAATCTCTGGATCCTCTCGATGTGGTACGGCTGTGACGTCGACCGGATGGTCGAGCTGCTGGCGATGACAGGCGTCCCGCTCTCGGCTAACGATCGACGACGCTTTGGCAGCCAGTACGAGGCCGCTCGACGGCGGATGAGCGAGCGGTCGTAGTTGGGGCGATTCGGGTGCGTCAACGTTAACACCGTTGGGCAGGAATAGTGAGTTATGAGCACCGACACCGCAACCGACGGGGAGACGCGTCCCAGAATCGAGGTCACGCCGGACGCGGCCGAGCAAGCCCGCTCGCTACTCGAGGGAGAGGGACTCGACGTCTCGAAGGCAGGGCTCCGGCTGTTCGTCCAGCAAGGCGGCTGCGCCGGGCTCTCCTACGGCATGCGATTCGACGACGAACCCGACGAAGACGACACGATCTACGAGCACCACGAGCTGCGCATCTTCGTCGATCCGGCGAGTCTCAAATATATCGAGGGCAGCGTCCTCGACTACGAGAGCGGGCTTCAAGCGGAGGGATTCCACGTCGAGAATCCCAACGTCGTCAGCGAGTGTGGCTGTGGCGAGTCGTTCCGAACCTAATCTGTGCCGGCGCCAACGTTCGCCTCGTCGTTCGATCGTCCCTACTCTTCGAGTTCGAACGCGACGGTGACTTCCGCCTGATACTCCCGGTCGTCGACGCTCGCGAGTTCGACGCCGAGTTCGTCGACCTCGACCCAGTAGACGTTCTGGAGGGTCGCTTCTGCCCGGTCGATTGCGTCGTCAGCCGCGGCGTCGAAGCTCTCCGTGCTGGTACCGATGAGCGTGATCTTCTTATAGACCATGGCACGTGCCAGTACGGAACACGATGACTTAAGAATACGGCGGGATCGGCTCGATTTCTGCCGTGGTTCGTTTAGGCGGGGGTGGCGTGGGGCCCCGGCGGCGCTCGCTCGACCTCGTACTCCTCGCCGTCAACGACGATAATGGCCCACTCGTAGGCCGGATCGACGCGTTCGAGTCGTCGTTCGAGTGCGTCGGCGCCTGCCGGTTCGGCGACGAAACAGTGGAATCCACCGTCGTCTGCCGGAAGGTCGTCGCCCGGGTTCGGGCGAACGTGAACGACCTTCCACTCCCGTTCGGCTCTGAAGGTCGAACCGGTTCCTTCGACGGTGTATCCAAGCTCTGCGAAAATCACTCTGGCCTGCTCGACGAGCTGCGTGTTAACAGGACCCATTCAACACTCTCTACGGCACTATCCATGATAAAGGTTGTCACAGTTCTCACGAGGACGTGACTCGCCGCCACCGGGCCATCACTCGTGGGCGGCGTCCCACTCCGTCGGCTTCCGGAAGTTCCCACAGCGGTTACACTGGATTCGCCCCATCGAATCCATCGCGTTGTCGAGGCTCTCACAGTGCGTACAGAACCAGCCGTACCGACGGTTGCGGTCCCGAGACTCGTAGGCGACGAGAAACGGGGCCTTCGAGCCGGTGTCCCCGTCCCGCTCGTCGACGTAGACGGTTCGTCCGTCGTCGGTGGACTTCGGTCGCATACCACGCAGTATCGACGCGCTGCCTAAAGGCGTGTCTGTCCGAATCGCCCCGCAGCGAGCCACAGGGAATGCATCAGTCCCGAATCCTCAAGGCCGACGCTCGCGTACTCCAACCGATGAAACGTCGCGCGTTTGTCGCCGCGCTCGTCTTGCTTCCCGGCTGCACGCGCGTCTTCGAGGAGAACGGCGAGATCACCGAGCCAGGGGACGTCGAAATCGTCTGGTCGAGTCTGATCCGCGAGGATCCCGGAACCGACGAGGAGCGCGTCGTCGTCCAGGGGATCGTCAGAAACGTCGGTGAACGGACGCTCAGCTACATCGAAGTTCGCGCCACGTTTCTCGATGCCGACGGCGAGGAACTCACGAGCGTCGTCGCGAACGTTGATGAAGACGTTTCGACAGGTTCGGAGTGGGAATTCGAGATCGAGTTCCCCGACTTCGGTGAGCGGGCGGCCCGCGTTGAGACGTACGAACTCGAGCCTGCAACCGGCGTCTGAGAGGAGGGATCCTGGATGAACTGCACCTGGCTGTCGTGGGCGTCACTCGTCGACCGGAGTAGCCCCAGCTGGATCCGAGGATGCCGTCGGAGCGACGGCAACCGAGCGTCTGATCGGAGGTAGATCGCGAATGGCCGATCCGGAACGCGATGAGCAGCCGGCCGAGACAGACTACGACGACGGCGTCTCGACGCTCGCGAAACAGGGCAGTATCACGTTCGCGGGGAACGTGGTAAACGGTGCGCTCGGCTTCGCGGTCGTCATGCTGATCACGCGGTTCGTGAGTCCCTCTGTCTACGGGCTGTGGACGCTCGCAACCTCGGTGATTCTGTTCATGCAGGTCTTTGCCTCGCTCGGACTGCCGATGGCGATCGATTACTTCGTCCCGCAGTATCTGGATCGTGAGGAACACGGGAAGGCGAAGGGAGTGATCGTCCAGGTCACTGCGGCGGTGCTGGTGACCTCCTCGATCGTCGCGCTCGCGTTGGCGGTCAGTGCGCCGGTCATCAGCGAGTTCTTCCGGGAGCCGTCGATGCAGATCGCGCTCCTGTTTCTCTCCGTGACGCTTCCAATGCTCGCGATCTATAACGTCTTGCTCAAATCCTTCTACAGCATCAAGAAGCTCCAGTACCGGGTCGTGATGCGGGATCTGGTGCGACCGATCGTCCGGTTTCTCGTCACTGCGGCGTTCTTGCTCGCCGGTTTCGGGCTGCTCGGACTAATCGCCGGCTACGTCGTCGGCCTCTTCGTCGCGATCACGGTCGGTGCGATCGTCTTCACCTACAAGGCCTGGGACGTCGTCTCGGCGACCCTCGAGTACGTCGCGCCGACGCCGCTCGTAACCTACGCCGTCCCGCTGGCGATGACCAGCGTCGTCTTCGTCCTGATGGGCCACGTCGATTACTTCGTGCTCGGCTTCTTCCTCAACGCCGAGGACGTCGGCATCTACCGGGTCGGCTACATGCTCGGCTCCGGGCTGATGATCATCTTCAACTCGCTCGCGCCGGTGTTCAAACCCCTGATCGCCGAAACGCGAGACGATCCCGAGCTCGTGACCGATCGCTTCCGGGTTTCTGCCCGCTGGATCGCCGGCATCACGCTACCGATCGCGATCACGCTCGCGCTGGGTGCCAGCTCCTATCTCGCGGTTCTCTACACACCGCAGTACAGCGAGGCGAGTACGGTGGTCGCGCTGCTCGCTGCAGCGTTCCTCTTCAACGTGACCGTCGGCGGCCCCGACGGGACGCTGTTACAGGGGCTTGGCTACTCGCGGCTCGTCTTCGCGAACACGCTCGTCCTCTTTGGCTCTAACCTGCTCGTCTCGTTCGCCCTCGTCCCCGTCCTCGGAATGGAAGGCGCTGCCATCGGCTCGGCGACGGCGCTGTTCCTCGTCGGCTGTCTCACGCTCGCCGAACTCTACCACCTCGACGGGATCCATCCGTTTACCCGCGACTTCGCGAAGATCGGACTTGCGGGTATCCCGGCGGCAATCGCGGGCGCACCGATCGTCGTCTTCGTCACGTCCGATTACGTCGTCGTCCTCGCGCTCCCGATCGTCGTCGTCGCCGTCTACGCCGCCACCTTGGTCACCACGGACGCTTTCACCGAAAACGACGCCCGGATCGCTGCGGAGTTCAGCCCGACACTTCGCAGGTTCCTCGACTCGCGCCAGACCGAGCGATAAGTACTTACTCCTCAGCGGGGCCGGGATCGCCGTTCTGTTCTGTCTCGGTTCCGACGACGGCCTCCCGCCAGGTCCCCAGCCGGAACCAGACGACGGCGACGACGAACGAGGCCGCCATTCCGAACGCGTAGGCCCACCAGATCCCCGCGACGCCGAGATCGATGCCGGGGAGCGTCGGGACCTCGACGCTCGGGAGTCCCAGCCAAGCCAGCGGGATCGTCACCGAGGTAAACGCGAGCGCAAGCGCCACGGGGACCCGGAAGATCCACCGGGAGAGAAAAGACAGCACCATCGCCTCTCGCGTGTTGCCCGCCCCGCGGAACGCACCCTGCAGGACCATCACGCCCGCAAAGAGCGCCCAGAACGGGGCGATGATCCGCAAGAAGACGACGCCCTCGGCGATCACGTCTGGATCGTCGACGAAGATCGCTATCGCTTGGGCCGGAAAGACGAGTAGGACGGCCGCAACCGCCGCGATGATTAGCATCGTCGCCGCGGTGGCTACCCTGGCAACCGAAGCCGCGCGATCGGGTGTCCGGGCACCCAGGTTCTGCCCGACGCCGGTCGCCGTCGCGTCGCCGATCGCTCCGGAGACGGCCCAGGTGACGGACATGTACCGGACGCCGATTCCGTAGGCCGCCGTCGGAGCTGCCCCGAAGCGGGCGACGAAGCCAGCCATCACGACCGAGGCGAAACTGCGCGCCCAGCCGTCGATCGTCGCTGGGTAGCCAATGTCGACCAGCCGCCGCTGGACGGTGAGGTTCGGAACGAGATCACCGAGTCGGAGTCGCACGCCGAACCGGCCGTCGAGCAGGATGTAGATCCCCGCGACGGCGGCGATTCCGCGGGCGATGAACGTCGCGACCGCGGCACCCCGCGTCCCCATCTCGGGGAACGGCCCCCAGCCCAGAATGAAGAAGGGATCCAAGACGACGTTGATGCCCGCCGAGATGAGTACGAGCCACATTGCCGTCTTCGTGTCGCCGGCACCCTGCAGGGACGAGCGAAACGCGAAGAAGAGAAACGTCAACGGAAGTGCAAGGAAGATCACCTCGATATACGCGAGGGCCTCGACGAACACCTGGTCCTGTGCGCCGATCAGGGAGAGCAGCGGCCGCCGGAACGCGAGCCCGACTGCCGCGAGGACGGTCGAGGCCGCGACCGCGAGCAGGATCGTCTGGCCGACGACTCTGTCGGCCATGCGGTCGTCGCCGGCGCCGACGTGTTGGGAGACGAGCGCGATCGTCGCCGCGGTCAGTCCCATCGCCGTCGAGACGAACAGCCACGACAGTGGAAACATGAGCGAGACGGCGGCGACCGCATCGCTGCCAACGCGGCCAACCCAGAACATGTCCGCCAGATTGTAGAATGTCTGCAACAGGTTACCGAGGACCAGAGGCCAGGCCAGGTGGAGCAGCTTCGGTGGGATCGGTCCCGTCGTCGTATCGACGCCCTTGCGCTCCGTCTCTGCCACTGTGAACTCTATTCCCTCTCGGACTGGGAGGGCAAAAAGGACTCACCTCCCGTTCGGGGTTGCCGTTTCCGCGGGGCGGATTGCCGGCGCTGGTCAGTGAGCCAGCGAGGGCGCACGGACACGCACGTATCGCACGCACACCCGCGTAGTCGTGCGATTTCCCGACGAAAGGGTTATCCGAGTCTCGGTCGTAGCGAGCCACGATGCCGAAGACGCGCCTCCCGGGAGGTGATCGCCGGTGGAGCTGATCATCACCGAGAAAGACAACGCCGCACGGCGGATCGCCGACATCTTGAGCGGCGGCTCGATGGACGCCAGCCGCGAGAACGGGGTGAACGTCTATGAGTGGGGTGGCACGCGCTGTGTCGGGCTGTCTGGCCACGTCGTGGGCGTCGACTTCCCCGCGGAGTACTCCGATTGGCGCAACGTCGAGCCGGTCGAGCTGATCGACGCCGACGTCGAGAAGACGCCGACGAAAGAGAACATCGTCGCCACGCTGCGAATCCTCTCTCGGAAGGCCGAGCTAGTGACGATCGCGACCGACTACGACCGCGAGGGCGAGCTCATCGGCAAGGAGGCCTACGAGATCGTCCGCGACGTCAACGAGGAGGTGCCGATCCACCGGGTGCGGTTCTCCTCGATCACCGAAAACGAGGTCCAGTCGGCGTTCGACGAGCCCGACGAGTTAGACTTCGATCTCGCGGCCGCAGGCGAGGCCCGCCAGATCATCGACCTCATCTGGGGTGCCTCACTCACCCGATTCCTCTCCTTATCCTCGGGCCAGCTCGGCAACGACTTCATCTCCGTCGGCCGGGTGCAGTCGCCGACGCTGAAGCTGATCGTCGATCGCGAGCGCGAGATCGAAGCGTTCGACCCCGAGACCTACTGGGAGCTGATTGCCGATCTCACGAAAAGTGGGACAGACGAGGGGGGTACCTCCTTCGAGGCGCAGTACTTCTACCGCGACGAAGACGACAACGAAGCCGAGCGCGTCTGGAAGGAGGCTGCCGCCGACGCGGCCTACGAGACGCTCTCGGCTGCGGAGACGGCGACTGTCGTCGACGTCAACCGCCGAACCAGAACCGACTCGCCCCCGACGCCGTTTAACACCACGCAGTTCATCCGCGCGGCGAGCTCGCTTGGCTACTCGGCCCAGCGCGCGATGTCGATCGCCGAGGACCTCTACACGGCAGGCTACATCACCTACCCGCGAACGGACAACACGGTCTATCCGGACGATCTCGAGCCTGACGAACTGCTCGACTCGTTCGTCAGCCATCCGGTCCTCGGCGAGTCGGCCGAATCGCTGCTCGAGGCCGAGGAGGAACTCGTCCCCACGGAGGGCGACGAGGAGACGACGGACCACCCACCAATTCACCCGACCGGCGAGATCCCTGCCCGTGGTGGCGACGTCGACGACGACGAGTGGGAGATCTACGAACTCGTCGTCAGGCGGTTTTACGCCACGGTCGCCGAGGCAGCGGTCTGGGAGCACTTGAAGGTCGTCGCCGAGGCCGATGGCGAGCGCCTGAAGGCAAACGGCAAGCGCCTCGTCGAAGCGGGCTACCACGACGTCTACCCGTACTTCTCTACCAGCGAGAACTACGTCCCCGACGTCTCCGAGGGGGAGGCCCTCGCCATCGGCGAGGTCGATCTCGAAGAGAAAGAGACCCAGCCGCCCCGGCGGTACGGCCAGTCGCGGCTGATCGAGACGATGGAGGATCAGGGACTTGGCACGAAGTCGACGAGACACAACACCTTAGAGAAGCTCTACGACCGGGGCTACATTGAGAGCGATCCGCCGCGGCCGACCCGGCTCGCGATGGCTGTCGTCGACGCCGCCGAGAGCTACGCCGACCGCGTCGTCTCAGAGGAGATGACCGCCCAACTCGAGGCGGACATGGATGCCATCGCCTCGGGTGAGGCGACCTTGGACGACGTCACCGACGACTCCCGCGAGATGCTCGAGGAAATCTTCGCGAACCTGGCCGACTCGCGCGACGAGATCGGCGATCACCTCCGAAAGTCCCTCAAGGACGACAAACGCCTCGGCCCCTGCCCTGATTGTGGCGAGGATCTGCTCGTGCGCCGAAGTCGTCACGGCTCGTACTTTGTCGGCTGCGACGGCTACCCCGATTGTGAGTACACGCTCCCGCTGCCCTCGACGGGGAAACCGCTCATTCAGGACGCCGAGTGTGACGACCACGGGTTGAACGAGGTAAAGATGCTCGCGGGCCGCCAGACGTTCGTCCACGGCTGCCCGCTCTGTAAGGCCGAAGCTGCCGGCGAGGGGCCGGTGCTCGGACGCTGTCCAGACTGTGGCTCGGAGCACGACGGCGAACTCGCCATCAAGACCCTCCAGAGCGGCTCCCGACTCGTCGGCTGTACGCGGTATCCCGACTGCGAGTACTCGCTTCCCTTACCCCGACGCGGCGAGATTGAGGTCACCGACGAGCACTGTGACGAACACGACCTCCCCGAACTCGTGATTCACAGCGGCGACGAGCCATGGGAACTCGGCTGTCCGATCTGTAACTACCGGGAGTTCCAGGCCCGCGAGAGCGACTCGGGATCGGATCTCGAATCGATCGAGGGGATCGGCGAAAAGACCGTCGAGAAGCTCCTCGCCGCTGGCATTGAGAGCATCGACGACCTGACGGGCGCCGATCCGGAGGGTGTCGCCGACACAGTCGACGGCGTCAGCGCCGACCGCGTCCGAACCTGGCAGGCGAAGGCCTAAAAACCGAGAGAGAAGCGCCTACGCGGGAGCGTCCCGCGCCTCTTCGTCGTCGATCGGATCGGTTCGGTCGACGTACTCTGCCGCCACGACGAACGCGACGGCCCACACGATGACCGCGAGCGCCGCGATCGCGCTCAGGCTCGAGCCCTGTTCTGAACCCGGGAACGCGAGCGAGCCGGCCGCGAAGAGGACGGCGAGGGCCCCGGCGCCGTAGACGAGCGCGCGCCAGCCGGTCGGCCGGAAGGCGGCAAGAAGGGCGAACAGCCCGATCGAAGCCAGCGCGAACAGCATGAACTCGTAGTGACCGAAGACGACGTGCTCGTTCGCGAGCGTCGTGTGACTCATGTACTCGCCGGCGGCGAGGACCGCGAAGCCGGCCGCCCCGACCCCGCCGAGCGCGAGCAGTCGCGAATCGAGCCGCGCGAGCCGCGGCACGAGGTGTCTCCGCGCCGGGTGAATCAGCGCGATGAGGTACACCGGGATCGCGAACACCAGAATCTCGGTGGCCGCCGCCAGACCGGACGCGACGGCCGTGAGGAGGAGCGCCGCGGTCACGAACGCGATCGCGGCCTGGAGCGCGCCGACGCGGCGCTCCGGGCGGTAGAGCTGGACGGCGATCGTCGCCATGAACACCAGCAGCGTCCCGCCGATCATCACGTGATGGACGCGATGATCTGGGAACGCGTACCCGGGGAGCCAGGCCGTGCCGACCATCGCTATCGTCTCGCGTAACGCAAAGACGAGGAACGCGAGGAAGGCGACCGTGAGGAGGTAAAACACCGGTCGTCGGACGCGGACTGCGCCGTGTCCGGCGGACTCCGTTATCCGGTGGCCGACCGTTCTCGCAGATCCGAAGCGACTCATTGGCCCACACCGGAGCCATGGCAATTGTACTGGAACTGTGCGTGTGAGGTCATAATAACCGAGAACCCTACGCTTCGCTACTGCATAACCATCACTATTGATTATGTAGGGCGTCTGGAGCGGGCACTTGTTTGCAACAAGCGACGGCCGCCTGGTACCAGAACCTACCGAATCGCCGAGAGCGCCCCTGCACCAGTCACCGATAACGCGGTGATGATGACGGTCCAGAGTGCGAGGCTCGCCGTCATCCAGACGGTCGTCGAGCGCTTTTTCGCACCGAAGCCGAACGCGATCAGGACCGCGAGGTGGACGCCGGTCAGGATGGGTGACCCCATCGCCAGCCCCGGCATTCCGTACCGGTTCCAGACGCGGGCCGCGCGCTCGCGCCGGGCTGAGGACTCGGACTCGCCGCGCCAGCGTCGCAGGGCGTCCGTAACGCGGTCGGCCGCGGCGATGAGCGCGTACACCGTCAGGATGTTGCCGAGGAACGCGACGGTCGCGACGAGCACCGGGTTCAGTCCGTAGAGGACGCCGATGGGGACGACCACGAGAATCTCGAGCCAGGGCGTCGCCGCGCCGAGAAAGACCAGCAGGTACGCGAGCGGTCCGTCCGCCGACTCGAACATGGATTCGATGGAGCCGACGGCGCCGACGAGCGGTTCGAGAGAGGCGGCTCCGAAACTCAAAAGAACGGCCGAAAGCGCGGCTGTACCGGCAAGTAACGAGCAGAGGGCAACGAACGGGAGCGGAACAGTCGCCATCACGGGGTCGAAGGGCGAGAACGAGTAATATGCTTCCGATTGTTGTCAGCAGGCCGCTTGGCCCCCGTTTCGGGGACTGTTCACAGTCTCCGTCCCGCCGAGTCCGTTACTCCTCGTTTCGAGGATTGCTCGGGTGGTAGTCCGTGTCGTACGTACCGGGCTGGCCGTCGACGCGGTCGGGGTTCATCCGCCCTGAAAGGAGCATGAAGTCCACCAGCGTGAGCGCCAGCATGGCCTCGACGACCGGGACGCCACGGGGCGGCAAGACGGGGTCGTGGCGGCCGATGACCTTCTCCTCTTTCAGTTCGCCGGTCTCCCAGTCTGCGGTCTGCTGGGTCTTCGGGATCGACGTCGGCGCGTGGAGGGTGACCTCGCCGTAGATCGGTTCGCCGGACGAAATTCCGCCCTGAATGCCGCCGTGATCGTTCTCGACGGGGACGGGATCTCCGTCCTCGCTGAACTCCCAGTCGTCGTTTCGGTCCTTGCCGGTCCACTCGGCAGCCTCGGTGCCGAGGCCGAACTCGAACGCGGTGGTCGCCGGCACGGCCATCATCGCCTGGCCGAGCCGCGCCGAGAGAGAGTCGAATCGGGGTGCGCCCAGTCCGACGGGGACGCCGCGGGCTTCGAAGTAGATGCTACCGCCGATGGAGTCGCCTTCCTCCTGGTAGTCGGCGATCAGGTCCTGCATCTCCGCTGCCGCGTCGGGGTCGCCACAGCGGACGTCGTTTTCCTCGCTGTGTTCTACCATCTGCTCGAAGCTCACGTCGGGTGCCTCGACGTCGCCGATCTGGTTGACGTGGGCCTTGAGCTCGATGCCCTGCAGCGAGAGGAGTTTCTTTGCGATGGCGCCCGCGGCGACCCAATTGACCGTCTCGCGGGCCGAGGAGCGGCCGCCGCCACCCCAGTTGCGGGTGCCGAACTTCGCCGAGTAGGTAAAGTCGCCGTGGGAGGGCCGGGGCGCCGTGATGAACGGTTCGTACTTGCCCGAGCGGGCGTCTTTGTTCTGGATGACCATCCCGATCGGCGTCCCGGTCGTGTAGCCGTCCTGGACGCCCGATTTGATCGAGACGGCGTCTGGTTCGCCTCGAGAGGTCGTGATCATCGACTGGCCCGGCTTGCGCCGGTCTAAGTCGCCTTGGATGTCGTCTTCGGAGAGTTCGAGACCCGCGGGACAGCCAGAGACCGTACAGCCCATCGCCTCCCCGTGGCTCTCGCCGAACGTGGTCACCTGGAAGAGGCGACCGAAGCGGTTGCCGTTCATTATCGCCCTCTCTGGGACGCGGACACTTAGCCCTGCAGGATTCGCGCGGCGGACTGGGGTACTCCGAACGCGGTCTTTGACCGCCGAGCGGGCGATTCGAGACGAGACATAAAACACCCCGCATGTGCCGAGAGTCCGTAATCCCCAAGTGGGAAACTCCGCTCGGACCCGGACGTGACGCGGATGAATCGCAGACGATATCTGGCGTGTGGTGGAGTAGCTGCGTCATCGGCGCTTGCAGGGTGCATCGACCTGCCCGGCGGCGGTGGCGACCCCTCGTCATTTACCGTCGCCGGCGTGCTCAGTGCGGACACCGAGTCTCACGGCTGGGACGGCGTCGGTTCGTACGCACACAACGAGTTCGTGGACCGAGTGGCCGACCAGACGGACGATCTCGATCCCTCCTACGCGGGCGACGAGCAGATCTGTGGCGAGGAGGAGTGTCCGGAGAGCATCGTCGAGGACGTCGTCGAGGTCGGCGGCGCGTCGATCGGGAACACGAGCGGGCAGTGGCCCTCACAGGATGTCTTCCTGCTGCCGTATACCTTCCCGACGCCGGCCGCGGCCGCCCACACGATCACCCACGAGGAGACGTGGGAGCGCTACTGGACGCCCTTCGCCGAGGAGTACGGCGTCGTCCCCTTCTGGCTGGGAACGCCGTTCCTGCGGCAACTGTACATCGGTGAAGACCACTACGACCCTGACGACCCCGTCCGGACGCCGTCGGACGTCGAGGGCCTCACCGTCAGGCGAACGGAGAGTCAGACCGCCTCGATCGCGTTCGAGGAGTGGGGCGCCAACCCACAGCAGCTGGCCTGGGGCGACACCGTCGAGGGGCTGCGAACCGGCGTCGTCGACGCGACCGAGACCTGGGGCGGCGCCGCCGGCTCGTTCGGGATGACCGAGAGCCTCGGCGAAGTCGTCGTCACCGACTGGACGATCGGCTACCAGGGCTGGTGGGCGAGCGTCGACTGGCTTCAGGACCTCCCGGACGAACAGCGCGAGGCGCTCGCCGAAGTCTGTCGGGAGCTCACCGAGGATTCGGTTCACATCCAGCGCGAGGTACTGGAAGACCGCATCGGCCAGACCTCCTCCCCCGACGACGGGACGGCCTACGCCGAGGACGACGTCGCCGTGACCATGCTCGACGACGATGAGTTGGACGAGTGGCGTGACTCCGTCAATCCACAGGAGAATCCGGAGCTCTACGATCAGATCTTCGACTACGTCGACGACCTCGGCATCGACGGCCAGGAGTTCCACGACTATCTCTGGGAGCAGGCCCGCGCCGACGAAACGCCCAGTGACGTCGAAGACGTCTCCGTCGACACCTGGTGGGACGACTACATCGACGAGCTGTAATCGACGTACGGCCCCCTCTGATATCAACAACTCGAACGACATACTACACCGTTTTCGCACCCACAGTACCAGACGACCACTCACACACCAGACGACTACCCCTACGTTATCCACTCGCACACATGGACGCTCGCACGCTGGAGGTCGGTGACTCCGAAATCGACCTCAGACGACGGATCCGGGACGTCTTTACGTACCTGGAAGGTATCGTCGCGATCTGTATTCTGGCGGTCTACACCGCGATCATTACAATCGACATCGTCCAGCGGGAGCTCTGGGGCGGCGCGTTCACCTGGAGCTTCGAGATCGTCCTCGGACTGTTCGCGTGGATGACCTGGCTCAGCGCGGCCTTCGCCGTCCGGCACCGATCGCACCTCCGATTTACACTCGTCCGGAAGGCGATATCGAACCGGGCGAACTACGCCGTCTACTGGCTCGAGTACGTCCTCTGGATCGCCATCATGGGGATCGTGCTCCGGTACTCAGTGCCGATCTTCCTCGATCGGTGGGAGACCGGCCGGCTGGTCGTCGGTACCGGTGTCGTCCCCTCGGCGCTGCTGTATCTCTCCGTCCCCGTCGGAATGGCGCTGGTGATGGTCAGAGCGACCGAACAGATCGCCCAGGTAACCCGTGAGTACCGTCGGGGCGAGGATATCACGCCCGATCCCTCGATCGGGACGGAGGGTGACGAATGATCGAACTCGGACTCGGCGCCCTGCTGGGGCTGCTGACGCTGCTCGCGTTCGTGCTGTTCGTCCTCGGTGTGCCCATCCTGCTGGTCTTTGGCGTCTGGGTCGTCGGCTTCCACCTCATGGTGCCGGCGTTTCCGATGACCAATATGGCGATCGAGGCCCAAGCGGAACTGGAGAACTTCGCGTACGTCGCGATTCCGCTGTTCATCCTCGTCGGCGACCTCATCCACGAGGGCGACATCGCCGAGGACCTCATCGGTTTCTCCCGGGAGACGATCGGCTGGCTTCCGGGCAGCACCGGGAACACGGCGCTGTCGGTGTCGGCGATCTTCTCGGCGATCACTGGTTCGAACACAGCCACGACGGCCGCGGTCGGGAAGGCGCTTCACCCGCCGATGGCCGAGGAGGGGTACGACGAAACCTACGCGGCCGCGACCGTCGCCGCGGGCGGGACCGTCGGTGCGATCATCCCGCCGAGCATCCTGTTGATCATCTACGGCGTCCTCTTCGACGTCTCGATCCAGGCGCTGTTCCTGGCCGGCGTGATCCCCGGGCTCGCGATGGTCGCGGGGATGATCGCCGTCAACTCCTATCTCTCCTCACGCACCGAGTACGGCGTCTCGAGCTACGACTTTGACTTTAGCCCCTCGGGGATCGTCCGCTCGGGCTGGCAGGCCAAACTCGGGCTGGGAACGATCATCATCCTGCTGGGCGGGATCTTCGCGGGGTACTTTACGCCCTCGGAGGCCTCCGCCGTCGCCGTCGTCTACATCCTGGGGATGGGGATCCTCGCCAGACGAATCGACAGCCTCGACCAGGTCGTGCGGGCCTCGTTCACGTCGCTGTTGCTCGTCGGTGTCATCATGCCGGTGACAGTGTTCGCGGTGCTCGTCCAGCAGAACCTCTCGTATCTCGGCCTCCAAACGATCGTCTCTGACGCGATCTTGAGCATCGGCCCCGACTGGCAAGTGATGCTCGTCATGATGGTCATCATGTTGATAACCGGCTCGCTGCTCTCGTCGGTTCCAAACATCGTCCTCACTGCGCCCTTCCTCACACCTGCCGCGATGGAACTCGGGCTCGATCCGGTCACGTGGGGCGTCCTGTTCATGATGAGCGACGCGATCGGGTTCATCACGCCGCCATACGGGCTAAATCTCTATGTCATCAGTGGTCTCACCGACATCGACTACGTGAAGGTCGCCTACGCGGCGCTCCCACACCTGTTCGTCCTGATTGCGATCTGGGCGGCCTTTTTTGTCTTCCCCGGGCTGAACGTGCTCGCGCCCTGATCACCGCCGAAAACTGGATTCTTCCTGCGAGTCGTCAGTCGCTTCGGGTCACGTCGACGCCGACCCCCTCGAGGACGTCGAAGAAGCCGGGGAAGGAGACGTCGACGTGTTCGGCACCCCGAATCGTCGTCTCGCCATCCGCGACGAGTCCGGCAAGCGCGAGCGCCATTACGATCCGGTGGTCGCCCCGGCCGTCGACTGTCGCACCCGAGAGCGCGGAGTCGCTCCCGTGAACCGTCAGCGAATCGTGCTCCTCGGTCGTCTCGACGCCCAACTTGCCGAGCTCCTCGGCCATCGCGCTCACACGGTCGGTCTCCTTGTACCGGACGTGCTCGGCGTCGACGATGTGCGTGTCGCCGTCGGCGACGGCACCCAGCGTCGCGATCGTCGGCAGCAGGTCCGGCGTGTCCGCGACCGACACCTCGATCCCGGAGAGCGCACCCCGAGAAACATCGATCGCGCCGGCCTCGCGATCCCAGTCGACGTCGGCGCCCATCCGCTCTGCGATCTCGACGATGGCCGTGTCGCCCTGGGCGCTGGGGTGGGCGCCCTCGATGCGCAGTCCCTCGTCGCTCGCGATCGCACCCGCTGCAAGTGGGTAGGATATCGACGAGAAATCCCCGGGGACGGCGTAAGATCCGCCCTCGGGTGCGTAGGTCTGCCCGCCGTCGACGGCGAATCCGGCCTCGGTCTTGCGCACTTCGACGCCGAAGTCGGCGAGCACCTCGATCGTGACGTCGACGTACGGCGCCGACTTCAGTTCGGTCTCGAGGTCGATCTCGATCCCCTCGTCGGTGACCGCGCCCGCCATCAACAGGGCGGTGATGTACTGCGAGGAGACGTCGCCCGGGATCGAGACCTCGCCGCCCGAGATCGGTCCCGTGACGACCAGCGGCGCCTGGCCGTTCCCGCGGGTGCTCGCAGCCTCGCCGCCCAGGGCTGCGATGGCCTCAAGCAGCGGTCCCTGGGGCCGACTTCGGAGGGACTCGTCGCCCGTCAGCACCGTCGTGCCGTCGGCCAGCGCCGCCGCCGCGGTCACGAGCCGCATCGTCGTCCCGCTGTTGTCGCAGTCGATCACGTTCGCCGGGACGTCGGGCCGGCCGCCGAAGCCAGTTACGTCGAGGGTGCCGCCTGCCTCACGGTCGACGCCGCCGCCGAACAGGGAGACAGCGCGGGCAGTCGCCCGGGTGTCGGCGCTCCAGAGGGCGTCACGGACGACGGCCTCGTCGGCGTAGCCGGCCGCGAGGATGGCCCGATGGGTGTAGCTCTTCGACGGCGGTGCGCGTACGGTCCCTCGAACGCGCGAGGGCGAGAGGGTGACGTCGACGCTCATGCTCGCCCTGTGGTCGGGGACCCCTATACCGATACCGGTAGCGGCTCCGGAATCGGTTCTCGAACCGCCTACCGAATTGCGACCCGCGGGATTATGTGGCCGCCGACCCCAGGCAGGGTATGGACGTCGATCTCACCTCTCTCCGGGAGTATCTCGCGGCCGAAGAACTCGACGGCTACCTCATCGACGCCGACGGCTCGGACCCGGACCAGCGGTACGTCTCGGGCTTTACCGCGCCCGACCCCTACCAGACGCTCGTCACCACGGAGGGCGTTCACCTGCTCGTCTCGGGGCTCGAGTACGGCCGCGCGAAAAAGGAGGCCGACGCCGACACCGTCTCGCGGCTGTCAGCGTTCGACTACCGCGACCGCGTCGCCGAATACGGTTCCTATGAGGGGCGCTGCCGGACGATCGCGGCGTTTCTCGCATCCCACGACGTCGAGTCCGTTAGCGTCCCCCGGGACTTTCCGACGGGGACGGCCGACGGCCTGCGCGAGCAGGCCGTCTCGGTGACAGTCGAACCCGGGGGCGTGATCGAGGATGTCCGTGCCCGCAAGACAGAGTGGGAGATCGACCAAATTAGCGCGACTCAGCGGGCAAACGAGACGGCGATGGCCGCCGCTGAGACGCTGCTCGCCGAGGCTGCCGTCGAGGACGGCCTGCTGGTCGATCCCGAGTCGGGCGACCCGCTGACCAGCGAGCGCGTCAAACGCGAGATCGAGGTGACGCTGCTCGAACACGGCTGCGGGTTAGACGACACGATCGTCGCCTGCGGCGCCGACGGTGCGGATCCCCACGACCGCGGGAGTGGTCCGCTCGCGGCCGACGAGTTGATCGTGATCGACATCTTCCCGCGGGACAAGGAGTCGGGCTACTTCGCGGACATGACCCGTACGTTCTGTCGCGGGACGCCCAGCGAGGAGGCGCGCCGACGCTACGACGTGACGCTGACGGCGAGGCAGGCGGCAATCGAGACGATCGAGGCGGGGGTGACGGGCGCGACCGTTCACGATGCTGCCTGTGACGTCATCGAGGAGGCGGGTTACGACTCGCTCCGGAGCAACCCGGAAGCAGAGACGGGATACATCCACAACACCGGCCACGGCGTCGGCCTCGCGATCCACGAACAGCCCTCGCTCTCGCCGACTGGAGGCGAGCTCGAGGCGGGTCACGTGGTCACCGTCGAGCCCGGGATCTACGACCCCGACGTCGGCGGCGTGCGCCTGGAGGACCTCGTCGTCGTCACCGAGGACGGCTGTGAGAATCTGACCGCGTACCGAACGGAAATCGAACCGGAGCCGACGAGTCGATGAGGCGAGGGCCTGCGTCGAGCGGGGACACTGGTTGGGCTCAAAACAGTGCGTCGATCTCGTCGCCGGTGTCCATCAGCGAGTTGAACTCGTCCTGGCTGCTGGCCTGAACGGTTGCGGTCGTCTTCTTGCTCTCGATGGCGACCTGCTGGAGGCGTTCGATTCGAGGAACGTCGGTCACGCCCGAGAGGAGTACGACCGCACTCACCTCTTGCTTGCGATTGGTGGGATAGTCGCCGCCTCTGATCTCCATACTGCCGGTCTCCTCCTCGAGCCAGCTCCGGCCGCGTTCGATCCCCTTGCGGCTCAGCGAGGGCGCTGGCCCGGCTGCGACGACCAGTCCGCGGTCGGCGCTGCCGACGTCACACGGTAGCGTCAGTCGACCCTTGGTTGCTTTTCGGATGAGGCTGGTCATCCGGGTCGTCGCAGCGTTGTCCCCGCTATCGGAGTCGCCCATGAACCGCGAGAGAAGCCCGTCCTGGCTTCCCTCGATCGTTTCGGAGGCGTAGCCGATCGTCGAGACGCCCCCGCCTGAGAGGGTGTTGATGATCTCCGAGGAGTCGACGACGCTCTCGGCGACGTCGTCTCCCTCCCGTACCTCGCCAGCGGCGAACAGCAAGCCAAAGCGCATCGCGATTTCGCGGTTGATCTCGTCGTATCCGTCCTGGACCGATTCGCCGGCCTGTCGCCACGCGTCGTTGTCGAACAACAGGAGGTTATCGACTTCGTGAACGAACGTCTGGAACGAACGCGCCGCATTCAGCGTGTAGATGCCGCCCTCGTCAGTTCCGGGGAGGATACCGAGCCCGTAGACCGGGGCGGTGTAGATCTCCTTCAGGTGTTTTGCCAGCACCGGAGCGCCACCCGACCCCGTTCCGCCTCCCATGCCGGCGACGATCAGAAACGCGTCGACCTCGTGGATCGGGACCTGGTCGACCGCGCCCTGCACCTCCTCGATGTCGGTTTTGGTAACCTGTGCGCCGAGTTCGTTGTCTGCGCCGACGCCGTGACCCTTGACGCTTGTTTGGCCGATCAGTACGCGATTCGACCGGGGTACGCGCTCGAGTCCCTGGAGGTCGGCGGAGGCGGAGTTGACCGCGATGGCCGTCTCCACGAAGCGCCCGTCGACCGCCTCCTCGTAGGCCAAGAGCTCGTCGACTACCTTCCCGCCCGCCTGTCCGAAGCCGATGAGTGCGAGTTTCATATGTTCGGTTGTCCGTGGCCGCTCCGGCACACGTCGTCGCAGGCGTTTCAGTCCTGCCGCGCCGGACCGGGGTCCACGGCTCTACCGTCCCGAACGAATGGCATTGTTATGGTCACCATACACTCGATGAAAAGAGAGTCAGGTACCGAATACCATCATCCATCGAAAGGGGAATCGCCAGCCACAGAGCACCCGGATGTTGTATCACACCGTGTCACAAGCTGTCGCTTCGAGAGCAAGTCCTATACTCCACCCCGGCCAAGTGTCTGCTATGGATGACGGAACGTCACCGAGCCGGCGGTCGGTCCTGGCTGGTCTTGGGGCCGCCGCCGTCGGTGGGGTCGCCGGCTGTGTCGACGCTATCTGGTCCCCAGCTGGCAGCGGAAACGATTCTATCTCGGTGACAGTGAAGACAGTTCCTGGTGACGAAGACGCGATCGCTTCGCGGATTCTAGGACACCTTCGCGAAAATCTCTCTGCGGTTGGTATTACTACGACCCACGAGCCGGTTGCCGCCAACGAACTCTACCAGGACATCCTCATCGATCAGGACTACGACCTCTTCGTCACCCGTACGCCGGCGTTCGACGAACCGGACGTGCTCAGGCGCCTGCTCCACTCCCAATTCAGCGGTGAAGATGGCTGGCAGAATCCGTTCAACGCTACTGACGTCTCTCTGGACGCCCTACTCGAAGCGCAGCTACAGGCCACCGACGAGGAGCGATCGGAGCACCTTGAGGCACTGTTCGAACTCCTCGGACAGACCATGCCGTTCGTCGTCGTCGCCTACCCCGAGCACCAAAGCGGTCGACGAACCTCGTTTCCGGACGTTTCCCGGACGGCACCGAGTCATCCCATCGGCTACCTCGACTTACTTTCTCGCGAACCGAGCAGCGGAGCTCGTGAGGAACCGCTTCGGGTTGGACTCGTTCGTGGCGAGTTCACCGAGCAGCTCAACCCGATTGCTGCGGCGAGCGGGCGTGTAAATCCGATCATCGGATTACTTTATGATCCGCTGATACGATGGACAGGGACGGAGTACGTTCCGTGGCTCGCACTCGACCTCTCCTGGGACTGGGAAGACTCGTCCCGGGCGACAATCCTGTTGCGCGATGGACTCACCTGGCACGACGGTGAGGCGATAGACGCTGACGACGTCGTGTTCACGTTCGAATTCATAGCGGACACCTCACTGGGCGGCGCTGATAGCGCTATCCCGGCACCCAGATTCCGCGGCCGACAGACAGCAATCAGCTCCGTCTCTCGTGTCGACTCCGGAACCGTCGAAGTCGAGTTCGATACTGCCAGCAGAGACGTTGCAGAGCGGGCGCTGACCACGCCGCTGTTGCCGAAACATATCTGGGAGCCTCGATCCACCGTCGTCGACGACCACCTGACCGAGGCGCGCACGACCGAAAACGAGATGCCGGTCGGCTCCGGGATGTTACAGTTCGACGACCGGACGGCCGGACAGTCCGTCTCCTACGAACTTTTCACTGAACACGTCTTGTACAGCTCCGACGCCACCGACCGGCCAGCGATCCTGGAGAACTTTCCGCAGTACGACGGGCTCGAGTTTCACGTCGCACCGGTACAGGAGGCACTTACCGAGTTGTTGATCGACGATGAGATTGACGTTACTGGCTCCTCAGTTCCACCCGGAAGCGCACAGCGTATCCGCGAAAATACGAGCGTCACCCTCGATCACTCGCCGCCGGACGCCTGTTACCTGGTCGGATACAATCACCAGCATCCACAGCTCGGTGACCCTCGGTTCCGAGTCGTCCTCTCGTCGCTCATCGATCGGGAGTACGTTCTCGCGGAGTTTCTCGATGGGCACGGGACAGTGCCTTCTGGCACGGTCGAACTGCTCGGCGTTCGTGACACCGACCTCGACATCGATGACTCGTCGCCCGTTTCCTTTCCCGGCTCCGACGGAGAACTCGACGTCGAGGCCGCTCGGTCGTTGTTCGAAGCGGAGGGGTATCAATACGCCGACGACCAACTCCTCGAGTGACCCCCATCCCCCTGTTTACTGGTCTCGTTCTGGCAACCGGTTCGTATTAATGGGATCGACGTCGTAGTTTCAGATGATGGCTCTGGATGCCGTGGTCCTCGAGCTTCTGGTCGTCGCCCTGGCCATGCTCTCGACGGCTGCACTCGCACTTATTGGGCCGCGTCCGATAGTGCGGGCCATCCAGACTGGTAGATGGCGACTCGTCGCGATCGTCCCGCCAGCAGCGGCACTCGGTATCGTACTGCTCGTCCGAATCGTTACCCAGGATCGGTTCACCGACTTCTCCTGGAACGTCGGCGTCAACATCAGCTCGCATCTGTTTGCGATCGAGGAGACGATTCTTCCGTGGAATCCGGTCATCGTGTTGCAGTCAGTCCAAACTGAGAGCCTCACGTCACTTGCGGCCTTCATTTACGTCTATGGATACGTATTCTTGCTGGCGTTTCCGTTTCTGGCCTACTTCGCTCTCGACGACGAGCGCATGGATCGCCTCTCCTCGTTACTGCTGGCGTTTACGGTAAACTACGGCGTCGGACTTGCCTTCTACACGCTGTTCGTCGCGTACGGTCCTCGAAACTACGATCTCAATCTCTTTACGGGGCTGCTGTACGATGCCTACCCCCACATGAGCCACCTGACGCACACGGTCAACGAGAACACGAACGTCTTCCCGTCGTTGCACACCTCGATGGCCATGACAGTCTTCTTCCTGGCCTGGCACACGCGCAAGGAGTATCCCCTCTGGGTCCCGCTCTCCGGGGCGCTCGCACTCGGTGTCGTGCTCTCGACAATGTACCTCGGCATCCACTGGTTCACGGATGTCGTCGCGGGGACGATGCTGGCTGCGATCAGCGTCTACATCGGGGTGAACTACACTACCGAAGAACTGCTCAGAGAGGGTGGACAGTCGCTCATCGCGGCGGTCGAACGGCTCCGAGCCGCCGCCGTCGACCGCTTTCGGTGGCTGCGAACCCGTCTCTCCTGGTAGCGGGACGTGGAAAACGACCCGCGGAATTACTCGTCGTTGAACCGAATTGAGGCGTTGCGATCGCTCGATCGGTAGATTGCGTCGACGATCCGTTGGACCGTAAGTGCCTGTTCGACGGTGCCGGTCGGTTCGGTCTCAGACTCGATCGTCTCGAAGAACTGCCGCTGTTCGTCGGTGTGCGTGTCGTTTTGAACTGTTTCGATAGTCGTATCCTCGAGGTGGTTTACACCCTCCGGGCTGGCCGAGTGAATCGAGAGGTCACCCTCCAGGAGATCGAATCGAGCGGCTGCGTCGCTCCCGCGGACGACGAATTCGTGTGTGGTCGGTCGGTTTGTCGCCCAGGCGACTTCAAGTGAGATCGTCCGGTTGCCGTGACAGCGGATGAACGCGCTCGCCGAGTCGTCGACGTCGAACTCGCCGGGGCCGGCGTCGTCGCCCCACATCTCGAGGTAGGCGTACTGCTCGCGCGTGCCAAAGGTGCTGCGAGTCGTCCCCCCTACCTCCTCGAGAGCCGGGAACTCGAGCAGGTGCATCGCGAGATCGATCGCGTGGACGCCGAGATCGATGAGCGAGCCGCCGCCGGCATCAGCTCGGCGAGTGAACCACGTTCCACGACCTGGAATGCCCCGGCGGCGAACGTAGTTTGCCTCGACGTGTGAGATCGTTCCGAGCTCGCCGCGTTCGATCCGGTTTTTCACGATACGGACGGCGTTCGCAAAGCGGTTGTTGAAGCCGACCATGGCAACGCTGTCACTGTCGGCAGCGGCCTCGGCAATCCGCTCGGCGCTTTCGATCGTGTGAGCGAGCGGTTTTTCCAGGAGGAGGTGGCGGTCAGCCGCCAACGCATCGACCGCGTACTCTTCGTGGTATCGGTTGGGCGTCGTGACGATGACGGCGTCGACGGCATCATACAGCTCCGTGTGATCCTCGTATACGTCGACACCGTACTGCTGTGCAAAGCGACGCCTCGCCTCCCGAGACACGTCCATGCCGCCGACGAGTGGCACGCCGAGGTCGAGCAACCGCTCGGCGTGGTATCGGCCGATATTTCCCAGGCCGACGATACCGGTTCTCACGTCTGTTCGTTCAGTCGTCATCAGTTTCGTTCAGTTGAGAGGGAGTTGCGCTTCGATATGCGGCCGATCAATGTTGGGTAGGTCCGGCCGATACCGTCTCTTGTCGCCCAAGTGCCTTTGGTCCGTCGCCGATTTGCGTGCTGCGAACGGCAGCCGTCGAACCGGCGTCGTCGATCGATCCCACGCGGTGTCCGTCAGAACGCTTAACCACCGGGGTCGAGAGTATGCGCCCATGCGCGGGCTTCTTCTGCAACTCGACACGACGCAACTCGCCGATGGCCTCGATAGTGTCTATCCCGGGACGTTGCCGGGGCCAGCCCAGATCCTGTTTGCCGTCCTCGTACTCGTCGTGGGCTGGTACCTCTCGAAGCTTGCCGTCCGGCTCACCGGCCGAACGGTCGCCCGACGGATCGAGCGTCCGAGCGTGACTCGGACGGCACTACGGGCCGTCCGGGGCTCCGTGATCCTGTTTTCGGTCCTGCTCGCAGCGGTCGTCCTCGGGGTAGAAGGGTCGGATATCTTGCTGTCGGCGGCCGTCCTCTCGGCGGTCGTCGGCGTCATCTTAGCGCCGCTTATCGGCAGTTTCATCAACGGAATTTTCATCTTGACCGATCGGCCGTTCGAGATCGGCGACATGATTGAGGTCGTCGACGAGGGACACACGGGGTTCGTCGAGGACATCACGATCCGGTATACGAAGATATTCACCCTCGAAAATACGTTTTTGGTCATTCCAAACTCCGAAATCCACACGCGCGACGTGATCAACTACTCCGCCGAGGACGAGCGAACGCGCATCTCAGTGCAGTTTGAGGTCACCTACGAAAGTGAGCTCGCAGCGGCGCGACGTCATGCGGTTCGGGCGGCCCGCAGCGTCGACGCCGTTCTCTCCGGCGGCCCCGACATCCGGATTGGGAGCGCACGCTACGGCGCGGCACCGGTCTGTGATATCGTCGAGTACGCCGATCACGGCGTGTTGTTGCAGCTTCGGTTCTGGATCGAGAACCCCTACAAGCGGGCGCTGGTCAAGTCGGACGTACAGGCCGAACTTCGCCGTCGCTTCGCGGAGAACGGAATCGAGTTCGCTTACCCCCACACGCATCACGTCTTCGACGAAACGAGTGGGACGGCACGCGTCGCCGTCGACGAACCGGTGGAGTCGCCGGCCCGGCGACCCGCGATGGACCCCGAAAGCGAACCCGCAGATCGCTGACCGGGGGTGTGAATGCCTGTGGGTGGGTTACGCTGCGGCGTCGACAGTCACGACCTCACAATCGAGGTGATTCCGGAGGTAGCCTTCGATGTTCGGATTATTGGTAAACCGGCGCAACACTCGGCGCCAGCGGCTGGCCTGTTTCATTCCGATCACGACGACATCTGCCTCCTCGGCGGCGACCTCCTCTAAGATGCTCTCCTCGACGAGGAACCCGGTTCGAACAACGTATCTGGCGAAGTCGAGAGTGCCGAACTGGGACTCGACGGCCTGTTTTAAGTCGGCCCGGCTTACGGTCTTGCCGTTCTGATAGAGATTGACGTGCAAGACGGTCAACGTCGCGTCGCGTTCCCGAGCCACTGCAATCGCTCGTTCGAGGGTTCGCCGCGAGTGTGTTGTCAGTGGGTATCGTACGGGAACAACGACCAGCGTCATCACCATGTCGGACGTGACCCGCGTGGGTAAACGTTTCAGTTTCGCCGATGGATCTGACCAACGGTACCGTGGTCCACGCTGAGTGTGTCCAGTGAACTCGGCTACGCACGTCACGATAGGTTTTTACCACCAGATGGTAACATTCGGTTGTATGAGCGACTTCGAACAGTTCAGCGATGTCGGCGAAGCAGACGTAACCCGTGCGATTGGACAGGAGTGGACCGAGGAGTTCATGGACTTCTCGGATTCGGACGTCATCATCGTCGGCGGCGGTCCCTCGGGACTCACTGCCGCCAAAGAACTCGCAGAGCGGGGCGTGAAGACGATGGTCGTCGAGAAGAACAACTATCTGGGCGGGGGCTTCTGGCTCGGCGGCTTCCTGATGAACAAGGTAACCGTCCGCGATCCGGCCCAGCAGATCTTAGACGAACTCGACGTCTCCTACAAGCAGTCCCAGGACAGTGACGGCCTCTACGTCGCGAACGGTCCGGAAGCCTGTTCCGGCCTGATCAAGGCCGCCTGCGACGCGGGCGCGAAGATGCAGAACATGACGGAGTTTACGGACATCGTCATCCGCGAGGACCACAAGGTCTCGGGGATCGTGATGAACTGGACGCCAGTCCACGCGCTGCCCCGCGAGATCACCTGCGTCGACCCTATCGCCGTCGAGGCCGACCTGGTTATCGACGCGACGGGCCACGACGCGATGGCGATCACCAAACTCGACGAGCGGGGCGTCTTAGACGCACCGGGCATTCAGGACGCGAAGGCGCGCGGGACGGTCATGGACCAGACCGACGACGACACCTACGGCGCCCCCGGCCACGACTCGCCCGGCCACGACTCGATGTGGGTCGGCAAGTCCGAGGATGCCGTCGTCGAGCACACGGGCCTCGTCCACGACGGCCTGATCGCGACCGGGATGGCCACGGCGACGACCTACGGCCTGCCCCGCATGGGGCCAACGTTCGGCGCCATGCTCGTCTCGGGCAAGCGCGCCGCACAGGTCGCCTTAGACGAACTCGAGGTCGACGCCGATCCCGTCGACATCACGAGCCGCGCCGCCCCCGCTGACGACTGACGACGCAGCCACCCAGTGACTGTCTATGGTCGATCGACTCATCTGCTATCGCGCTCCGACGACCGTCGCCGACGTCGACGATATCGCCGCCTGGCTCCGCGAGCGCCTCCCGAACACCGAGGTCGACGTCCGGGATCGGTTCCTCGACGAGCACCGAACAGACGATCTCGCAGAGCAGTTCGCCGCCGCTCGCGTCCAGTCGCCGTACGAGCGCGAGACGGGGAACACGATGCTGGGGACGGTACGATACGAGGAGCGATTGCTCGACGACCCCCAACGCGGCGGCGGAGTACTTTACGACGGCACCCAGATCCAACGAGCGTTGAACGGCGCGATTCCGCCCTCCGAGCGCGACCTCCAGACGCTCCACGTCGCGGCCCTCGATCGGGCGATCGGCACTTGGGGCGACCACGACGGGCGCTGGCACAAGCGGGTGACCGTTCCTGGCCAACCGGCGCTCGTCTCCGTCCCCGGACTCTACGAGGCGCCCGCGAAGCCCGAGGCCTACTACAAGGAAAAACAACGCCACGCCCTGCTCTCCGGCGATTCCCCGCCGCGGGAGGTTCTCGAGACCCAGGTCGATGGCGAGTTCCTGATCGAAGACGATCCGCGGACGACCGACGCTCTCTGTGGATACGTGCTCCAGGCAGTCCACTACATAGAAACCGGCGAGGCGTTCTGTGAGAACGCCGGCTGCAAACTCTATAACGCCCACTACCACGAGGAGCTAATCGATGCCCAGCTTCGGGAGCCTGCGTTCTGTGCATCTCACACGACGGTGTACGGCCCAGACGATCGGTAACTGATTCCTACCAGTCGTTGGTGCCCCACCCTCGGGATCGTCGGTCTGTTGTCCTTCTGTCGTCCTCTCGCTGGAATTGAGTCGCCAGTTACTGATAGACCGGTGGTAGTTTCCGCATAATATATAAAAATAAGTGATTATTCACCAATACAGATTTACAATACTGTACTGTTATAAATACAGTCTCGAAAAGATGGTCATGATTACTCGAAAAAGTATATATGTGAACACTCCAGTTTCGAGAACTGCATGGCACGCGAACGGCCGGTACAACCCACTGACAAGTATCGCGAACACGACGACTCGGCCTCGAATCGGCGGTTTCTGAACCGCCGATCGTACCTCAAGATGGCCGGTGTTGCCGCCGCAGGACTCGGCGCCGCCGCCAGCGCGGGAAGCGCTGGCGCCACCGAGGACTACGAGGTAATCGAAGCACGCGGACAGGTGATCCGCCTCGACGACGGCGAGGTTTTCGAGAACAAGATCATCGATTTCGGCAACCAGAACTCGATTCAGATCAATGCCACCAGCGGCTCGCACACGATCCGCAACGTCGGGACGATCGGCACCTTCGAACAGTCCGATCAGCTGATCGCGGTCAACGCCCCCGCCGGCGAGACCGTCACGATCGAGAACTGCTACTTCGGTGAGGGAGATCCGAACGCCTCCTTCGACGACCGCGGCCGGGAGATCTGGGTCTCGCCCAGCCACGCCGGCAGCCTCGAAATCCGGCGCTGTAACTTCAATCTGGAGAACAACATGGCGATCTACGGCTGCCCGCCGAACCGCAACTCCGGCGGCGCGGGCGGTTCCGTCCTCTTAGAGGACTGTTACGCCATCGATCCGCATCACTCGGGCTGGCGCGTCTGTGGCGACGACACCATCCGAAACTGCGTCATCGAGGTCACCGAAGGCGCCTACACGAATCGGGGAATCTACATCGAGGCGCCGGGCGGGAACCCTGGCGCCGAGGTGACGGTCGAGAACTCCCACGTCGTGATGGAAAACGGCGGCACGACGCTGCGTCTGCACAGTGGCGCCAGCGTCGACGTCACCGGCGGACTCGACCTCACCGGCGGAACCAGCAACGCGAGCATCAGTGGGAACGTCACCGGAACGATCGGCTCGAACCCGCAGCTGTACGTTCCGGAGGGTGTCCCACAGAGTGCCGAGGAGGCCGCAACCGGCGCCGTCTCGAATCCCGGAAGCGGTGGTGCAGAGCCCGGCGACGGCGACGATAACGAATCCGAAGACGGCGACGAAGACGAGCAAAGCGACGGTCACGAAGACCTCCCCGAGAATGCACTCGAGGTAATCGGCAACGGTGAGCCGTGCCAATACACGATCCGGACGGAAAGCGAACTCTCGGAGGATCCAGATGTCGGCGAGATCGACGCCTGGACCGAGATCAACGGCGACAGCGCTACCGGCTGGGTCACCGTCTCCGACCGCACTGACGGCTACCGCTTCGACGGCGACCTCCTCGAGATCGAACTCCACGAAGGCAGCGCGGTCTTCGAACTCAACGGCGAACAGATCGACCCGGATGAGTATCCGTCGTCCGAGGGCGATCTTCCGGAGAATCTGCTGGAAGTGATCGGCAACGGCGAGCCGTGTCGATACACGGTCCGGACGGAAAACGCGCTTTCGGAAGATCCCGAGGTCGGCGAGATCGACGCCTGGACCGAGATCAACGGCGACAGCGCAACCGGCTGGGTGACGGTGCCCGACCGCACCGACGGCTACCGCTTCGACGGCGACCTCCTCGAGATCGAACTCCACGAAGGCAGCGCCGTCTTCGAACTCAACGGCGAACAGATCGACCCTGCCGACTACTCGGACGGGGACGACGGATCCCAAACACATCTGCTCGAGGTGATCGGCAATGGCCAGCCGTGTCGATACACGATCCGGGCGGAAAGCGAACTCTCTGAGGATCCTGAGGTCGGCGAGATCGACGCCTGGACCGAGATCAACGGCGATAGCGCCACCGGCTGGGTCACGGTCCCCGACCGCACCGACGGCTACCGCTTCGACGGCGACCTCCTCGAGATCGAACTCCACGAAGGCAGTGCGGTCTTCGAACTCGACGGCGAAGAGATCGATCCCGCCGACTACGCCACCTGAACCCCCTCCCCCGCTGACGCTCGACGCAGACGCCCCTCCACCGATTCTGCCCCACACCCCCACTCTCTGTCCCACACCACCACCCCACACCCCACTCTCTGCCCTTCCTCCACTCCCCGCTGGCCCCACCCTCCAACTCCTCCCGCCCTATCCTCCGCGGTATCGTCGTTGCATCTCCGATACGTTCCAGTCGCGACGCTCGGCTCTCGACCCGCTCGCGACAGGTAGGAGACGGATAACGAAAGTCATCACCCCAGTTGCAGACGCCAGTTGTCACTCATGGACTGGTCACTGACTCCTCTGGACTGGTCACCGACTCCCGAGAGCGAGAGCGGGCTTCATCCTCGAGTCGGAGCCCCGTCGAGCTCCGAGAGCGGTAAACGAACCGCCCGCGCAGCTCCCGAGCGTGATCGATGAGTCCGTCGCGTGGACTCGGCTCCCGATTCAAAGCGGAGTTCGGCGGGCAGATAGCCGGTATCCTCGGTGGCGGGCTGTTGACCGTCTTGCTGGCCCGTCTGCTGGGTCCCGACGAGTACGGCCTGCTCTTTCTCGCGATCTCCGTCTTCGCCGTCGTCGGCGTCGTAAGTAAACTGGGGATCGCGAAATCGGGGGCACGGTACGTCGCCGAGTACAAGGAGCAAGATCCCGGCCAGGTTCCACACATTCTGCGGACTGCACTGCTGTACAATACGGTGACGATCGTCGTCGTGGGAATCGCCATCGTCGCCGGCCACCAGTTCCTGGCCGAACTGATCGGCGAGCCCGAACTCGGGCCGTTCCTGGCGCTCGGCGCCGCGTATCTGGCCTTCGAGGCGCTCAAGACGTACGCCCGGCTGGTGTTGCAGGGCTTCGAGGAGATCGAACTCGCCGCCGCCGTCCACGCTGTCGACCAGCTCACGCGCCTCGGGTTCGCCGTCGGCCTCGTCCTCCTGGGTTTCGGCGGCCTCGGCGCGCTTGCGGGGTACGTGTTGAGCCTCGCGACGGCAGCGCTCGTCGGGCTCGGTGCGATCTATCTCCGGTGTTACCGCGACTGGACGGTCGCCCCCGAGATGGAGACCGGGCTCCGCCGCCGGATCGCCGAGTACACCGTTCCGCTCACCGCGACGAGCACCTCGAACGTCCTCGACAAGCAGGTCGACACGGTGCTCGTGGGCTTCTTCTTGACGCCGGTGGCCGTCTCGTTCTATACGATCAGCAAGCAGGCCGTCGAGTTCGTCGAAGCACCGATCTCGGCGCTTGGCTTTACCCTCTCACCGACGTTCGGCGCCCAGAAAGCGGACGGAAACATCGACGCAGCCGCCCGATTGTACGAGGAGGCGCTGTCGCACTCACTGTTGCTCTACATCCCTGCGGCCGCCGGAATCGTCCTCGTCGCCGATCCGATGATCACGCTCGTCTTCGGCGCGGAGTACGGCGGCGCGGTTCCGGTCTTACAGATCCTGAGTCTCTACGTGATCTTACAGGCGATCACCCGGATCACGAGCAACGGACTCGACTTCCTCGGCCGAGCGAAGTCCCGGGCAATCGTCAAGGGGATCACGTCCGTCCTGAACGTGATTCTCAACATCATTCTGATCCCGATGGTCGGCGTCGTGGGCGCCGCGATCGCGACGGTGATCACCTATTCGATGTACACGGGTGGTAATCTCTGGATCGTCCACACCGAGTTCGATCTCCGGTTCGGCTACCTCCTGCGCCACGTGGCGGTCGTCGTCCTTATCACGAGCGTGATGGCTGGCGCTGTCTCGATCGCGATGGGCTACGTCCAGGGACCGATCTCGCTGCTCTCGGCGGTCGCGCTGGGCGGCGCCGTCTGGGCGACACTCTCGGTGGCGACCGGCCTCCTCGACCCCCGCGAACTTGCCTCGAAGCTTTGAGCGCTGATCGACCAGCGCTAGTGACGGTCAGTTGATGGACACGGTATTCCCATCCTATGGGTCAGAAACCGTGATATAACAATTACCAGTACGGGGGATCGTGAGGGTATGGTTGGTCTTTCGGGACGGACGTCCAGGGAGAACGAAACACCCTTCGAGGAGACTCTCGAGGCGTTGTTACACACGGATCGGTACGAATCAGACGTCGCGTTCACGTCGGAGGCGTACGATATCGGGACCACGGCGTATCCGGAGTATCCGACGGCGAGCTACGAGAGCGACGACTACTGGCTCTTCCTGGAGGGACGCATCTACGACGAGCCAGAGCGAACCCGCAAACGGGACCTGCTGGCGGTTGCCGAGACCGTCTTCGACGGCGACACCGACTCGGTCGCCGACTGGGTGACCCGGACCGACGGGGAGTTCCTGCTGGCGGCCGTCGAGAAGTCCTCCGGTCGGCTCGCGCTGCTCAACGACGCGCTCGGGCGGCTCCCGACGTACTACTACGCCGACGGCGACTCGGTGCTGTTCTCCCGCGAACTCCGATATCTGGTGACGTCTCTCGAGACAGAGTTCGACCGGCTCGGCGCCGCCCAGTGTCTCTTACTCGGCTACTCTCTCGGCGAGCGAACGCTGCTCGAGGGTGTCAAACGGCTCCGACCGGCGACGCTTCTGGTCGTCGACGACGAGGAGGGGCTGGTCACAGAGCAGATGGTTCACAGCTACGACTTCGAGACGAACGTACACGCCGATCGCTCCCGGGAGCGAAACGCCGCCGAACTGGTGTCGCTGTTCGACCGTGCCTGCCGGACGCGTGCGAATCCAGACGGGCAGGACGTCGTCTCGCTCAGCGGCGGGTTAGATTCGCGAGCGGTGCTCGCAGGCTATCGGCGGGAGGGACTGGCGCCGACGGCGGCGACGATGGAGTCCCCTCAGTACGTTCCCGAGTCGGACGTCGAAATCGCCGAAGAAATCGCGGCGGCCTGCGAGACGGAGTGGCAGACCTATCAGATCTCGCATCCGTTGGGATCGGATCTCGAAACGCTAGTCAAGACGAAAAACGGGCAGATCGGGCTGCTGACCTCGTTTATCCTGAGCTTCTTCCGGCAGCTCCAGGACGAATACGGCCGGGAGATGGCCTACGTCACCGGCGACGGCGGCGACAAGGTGTTGCCGGACCTGACACCGCCAGGGTCTGTTTCGGAGTCGAATCTCGTCGATCACGTCGTCCGGGAGAACAGCATCTCTCCGATCAAAGAGGTTTCAGAGCTTACTGACGTCCCGGAGTCGGAGATTCGGGCGAGCATCCGAGACCGTCTCGACGAGTACCCGGAGGACGATCCGGCTTCGGCATACGTCCACTACCTCGTCTACGAGCGGGGAGTGAACTACCTCTTCGAAGGCGAAGACCGAAATCGGTTTTTCTTCTGGAGCACGACGCCGTTTTACTCGTTGCCGTTTTTCACCTACGCGATGAACTGCCCGGCTGAGCAGAAGGTTCGGTACAACCTCTATCGAAGCTTCCTCACGCAACTCTCACCTGACGTCGCCGAGATACCACACCCCGACTATCGTGCTCCAGTCACCTCTTGGCGGCACGAAGCGGCCGGATTCGTCGATGACACGCTCTCGCGATATCCACGGCTGATGGAGGCGGTCAAGCCGATCATCAAATCGGTCAACAACCTCGATACGGATTCATCGATGCAGCCGGACACGATCCGGTGTATTCGCCACCAGATGGATCAGTGTGACGCGGTCGGCGACGTATTCTCGACGGCGGACGTCCACCGGTTCCTCGATACACGTGCGGAGAACCAGCGCGCCTCTGTCTACCGGATCTTCGCGCTGACGTCGTTCATCGACGATGTAAACTCGAGCCAACCGGTTCTCGAAACCAACCGAAACAGAACGTTCACATAAGCGTCGACCGATTTATGTATTGTTATTGTTCATTATAGACTGTATGTCCCACGCCACGCTTTGTGACGAGCCACGGACCGTCGAGCGCTGGGACGAGGTGCTTGAGGCGATTGCGGTACCCCTACGACGGCAGCTCGTAGTCGCCCTTCTAGACGCCCCGTCCGACGAACACATTCGGCTTCCGGAGGGGGTCGTGTCTCGGTCTCGCGAGCAGGATCGGGAGATGGTACGCCAGACGTTGGTCCACAGTCACCTTCCGAAACTTGCGGCTGCCGACTTCGTACGGTGGGATATCGATCCACTGCGTGCTGCTCCAGGAGTGCGGTTCGACGAACTCGCAGCCGTCGTCGAGACGCTTGCCAGCAACACCGATTCTCTCCCACAGTCGCTGACCGGAGGTGAGGCGTCGGAGACCGATCGTCGATGCGGGCCCCCAACCTGGATCGTCGACCAGCCGGAGTAGCTCAGTCGATCCGGCCGCCAGTGAGCCGAACCACTCCTGTTGCGTGCGTCTCGTGAGCGATCTCGAGCGAGCGCTCGCACAATCGCTCGTGGGCCGCGGTCACCCGCTCGGTGAGGCGGTTCGTCGGCGAGCGCTCGTATCGGAGCTTCGTCGTCGGCGGCGTCGAAAGGACCGTTACCACACGGAGAGCCACATTTGCGGGCGGTCCATACCACGCCTCGCTCGCGGCGGCGTTGACGAGGACCACGTGTCCACCCGACCCGACGAGATCACACCAGTCGTCGACCGCGCCGGCGGGATCAGGAAGCATCCCGACCACGAACGTCGCCAGCACGGCGTCGGCCTCCTCGACGGGTGGTCGGGTCGCGTCTGCTTGAACCACGTGGACGTTGTCGTAGTCGGCAGTCACTCGGCGCGCGCGCTGGAGGACCGGCTCGGTCACGTCGATTCCGACGACGGCTCCCTCCGGGCCGACAGCGTCGCGCAAGAACGGCAGATTCGCCCCCGTCCCACACCCCATCTCGACGACCGTGTCGCCAGGGTCGAGCCGGCAGGCCGCCGCCGCCCGCCGCCGGAGACGGACGATACCGGGCGTCCGTCGTGCCAGCAGGTCATAGAGGCGAGCCCAGCGGCCGTAGAACGCCTGCGTACTGTCGGTGGAGTCGTTCGAGTGGGCTGTCTCGGACATGTCTCGAGCTAGAGCAGCGATCGGACGGTGCTCGCAACCGACTCCGCATCCGGGCCGAGAACGTACGTGATCGGTTCGATTCCCATGCCGCCGGTCTGGTAGAGTACCGTCGCATCCGGCGTCTCCTCGACAGCCGCCCCGACGTTTGCGGCGACGTCACCGACCTCGTCGAACTCTGCGGTGACGTGGCCCGCTTCCTCGAGCGTCGCAAGCACTGCGGGATCGTACTGGATGTTCACCGCAGCGCTGGCGTCTGCACCATGGTCACGGGCTGCAAGCAGGATCGTCGCGACGTGCTCGGAGACGCCGAACTCCGGATCGCCGGGGACGGTCGCCTGGCCCTTGACGTCGAAGATCCGCCCCGGGACGCCCGCGACGTCGTCGACGTCCGCCGGATCGGGCGTGCAAGCGACGAGGTTCGACCCCACAGCGGGAATGAGCCCGGCGAAGCCGCTTGCGTTCTCTAAGATGCGCAGTCCCGACCGTACCGACGAGAGGACACGCTCGCTCGTTCGCAGGTCGCTCTCGGGATCGTGAATCCGGAAGCTCGAGCCGTGTTCGGCCAGTGCGGGAACGGCTTCTTCGTGCAGCGTTGCGAGGACATCGCCACCCCGCTCAAGTTCGCGGACGAGCACCTCGAGTTCGATCAGCGCCTGTGCCTGTGAAGTGTTGCCCGTCGCCAACCCCTCGGCGAGTTCAACGACGAGTGCCTCGACGCGCTCGTCGCCGGCGATCCGGTCGTTGACGGTCACCTCGCCGTGAGCGTACTTCGAGACGGCGCTCTGGCTGATTCCAAGCACGGCCGCTACTTCGCTCTGAGTCAGCCCCTCCTCGCGTAACTCCCCGGCGAGCATCGAACGCACCGTCGGTAGAAACTCCTCGACGACGATCTCCTCGACGAATCTCATTCGTTGTCGGCTGTACGTGACCCGGCCGGATAACTGTGCCTTCCTGTTCTCGCAAGATCCTGTTCGATCGGTGCCATCATCTCACCGCCAGCTATCGATTTCTGGGGAGAATATTTATTTGAAATCCCCACATCGACAGAGATGCAAATGCAACACATTCGCAAGTGGCAGCCACTGTTCATGGGGGCGTAAGATGCCGGTCAACGCCTACCATCGACCGACATCACTCGACGACGCACTCGAGCTCACGGCTGATCGGCCGGCCGACATCGAGATCATCTCTGGGGGGACGATCACGATGCCAGCGGTAAACGAGGGACACGACATCCCCGAACAAGTGCTCGACATCCGTGAACTCGACCTCGACTACGTCGACAACACGGACGAGGGGATCACGCTCGGCCCGACGCTGACGCTGACCGACGTCATCGAGGACGTCGACGTTCCACTCCTACAGGAAGGCGCTCGCCACAGCGGCGGCTGGGCGGTTCGAAATAGCGCGACGATCGGGGGCAATCTCTTCGCACCGGCACCGTTGGGGGACGCCGCCGTGGCGCTGCTGGCACTCGACGCCACCGTCGAGGTCCAGCGTAGCGACGGGTCGCGCGAAATTCCACTGGTCGAATTCTACGAGGGATCCGGCGAGACCGCACTCGAGCCGTCGGAGCTGGTGACGGCGATCCGCGTGCCCGAGTCTGGGGCCGAAACCGCCTATCAGAAGTTCACGCGCAATCAGGAGCCGGCACCGCCCGTAGTAACGGTGGCGATCGCGATAGAGCGAGACGCCGAGACGGTCACCAACGCGCGAATCGCGGCCAACGGCGCGGGCCCGCACCCGGTCCGACTGACCGACGCCGAGACGGCGATCGAGGGAACCGCCCTCGACGAGGCGGCGATCGAGCAGGCGGCCGACGCCGCCGCCGAAGCGGCCGACCCGCCGACGGACGCGATCGCGACGTCGTGGTACCGCGAGCGAATGCTCCGGAAACACTGCGCGTCGGCGCTCGCAGAGATCGGCGGTGTGGACGGAGACGACGTGAACGGAGCGGTCGAAACGGACGCGGAGGGAGAGAGATGAGTTCTAATTCGAAGATCGTCGAGCTGACCGTCAACGGTCGCACCGTCGAGGAGATCGTCCAACCGATGGAGCCGCTGCAGGCGGTCCTCCGGGAGAAGATGGGCTACACCGCCACCAAGACCGGCTGCAAGCAAGGCGGCTGTGGCAGCTGTACGGTTCTGGTAGACGGTGAACCCAAGGTCTCCTGTCTCGTCACGATCGAGGAGGCCGCGGGCAAGGAGATCACCACGCTTGAGGGGATCACTCCCAGCGAGGACGGCGAACTCCACCCGATCCAGGAGGCGTTCAACGAGCACTTCGCGATGCAGTGTGGCTACTGTACGCCCGGGATGATCATGACCGCGAAGGCGCTTCTCGATCGCAACCCCGATCCGACCCGCGAGGAGATCGTCGACGCCATCTCCGGGAACGTCTGTCGGTGTACCGGCTACGATCCGATCGTCGACGCCGTCGAAGCAGCCGCCGAGACGATGAACGGAGGTGGCGAGGCGTGAAAGAGCTTCGCGCCGTCGGCTCGTCGATCCAGCGCTCGGACGGCGACGGTCACGTCACCGGCCAGACTGAGTACGTCACCGACCGGAACTTCCGGGATCTAAAACACATCCACATGGTCCGGAGCCCGGTCGCCCACGGCGAGATCAAAGACATCGACATCTCCGGTGCCGAAGAGGTGCCCGGATTCGTCGACGTGCTGACCCACGAGGACGTCCCAAACAACGTTCACACTGTCCTCACCCTGATCGACATCGGTCCGCCCGAAGAACAGATCCTGGCAGCGGATCGCGTCCGCTACGAGGGCGAGCCGATCGTCGCGGTGATCGGCGAGACCAAGCGCGCGGCCATGGAGGCCGCGGCCGCCGTCGAAGTCGAGATCGAGGAGTTGCCTGCGGTCTTCGACGTCGAGGAGGCGCTCGAAGACGACGCACCGATCCTCAAACCCTGGGGGACGAACTACTTCGAGTTCGACGACAACGAAAACGAGAGCCGGAAGGTGCGCTACGGCGACGTCGAGAAGGGCTTCGAGGAGGCCGATCACATCATCGAAGGCGAGTACCAGACCAGCCCGATCGAACAGGCGCCCGTCGAGACGACCGCGGCGATCGCCAAGCCGGAGGCCGACGGCCGGTTCAAGGTCTTCACGAACACCCAGGCGCTGTATTTCTCGCTGGACAACACGGCGCTGATCCTGGACATCCCCTTCGAGAAGCTCCAGTTCATCGGCGGCACCGTCGGCGGCGGCTTCGGCGGCAAGGTCGACGTCATCGTCGAGCCCCTGGCGACGCTGGCAGCGAAGAAGACCGGTTCGCCGGTCCAGTACGAGTTCTCCCGGGAAGAGGAGATGCAGGTCTCCTCGCCGCGAGGTGCCTGGCGGATGTACTACAAAGACGGCGTCACCGACGACGGTGAGATCGTCGCCCGCGAGGTGACGAGTTACGCCGACGCCGGCGCGTACAACCGACACAGCCCGTACGCGACGACCAAACACGCGGCGAATCTCGGTGGGCCGTACCGGATTCCCAACGCCAAGTTCGACTGCTACTGCGTCTACACAAACAAGACGCCGTCCAGCGCGATGCGTGGGTTCGGCGTGACGCCGTGTTCGTTCGCGATCGAGTCACAGATGGACCGCATCGCCGAGAAGCTCGACATGGATCCGTGGGAGGTCCGCTTCAAGAACGCCTACCAGAACGGCGATATGACCCCCCACCGCAAGGAGGTCGAGGACGCGAGCGTGATCGAGGCGATGCAGTCGGCCGCCGAGCTGGCGGGCGAGGGGCTGCCGGAGGAGTTCAAACAAATGAGTTCGCTGCAGGACGCGGAGGTAGAACAATGACCAAAAAGCGCGGCCGCGGGATCGCCGCGGTTAACTACCCCTCGGGAATGAACCTGGGTGGCGACCCGACCCAGGCGCTGATCCACAGCACGACGACCGGCAGCTTCGTCGTGACGATCTCGAGTACCGACCTCGGACAGGGGCTGAAGACGGCGATGAAACAGATCGCTGCCGACGCGATGGGCGTCCCTGCCGAGAACATCATCGTCGACACCGGCGACACGGACACCGGCCCCCACTGTATGGGCACCTTCGCCAGCCGGGCGACCCACCGCTGTGGGAACGCGATCATCGACGCCGCCGAGGAAGCCACGGAAGCCCTGATGGAGGCCGCAGGCGAGGAGTTAGAGGCGGCGCCAGAGGACCTCGTCACCGACGGTGAGGGCAACATCCACGTCAAGGGTGCCCCCGACCGCTCGATCAGCGTGATGGACGTCGCGATGGCGGCCCACTTCGACCAGGGACGGACGATCTCGGGACGGGGAATCGGCTACAAGGAGAAGAGTACGCCAGATCCCGACACCGGCGAGATGGACCCCGACTCGACGGAGGCCCACGCCTGCGTCATCGCGGACGTTGAGGTCGACACCGAGACCGGTGAGGTCGACGTATTGAACCTGAACTGCGCCTATGAAATCGGCCAGATGGTCAATCCGGCGCTCGTCGAGGGCCAGATCGTCGGCGGCGCCCAGATGGGGATGGCCCACGCCCTCTATGAGACCACCGATCCATATTATCCCAAAACGGATCACCAGCCGCGCAGCTTCGGCGACTATCCGCTTCCGGGTCCCGGGGAAACTCCCGAGATCCAGTTCGACGTCTTAGAGATGCCCTCCCGGACGGGTCCGTTCGGGACCAAGGGAATCGGCGAGATGTCCGCGACGCCGCCAATCCCGGCGATCGTCAACGCGATCTACGACGCGATCGGCATCCGCTTTACCAAGCTCCCGGTCACTCCCGAACGGGTGCTGCGGGCGCTCGAAGGAAAGGAAGACGACGAACTCGGCGACGTACAGACGGTGGAGGGCTGACGTGGGCCAAATCGTCGACCTCTCGGTGACGATCGGCGAGGAGACGCGCAGTCCACCGTCTGTCGATAAGCCCGTGGAGCTGACCACACACACGATGGACGGCGAGAGCTACTGGCAATCCAGCGAGGTCGACATGCTGCTCCACACCGGCTCGCACGTCGACTTCGAACTCCACACGGTCGAAGAGGGTGAGACGGCCGCCGACGTTTCGCTCGACCGTGTCTGCGGGGACGCCTTCGTCGTCGATCTCTCCGACGGCGGCGAGAACTACGAGATCACACTTGAGGACGTCAGAGAGCACGCTGCGGACATCCAGGAGGGCGACATCGTGCTCATCCGGACCGACTGGGCCGAACAGGAGTGGGGCAACTTCCCCCGGTACTACAGCGACTCGCCGTACTGCGCGCCCGAGGCCGCTGAGTGGCTCGTCGAGAACGGCGCGAAGGCGGTCGGCTTCGACTGCTTTAGCGAGTACCCCGCGCGTCTGGCAGACTTCGAACCCGAGGACTTCCAGATTCACAAGATCATTCTGGAGAACGACGCGATCCTGATGCAACACCTGACGAACCTGTCGGAGCTGCCCGTCGGCGAGCGCTTCCAGTTCTACGGCCCGTCGATCAAGGTCGCAGGTGGCGAGGGATCGCCGGCCCGGTTCTTCGCGGTGCTCGAGGACTGAGCGACCGCAGTCGTTCGGTTCTTTTGACGGCTTCTCGGACCGACGTCGCAGTCTTTATACGCCGATACGGTGCAGTTCGGAACACGTTATGCCGCACCAACCCAGAGTGCTCGTGAGCCAGGTCATTCCCGGTTCGCCCGACGACGTGTGGAAGACGATCCGCGAGTTCGACAGCTTAGACGAGTGGGGACCACTCGAGGAGTGTACCATCGAGGGCGACCACGACCCCGACCAGCTCGGCGCAGTCAGAACGTTTCAGGCCGGCGACCGGACCGTCCGCGAGGAACTCGTCGCCCTCTCAGATGAGGACCGATTCTACCAGTACACGATCGTCGAGGGTGGTGGGGGTAAGGTCGACTACGTGAGCGAACTTCGACTGATTCCGATCACCGAAACCGGCGAGACGCTGGCGCGACAGCACGCCCACTTCGACGTCGAGGGCGTCGAACTCGACGAGGCGAAAGCCCACCTCGAGGACGTCTTCGCAGGAGCGCTGAACTCGCTTCGCGAGCAGTACTCGTAAGCGAACGCCATCGACTTGTCGTCGACTTGGGAACCCGTCTCTCGAGCGCCGGCGCTACTGATCTCGCTCTAGCTGGTCGCCGCCGAACTCGTCGTCGCTCTGGATTCGGGAGGCCTGTGGGCCGTCTTGATCCTGGTACTTCGATCCGCGATCGCTTCCATATGGTCGCTCAGCGGGCGTCTTGAGCTCGGTGAATGTGAGCTGAGAGATACGCATGCCGGGCGTGAGCGCGACGGGCGCCGAACCGAGGTTCGACAGCTCGAGCGTGATCTGGCCGCGGTAGCCTGGATCGCACAGACCCGCGGTCGCGTGGACGACGACGGCGAGCCGGCCGAGCGAGGAGCGACCTTCGACGTGAGCGATCAAATCTGCGGGGATTTCGACGCGCTCGTGGGTCGTCCCCAGGACGAAGTCGCCGGGGTGGAGGATGAAGTCGTCACCCTCGTCGACGATCGTCTCGGTGACGTACTCGTCGACCTCGCGCTCGGAGTTCGGATGGATACAGGGAATGTTCGTTCGCTGGAACTCGAGGAACTCCCGACCGAGCCGGAGATCGACACTTGCCGGCTGGATCTGGAGGTCGGGATCGTCTAGCGGGTCGACGACGAGCTCCCCGTCCGAGAGCCGGTCGAGGATGTCGGCATCTGAGAGGATCATGTGCGGAGAATCGAGCCGGACGATGTAAAACTACATGAAAGCTGTCGCGCGACCTACAGCGCGTCTTCGATCGCCGACTCGATGGCGCCAAGGGACGATTCGACGAGTTGGCCGTCGACGACGACCGTCGGGGTCCCCTCGACGCCGGCCTCGTGTGCTCGATCGCGTTCTGTCTCCAGATCGTCGCGATACGTCCCTTCGTCGACGTCCGTGATGACGGTGTCGTCGTCGATGCCGTATCCTCCGTCGTTGTTGATCTCTTCGACGACCGTCCTGATCGCCTCGTTGGCGTACTGTCCCTGGTGGTCGTAGATCAGCTCTGTGAACGCCCAGAACGCCTCATCGCCGGCCTGCTCATGGACCGAGCGCGCCGCACCCGCGATCCCCCAGGACCACATGTCGTCGACCGGGATCGGAAAGTCGTGGTGCTCGTACCGGATTGACTCGGGGTCGATGTACGAATCACGGATTTCCGGATAGACGTTCTGTTTGTAGCTTCTGCAGCCGCCACAGGAAAAGTCCTCGAAGACCATCACCGTGACGTCGGCGTCGGGGTCGCCGGCGACGGGAACCGGGAGGATGTCCTCCCCGTCGAGGGTTATCTCGGAACCAGTTTCGCCGGTGTCGTCGTCACCGAGACAGCCGGCGAGGGCGAGGCCGGCGGTCCCGGCCGCCGAGGCAAGCACCGTGCGTCGTGTTGGGGTCATCGAACCAGCCTAGCGGTCGGGTCCTGAAATATGTAGTGCGTCACCGCTTTTGGATCTGAGTACGCTGATACCGATCGCCGCCCCTAAATCGCCCGCCGTCGTGGCTCGGGTATGAAACAGGCCATCGTCGCCCGAACCGACATCGGAATGGGAACCGGGAAGCTCGCTGCACAGGCTTCTCACGCCTCCTTGTCTGCCTACGAGAAGGCAGGCAAGCGGGCCCGAAAGCGCTGGAAGGGCGGCGGCCAGAAGAAGGTCGTGCTGAAGGGATCGAGCGAGCGCGAGCTGTACGAACTCTCGGAGATCGCCGAACGCGAGGGGCTCCCCGCCGCCGTCGTTAGGGATGCGGGACACACCCAACTCGAGCCGGGGACCGTCACCGCGCTAGCGGTCGGTCCCGGCGACGAAGAGACGGTGGACCGGGTGACAGGCGAGCTGTCGCTGCTGTAGGGGGCCGGTTGCCGGCACCTCGCAGACAGCGCCTGGCGGCGCGAATCACCGGCGCACCAACGCCTTTTGGCGTTCGACACCAGGAATCGGGTATGACCGACGATCCACATCAGGGACAGCCCGTAGAGCGCGCCGGAGCCGCCCTCGAAGACGCCGCCGCGGCGGTCGTCCTCGTCCACGGGCGGGGGGCCCAGGCCCGAGGGATGCTCAGTTTCGCCGACGACATCGGCCGGGGCGACGTCGCGTACCTGGCTCCGCAGGCCCACCGCCGCACCTGGTACCCCCAATCGTTTCTCGCCCCGACCGAGGCGAACCAACCGTTTCTCGACTCGGCGCTCTCTCGTCTCGAAACCGTCCTCGAGACCGTCGCCGACGGCGGGATACCGCCCGAGCGCACGGTGTTGCTGGGCTTCTCGCAAGGCGCCTGCCTCAGCACCGAGTTCGCCGCCCGGAATCCGCGCCGATACGGCGGCGTCGTCGCACTCTCGGGCGGCCTGATCGGCGACACGCTCGATCCGGATCGCTACGACGGCTCGCTCGAGGAAACCCCGGTGTTCTTCGGCTGTAGCGACCGCGATCCGCACATCCCCGAAGAGCGCGTCCACGACAGCGCCAAGATCTGCGAGGGGCTGGAGGGCGACGTCGAGACACGGATCTACGAGGGGATGGGCCACACCGTCAACCAGGACGAGATGGACTTCGTTCGGGAGCTGGTCGCCTCGGTCGCAGAGGCGTGAGCCGACGCTGAAACGCGCATTTGTCCTTGGCGCGGCTATTTTACAGTGGCAGCCCAATTGCTCCCATGCGCCGCCGAACGCTCCTCGCGGCTGGGACCGGAACGCTCGCGGGACTCAGCGGCTGTGTCGGCGAGCTCCCCTGGAATACAGATTCCGACGAGACCGACGACTCCGAAGTGGAGATCGCCGACGATTCGGGAATTACGGAGGTCGACATCCGCTCTGCGTCACCGACCGTGAGTCCGAACTTAGAAGAACCCCTTGCGCTGTTCGCAACCGACGCAACGAGCGACGAGCGTCCGTTCGGAGTGACAGTCGACTCGCAGTCGGTGCTCGTCCACGCGATCACGTGGGGGTACAGCAGTTGTTACGAGATCGAGGCTCGAGACGTCGAGGTTCTCGACGGGAGCGTTCATCTGACGGTCCGGCGCGTCGAGGATGCGGAGCAGCTGGCAGAGTCCGGTTGTGGTGACAGTATGCCGTCCCTCGCCCTGACCGCCCGGATCACGTTCGCCGACGAGCCCCCGGAGTCGGGGTTGTGTACGTTCTGGGGCCAGGCGGCCGAACTCGAGGCGATCGACCTCGACGACTTCGATCCGTGTACGTACCAGCCGACGTTGAGTGAGTGTGACGATCAGTAGCCACCCCTTCGCGACCCCAGAGCCGAACCGATTTACTCGCCGAGATCCAATCGCCGGCAGATGCGCCCGGCCCACCCCACCGAACGGACCGTCGGCATGCACCACTACGTGAGCGACGTCGACGGCACCGGCGGCCGACTCCGCGCCGACGACGAGCACTTCCGGGTCCGCGAACTCGAGCGGTTTGAGACCCAGCCAGTAGACGCCTCGCCGGACGACTACCCCCACGTTGTCATCCGAGCCACCCTGCAGGGGTGGGATACGAACGACTTCGCGAGCCGCCTTTCGGACGCGGTCGGGATGAGCCGCGAGCGCGTCTCCTGGGCCGGGACGAAAGACAAGTACGCGATCACCACGCAGCTGTTCTCAATCTACGGGCTCGATCCCGAGTCGATTCCGGAGATTAACGGTGTCGAAATCGAGATTGTCGGCCGAGCGGGGCGCTCGCTCGAGTTCGGCGACCTCGCGGGCAACGCCTTCGAACTCGTTGTCAGCGATCCCGACCGGCCGGATCGCGCCGAGCAGATTGCCGCGAAGCTTGCGGCGTTCTCGGGCGCCAAAGACGACGGTGACACTGTCGAATCGGACGACGGCGGGAAAGAGACTGAAACCGCCGGCCCGATCACGGTGGGCGTCCCCAACTTCTTCGGCCAGCAGCGCTTCGGAAGCCGCCGGCCGATCACCCACGAGGTCGGTCTCGCAGTCGCTCGCGACGACTGGGAGGGTGCCGTGATGGCCTACCTCGGTCGGCCCCACGAACGCGAACCCGAGGAGACTCAGGAAGCGCGGGCGTTCCTCGAAGAAGAGCGCGACTGGCAGGCCGCACTCGAGCGATTCCCCCACCGCCTCCGGTACGAACGCTCGATGCTGCACGAACTCGCCGACCGCGTCGGATCGGGCAGGCCGGAGCCCGCCGATTTCCGGGCGGCACTCGAGCGCGTCCCTTCGAATCTGCAGCGGCTGTTCGTCCACGCGGCCCAGTCCTACGCGTTCAATCTGATGCTCAGCGAGCGTCTGGAGCGCGGGCTCCCCTTCGACTGCCCCGTGGCAGGCGACGTCGTCTGCTTTGCGGACCGAGATGCCCCCGTCGGCCTCGAGCTACCGGACGTCTCCCGCGAGCAGCGCGTCGACGAGCGCCGCGTGCGCTCCGTGACCCGCCACTGCGAGCGCGGGCGGGCGTTCGTCACGGCGCCCCTGGTCGGCACGGAGACCGAACTCGCCGACGGTGAGCAAGGCGAGATCGAGCGGGAGGTTCTCGACGACCTCGGGCTCTCCCAGTCGGACTTCGATCTCCCCGGGGAGTTCCACTCGACGGGCACCCGGCGGGCGATCCTCGTCCGGACCGACCTCGAACTCGGTCGGGAGCCGCTCTCACTGTCCTTTTCGCTCCCCAAGGGCTCGTACGCGACGGTACTCTCGCGGGAGTTCCTGAAGGTCGATCCGGTCCACCTGGGCTGACGAGCGCCCCTGATACGGAGTGCGTGTACAGAATCTGTCCTGAAACCCGCGTTCAGTAGAGGCGAACCTCTTTTCGCCTCGGATGCGCTTCGCGCACCGCTCGGCGAAAACCCGTTCATGCCAAAAAGCCGGTCTCGCTCCGCTCGACCGGTGAATCGCGCTCACTACCGGGTCCTTCGGACCGCTCGTTCGCGCGAATGCTCGTGTTCAACTCGCAGCTGTATTCGCCGAGCTACCCGATTCAATTCCATGTTCTTCCCGAATACCGAACTCCTCACCTCCGACAACGAGAGTGACACCGGCCATCCCACCGAAAGATCGATAATCCGGCCGTCGCCTCCACCGGTATGACTCTCCGCCGTCGATCGTACCTCCGCGTGACCGAAGCCGCCCTCCTCCCCGGAACGACTGTCCGATACCACTACCGAACCGGCAGCTCCTTCGCGACCGTCGTCGAGCGGACCGACCGGCTCGTCACCTTCGTCGGCCCCGACTGCGACGGGACGTTCTCGTTCGACCAGATCGACCGCCTGATCGCGGACGATCGCTTAGAGGTCGTTCTCGACGACGCGATTCACGCGCCGGCGGACGAGATCGCGAATCCCTAGCTGGCAACCGAAACGGCGTCGTTTTAGGGCCGGATCCGCTACAGTCGGACGATCAGGGGAATGGAGTGTCGCCACTGCGCCTCGGAACTCGAGAAGCCCGGAGACTTCTGTCTGGTCTGCCGGGAACGGAACACGGAGGCGATCGTTCTCGAGGCTGCACGCGATCGGGCGACGATCACGATGCTCGCTGACGGGGAGACGGTTATCGGCGAGACGACGATTACGACCGTCCCCGAGACGGGTGACGAGGAGGTCGTCGAGCGCCGAAACTTCGCAGAGCTGATCGCGGAGGACGTCCGGCGCAAGCGTCCCGAGGAGATCTACGCCGGCGGGGATCGATCGGTGATTCGGGACGTTCGCGAACTACTTCACTACCCATTCTACCGCGTCGACGGCGAGACGCCCGTCGAGGCGGTGCTCGAACGCCGTGGCGAGCGCGCACTCGACGTCGTCGACCTCCCGCCCGCAGAGAAGATCGGCGGCAGTCACTCGACGCTCATCGGCGGCCGGCGCGGGATCCGAGTCGTCCAGACCGTCGCCGAACATCCCCACGTCAAGAAGGTGATCCCGGGCCCGATCGACGCCGGCGGAACTGGCTCGCAGTCGGGACTCCGGGCGAAAGTTACCCGAGCCGACGACGGCGGTAACGTACGGATGCTCCTGCGTGACGGTTCGAGCGTTCAGGAGAATCGGGTCGTTACGACCGCCTGGGACCGGGAACTCGGCGAGCGCATTCGGGACGATTTAAACGACGTACTCACCGACGAGGAGTACCAGTAGCACGTTCCGCTCGACTGCCTGCCGTACTGGAGAGTCACACGTCGATGGAAGCTACAGTACCTGCTGGTTGTGGGCCCCTTTTCCGACCGGGAGTAATTAGATATCATTACCATGCTCGAACGCGCCGACGTCGTGCTAGCGGCCGTGCCGCTGCTCGCGGTGAGTGGCGTCGCCGCCCGCACGCTGATCGCCGCGACCGGGTTCGGTACCGGTCTGCTCGCTGCCCCGTTAGCTCCCGCGGGGTTTCTGGCTTCGTTCGCGCTCGTCCTTCGGGAGCTGTTCACCGGCCCCGTTGCAGAGCAAGCCGCCGACTGACCGCCTAGCCGATCGACACCACGGCCGACGTTCGAGGCGTCGCGACGGGGCCCTCGCCCTCACCGCGACTGCAGTGCGATCGAGGCGGAATCCGGGTCCGACTCAACAGCTTTATGCCTCCGCTGGCGATAGGTTGCGATACTATGGCCGATACCGGGAGCGGAACCGTCGGTAGCGCCGGTCGCTTCGGCGCGCGCTACGGACGCGTTTCGCGACGACGAGTGAGCGAGATCGAACACGAAATGCGCAGTTCCACGGTCGACGGCGACGACGTCACCCGCGTCGGAACCGGGATCTGGAAGAACGAGGAGACCGGCGAGCTCTTCACCGGCGGCTCCTACCGCCCCGAGACGCCGGCCGGTAAAACCGTCCGCCGCTCGATTCGCGCAGCGCTTGCCGACGACGAGTAACGCACACGGATGAGCTACAAGTGTTCACGCTGTAAGCGCGACGTCCAACTCGACGAGTACGGCGGCGTCCGCTGTCCGTACTGCGGACACCGGGTGCTGTTAAAAGAGCGCAGCCGCGACGTCAAGGAAGTCGACGTCGAGTAGTCCGCCGTGTCTTCTCACGAGGCGATCCTTACCTTCGAGTACGACGCCCCCTCGAGTGCCCACCTCGTCGCCGAGAGCGTCGCCCGCGAGGTCGGCGAGATCGACGACGAGCGTTCGCGCACCGAGATCGACCGCCAGGGGACGACCCTCACGATCACGATCGAAGCCCGAGACGTCATCGCGCTGCGGGCGGCGCTGAACACCTGGTTTTCGCTGGTCGACGTCGCCGAGCGAACGGTAGAAATCGTCGAACCCCAGTAACACAGCCTGCGACGGCTGGCAATGTCTCCTTCCAAATTGCGCTCTGAACTCGCGTATGCCAGATCGGAACCCGACGTGGCTGGGACTCCCACGTCGTCGCAGACCGCTCGTCCTGGCTGGCGTCGCGCTGGGAATCGGCCTGGGCGGCTTCTTCGACGGGATCGTCTTCCACCAGATCCTGCAGTGGCACCAGCTGCTCTCAGCCCACCCGGATCCGAGCGTTGCAAACGACGTCCACCTGAACATGCGTGCGGATGGGCTCTTTCACGCCGTCGCCTGGATCGCGACTGCGGTCGGAATCGCACTGTTACACCGCGCCTGGAAGCGCCCGCGCGTTCGGCCGGACGGACGAACCTTGTTTGGCTCCTGGCTGATGGGGTGGGGACTGTTCAACGTCCTCGAGGGGCTCGTCAACCACCATCTGCTCGGGCTTCACCACGTCTGGCCAGACGGTCCGGGTCCGACGCTCCTCTGGGACGTGGCCTTCCTAATCTGGGGTCTGCTCTTCTTGCTTGGCGGGTACGCGATTGTCCGAACGTCGACTGTGGACGACGCCGTGTCCCAGTGACTCGGCCTGCGTTCCGATCACAAAGCTTGGCTTTATCAGTCCGGAGGGCGTCGGCCGAAGTATGCAAGGCAACCTGCCGCCGGAAGCACAGGAGAAAATCGAGAATCTGCAGGATCTCCAGGAGACCGCCCAGACGGTCGCCGCCCAGAAACAGGAGACCGAGTCCTCGCTGACCGACGCCGAGAACGCCCTCGAGGAACTCGACGAGATCGACGCAGAGACGACCATGTACCGCCAGGTTGGCGAGTTGCTCGTCGAGACCGAGTACGACGCAGCCGAGGACGATCTCTCGGAGAAAGTCGACTCCCTCGAGGTCCGCCTCGAGACGCTCGAGAAGCAAGAAGAGCGCGTCCAGGAGCAGTTCGAGTCGCTTCAGGAGGAACTCCAGGAGCTACTCGGTGGCGCAGGCGGCATGGGCGGCGGTCCGGCCGGCCCGGGCGGCCCAGGCGGCGCGTAAGGAGATCGCGATGACAGACCAGGGATCGAACGCGGCCGCCGACGGCGGACCCGATCCGGGTGGTGCCGACGCAGCCACAGACGAGGCGGAGCCAGCACCCGAGACCGTCGTCCAAACGGCGGCCGAGGCCGCCGAGGGGATCATCTTCTCGGCGTACAAGCAGTCTGCAGTCCGCGATTACGACGTGACTGTCAGCTTCGAAGACGGCGTTCTCGAGGTCGACGTCTACCTCAACGCGCCCGACGACGAGCACGATCCAGACCGGGTCGCAGACGACGCGGCACAGACAGCACGCGACGCGGTCGACGAACTCTTCGACGCGTAATCGTCGTCCGCCCACTTCCGTTTTCTATGCCCACAGAGCGGACGCGCCGGTGTCCGCTTAGAGGGCTTTGACCCAGCCGGGAACGGCGGCCATTTCCTCCTTGTCCTCCCAGCCGTTGTCGCGCAGGTACTCCTCTATAGCCGTGAACTCGAAGCCAAAGCGGTCCTCGAGTGCGTCGAGATCGGCGTCGTAGCCGACCTCGTTGAACCACTCGCACATGACGGTAAACTCCTCGCCGAAGGAGTCGTAGGCGTCCTCGATCGGAACGTGATACGGTTCGACGTCGACGCCCGTGACAGCCGAGAGCGCCTCGGCGGTTTCGGCGAGTGTCAGTTCGTCGCCGGCGAGTTCGATCCGTTCGTCGACGAACTCGTCGGGGGACTCGAACGCGACTGCGGCCGCGTGCCCGACATCAGTCACGTCGATCATCTGTAAGGAGACGCCTTCGGCCAGTGGAAGCGCGATCGTTCCGTCCTCGACGGCGTCCTCGGCGAACGCCTCGAAATTCTGGAAGAAAAACACCGGCTGGAGGACGGTTGTCGGGAGGTCGAGCTCCTGAATGTGTTGTTCGATCTCCCAGGCCGAGTCGAAATGAGGGACACCGGTCTCGCGGTGGTGGCTGCCGACACCGCTGAAGACGAGGTGGTCGATGCCCTCTTCGGCGGCGACGTCGGCGACATTTTTGCCCTGTTCGACCTGGGTTTCGTACCCCTCCGTCCAGAAGTTCGTCACCAGAAAGACGGCGTCGACGTCCCCGAGATGGGGGCGCAGTGAGTCGGGATCGTTCAGGTCGCCCTCGACCATCGTGACGCCGCGGTCTGCGAGCTCTTGGGCTACGTCACCGTCGGCGTCGCGGGTCAGACCGTGCACGTCGAACGCGGCGTCGCTCGCGAGGAGGTGCTCGACGACCGCACCGCCCTGGTTGCCGGTCGCGCCGGTGACGAGGACGCTGGTCATCGCTGCTCACCTGCGTATACTGCCGTCGATTGATAGTCGGCGCGCGTCGAACTGAATCGAACAAGATCTGAGGCATGTGGTTGCATTACGTTACCTGGTTTGGAGGCGAACCCATATATTCGCTCCGCGACAGGAGTGATACCAGCTAACGTCGATGTCAGTACCCCCTCTCGGGGCGATACCACCGCGAAAACCATCTCGTCTCAGAGGGGTTATGCAGACTCGCAGATCTCGAGGAAGTTCTCGAAGACTGCCTCGCCCTCCTCGGTGTGGGCGACCTCGGGGTGCCACTGGACACCGTAGAGGTTGCGATCGGGGTCACTCATCGCCTCGACACCACAGACGTCGCTTCTCGCCGTCCGCTCGAAGCCCTCGGGGACTTCCTTGACCTCGTCGGCGTGGCTCGCCCAGACGCGAGTCTCGGGGTGGAGCGAACCGATGAGCGGATCCGCTTCGTCCGTGACCTCGACGGTGACGTCGGCGTAGCCACCGTACTCACCGCCGCCAACTCGGCCGCCGAGTTCCGTGGCGATGAGCTGCATGCCCAGACAGATACCGAGGACAGGAACGTCTGCATCGAGATACTCCGGCGACCGACCGATCCGGTCCATGTCGGGACCACCCGAGAGGACGACGCCGTCGGCATCGACCTCGTCCGGTGGTGTGTCGTTGTCGACGAGTGCCGCCTCAACGCCGAGGTCTCGCAGCGCTCGCTGTTCTAAGTGTGTGAACTGACCGTGGTTGTCAACCACGACGATCCGAGTCATTACCAGGGAGTAGCCAGTCAGCCGGTAAAAACGGTCCGAAAGTCCCGTTCGGAAGGGGATCGGGCTGTGCCTGCCGGTCGAACGAGACGGGTACGGCGTTCGAATGACAGGAGAAACGGGCGCCCTCGGCGGCGCAACTCAGGCGAACGTCTTCGAGACCTCGCCGTCTTCCTCGGAGTCGGCCTGGACCTTCTCCCAGGCGTTACGGAAGTCTTCCATCCGGATCTCGGTCCGATCGTCGCGGATCGCGAACATCCCCGCCTCGGTACAAATCGCTTTCACGTCCGCACCCGAGGCGTTCTCGGCCTCGACGGCGAGTTCGGCGAAATCGACGTCCTCGGCGACGTTCATTCCTCGCGTGTGGATCTGGAAGATGATCTCGCGGCCCTCCTCGTCGGGCTTTGGCACCTCGATGAGGCGGTCGAAGCGGCCGGGGCGGAGGATCGCTCGGTCGAGCATATCGAAGCGGTTGGTCGCGGCGATGATACGGATATCACCGCGCTCTTCGAAGCCGTCCATTTCACTCAGGAGCTGCATCATGGTGCGCTGGACCTCGGCGTCGCCGGAGGTCTTCGACTCCGTGCGCTTGGCGGCGATGGCGTCGATTTCGTCGATGAAGATGACGGCGGGCTCGTGCTCGCGGGCGACCTCGAAGAGGTCTCGAACCAGCTTCGCCCCCTCGCCAATGAACTTGTGGACCAGCTCGGAGCCCGCCATCTTGATGAAGGTGGCGTCGGTCTGATTCGCGACGGCTTTCGCGAGCATCGTCTTCCCCGTGCCGGGTGGGCCGTAGAGCAAGACGCCGCTTGGTGGGTCGATCCCGACGTCTTCGAACATGTCGGGTTTCTCGAGGGGCATCTCGACGGTCTCGCGGACCTCCTGGAGCTGCTCCTCTAAGCCGCCGATGTCTTCGTAGGAGACCTCGGGACTTTGGGTGACCTCCATGACGCGGGCACGGACGTCGGTTTCGTTAGAGAGCGTCTTGACGATCGAGAGAGAGTTGTTGACCGCGACGCGGGCGTCGGGATCTAGCTCGTCGCGCATCTCGTCTGTAACTTCGGTCACCGCCTCCTGGTTGTTACCGTGCTGTTTGATGATGACGCCGTCGTCGGTCATCTCCTGGACAGTGGCGACAAACAGCGGCGACTGTTTTAGCTTCTTGTTCTCGTGTGTCAGTCGCTCTAGCTTCTGTTGGTACTTGTTGTTCTCGGCGTTCGCATCGAGGAGTTTGTCTCGCATCTCCTCGTTTTGGGACTCGAGGATTTCCAGTCGCTCCTCGAGCGCCCGGATTTTCTCCTGTTGGGACGCCTCGTCCTCGTCGTATGGGAGGTCGACGTCGTCCACGGTGTCGCTCATCAACCGTGCTTTGGGCGCTGGTTCATAAGAGGCTTCGGGTAGATACACTCTCGAAAGAGAATTACTACTAGGTATAATCCGAAACAGAAAATATTATCACTCTGTATTGGATAGGTGGTACTACGATGAGTACCTCAGAGCCGCTCCACCAGGAGCCGACCGCCAGCGGAACGTGGGACGACGTCCGTGATCTCCCGCCGAGTGCGAAACTCGTCGCGAAGGTCTTAGAGTACAACGACACGATGACCCAACAGCAGATCGCCGAGGAGACGCTGCTGCCCGCCCGGACCGTCCGCTACGCCTTGAATCGCTTAGACGAGGAGAACGTCGTCTCCTCGCGCTTTTCGTTCTCTGACGCCCGCAAGCGCCTCTACGCGCTCGACATCGAGAACTGAGACGTCTGCCGCCACACACGCTCTCGAAGACGATCACGCAGAGAGTACTTTCACTCCGGTCGCGGAATCCATTTAGGGCCCACTCTCCAAGGGTGGCGTAGATGACGCGGGTGATACACACGGGCGATACCCACATCGGGTACCAGCAGTACAACGCGCCCGAGCGACGGCAGGACTTCCTCGAGGCCTTCCGGGGCGTCGTCGAAGACGCCGTCGCCGACGACGTCGACGCAGTGGTCCACGCCGGCGATCTCTTTCACGATCGCCGACCCGGCCTCCCAGACCTCCAAGGAACCGTCTCGATTCTCCGAACGCTCGACGAGGCCGACATACCCTTCCTCGCGGTCGTCGGTAACCACGAGCGAAAGCGCGACTCCCAGTGGCTCGATCTCTTCGCCGATCTGGGACTGGCGACTCGTCTCGGAGCCGCCCCCGAACTGGTCGACGACGTCGCCGTCTACGGGCTCGACTTCGTTCCCCGTTCCCGGCGCGAGGACCTCACCTACGAGTTCGAGCCGGTTCCCGAGGCGGCCGAGAGTGCACTTCTCGTTAGCCACGGGCTATTCGAGCCGTTTCCCCACGCAGACTGGGATACCGACCGCCTCCTGGCCGAGTCGACCGTCGACTTCGACGCCGTCCTGCTGGGGGACAACCACACACCCGACACCGCCGAAGTGCGCGACACGTGGGTCACCTACTGTGGCTCCACCGAACGCGCGAGCGCCGACGAGCGCGACGATCGGGGCTACAACCTGATCGACGTCGACGACGAGGTCGCGATCTCCCGGCGCAGCGTCCCTGCTACGCGGGAGTTCGCGTTCGTCGACGTTACGTTAGCGGGCGAGGAGGGCGTCGACCGCGTCCTCGAGCGCGTTCGCGAGTACGACCTCGACGAGGCGGTAGCGATCGTCACCGTCGAGGGCGAGGGTCGGCCGATCACCCCCGCCGCGGTCGAGGAGTGTGCGACCGACCGCGGCGCACTGGTCGCCCGCGTTAACGATCGACGCGACCTGCCCGACGAGGACGAGAGCGTCCGGGTGAACTTCGCGGATCCGGACGACGCCGTCCGGGAGCGCGTCAGCGACCTCGGACTCAGCGACGCCGCCCGTGACATCGACCGGACGGTTAGAGACGACACGCTCCCCGACTCGAACGTCCGCGAGACCGTCGAGCGCCGCGTCAAGGAGCTGCTCGACGACGGAGATCGCGACGCCTTCGAGCCGGCGCCGGAGGCAGCCGACGACTCCCTGTCGACGGCCGGCAGTAGCGATTCCGACGGCGAGACGGGACTCGCAGACGGCGACGCCGATGACGACTCGGATGCCGACCCCACCGAGAGCGACACCGATGAGACTGACGAGGGTCACCCTTCCGAACGCGACACGGCGTCTCGGGACGGAGAGAGCGAGACGACAGCTGACGACGACTCCGGCCACGCCTCGCTGGGTGATTTCGCGTGAAAGTCGATCGCGTTCGCCTGCGGAACTTCAAGTGCTACGGCGAGGCCGACCTCTCCTTGGAGCGCGGCGTCACGGTGGTCCACGGCGTCAACGGCAGCGGCAAGTCGACGCTGCTCGAGGCGGTCTTCTTTGCCCTGTACGGCTCGAAAGCGCTCGACGATCGCACTCTCGACGACGTGATCACCACCGGCGAGGACGAGTGCGGGATCGAACTCTGGTTCACCCACGACGGCCGTGACTATCACGTCGAGCGCCGACTCAAGCTCCGCGGAGACCGCGCGACGACGACCAAGTGCGTCCTCGAGACCCCTGACGAGGCGATCGAGGGCGCTCGTGACGTCCGCCGAGAGGTAACCGAGCTCTTGCGGATGGACGCCGAGGCGTTCGTCAACTGCGCGTACGTCCGCCAGGGCGAGGTGAACAAGCTGATCCACGCCTCGCCGAGTGAACGCCAGGACATGATCGACGACCTCCTCCAGCTGGGCGCCTTAGAGGAGTACCGCGAGCGGGCGAGCGACGCACGCCTGGGCGTCAAGACTGTCTTCGACGGACAGCGAGAGGTCGTCGCGGACCTTCGGGCGCAGGTCGAGCGCAAAGAAGAACAGGACCTCCACGACCAGTTAAACGAACTCGAGTCGAGCCACGCCGAGGTCGTCGCCGAAATCGACCACTTCGAGAGCCAGCGCGAGCAGGCCGTCGAGACGCGTGAGAACGCCGAGATGGTTCTCGAACGCCACGAGGAGACATGCGAGGAGATCGAGACGTTAGCAACTGAGATCGAGGAGCTACGGTCGAAGATTACGGAGACAGAACAAAAGCGCGAGGACGCAACCGAGACGCTTCGCACACACCGGGACCGAGACGAAGCGCTCGAAGCGGAGCGCGACTCGTTGCTCGCAGAGACCGCCCTCGATGATCCCGACGACACCACTCTCGAGAACCGGATCGAAGAGCTCGAAACCCGTGACGAGACGCTCCGAGACGAACTCGAGGACGTTCGGGTGTCGATCACGGAGCGACGCAGCGAGGCCGACCGACTCCGCGAGAAGGCCGCTGAGCTCGAGTCCGAGGCCGAGACCGCCCGCGAGGAGGCAGCCGACCTCGACGCGCGAGTGGCAGACGACGCCGACGCGATCGACGAGCGCGAGACGAGACTCGCGGAGTTCGACGACGAGATCGACGCCGCTCGCGAGCAGTTTGCCGACGCTCCGGTCGCGTTCGGCGAGGCTGAGGCACACCTCGCCTCGCTCGAGGACGACCACGCGGAGATCACGGACACCATCACCGAGCTCACCGCGGAGATCCGGACGGTCCGAAACGCCATCGAGGAGGGTGAGCGACTGCTCGAAGAGGGTAAATGCCCCGAGTGTGGCCAGTCGGTCGCCGACTCCCCTCACGTCGATGTCATCGACGAGCGCCGCGACGAACTGGCCGAACTCGAAGACGAGCGCAAAGCGCGCGAGGCCGAACGCGAGGCGATCACAGACCGGATCGAGACCGCAGAGGCGCTGGTCGACGCCGAGCGCCGGATCGATCGACTCGAAGAGAACCGGGAGAACGTCTCCCAGCTACTCGCGGAGAAACGCGAGGCCATAGACGAGCGCCGCGAGCAGCGCGCGGCGCGCCGAGCCGACGCCGACGAACACGAGGAGGCGGCCGAGAACGCCCGTGAGGAGGCGGCCGAGCTCGCGGAAGCGATCGACGATGCCCGCAGCGATCTCGGCGAGATAAACGAAACGCGCGGTGAGATTCGGGAGGCGCTCGAGACCTTGCGTCGCGTCCGCGAGGTCGCCGCCGAGCGAGACGAGACCAAACGCAAGATTGAGACGATCCGCGAGCGCCGAGCCGACTGGAAGACGATGAACGACGAGCGCCGTGAGCAACTCGCCGCGAAACGCGATCGCAAGCGAGACCTCGAGTCCGAGTTCGACGAGGGGCGCGTCGAGGCGGCCCGAACGGACAAACAGAACGCCGAATCGTATCTCGAGCGCGTCGACGAGAAACTCACGGACCTCGAGGAGCGCCGCGACGAGATCCAGGGGCGGATCGGCGGTGTCGAGGAGAAGATCGACGAACTCGAGCGCCTCCAGGATCGCCTCGACGCGGTCGAGGAGCGATGTGATCGCCTCGAGTCGCTGTACGAGGAAGCCGAAACCTTGCAGACGACGTACGGCGATCTCCGAACCGAGTTGCGACAGCGAAACGTCGAAACATTAGAACGGCTGCTAAACGAGACGTTCGAGCTGGTCTACCGAAACGATTCCTACGACGCGATCGACCTGGACGGCGAGTACCGGCTGACCGTCTACCAGAAAGACGGCGAGGCACTCGAGCCCGAGCAGCTTTCGGGCGGCGAGCGCGCCCTCTTTAATCTCAGTCTCCGGTGTGCCATCTATCGTCTGCTCGGAGAGGGTGTTGAGGGTGCGGCGCCGATGCCGCCGCTGATCTTGGACGAACCGACGGTCTTTCTCGACTCGGGCCACGTCACCCAGCTCGTCTCGCTGGTCGAGTCGATGCGCGAGCTCGGCGTCGAGCAGATCATCGTCGTCAGCCACGACGAGGAGTTAGTCGGGGCAGCCGACGAACTCGTCCGGGTCGAAAAGGATGCGACGTCGAACCGATCGCGCATCGAGCGGGGACAGCCACCAGAGACGGCGCTGCTCTCCTCTGACTAAGTGGCCCTGGTGGTCAATCGGCTCTAGTGTTCACGCTGGTCAGCTCTCTGGGTCGCTGTCAGCCGCTGGTGGGTCTGCGTCGCTCTCGGCACTCCGAACGACGGCGAGCGCCTCTCGAGCGGGTTCTGAAACCTGATAGCCCCGTTCTCCGGAGACGGTCGTCTCGGCGAGCAAATCGGCGGCGACGAGAACGGTGAGCGTTCCGTGGAGATCGCTTTCGCAGTAGTCCGTCGTCGAAAGGAGGGTTCGCACGCCAGTCGGTCCGCGTTCGGCGAGTTCGAGGAGGAGCCCGAGGGTGCGCTCGTCGTGGACGTTCGTCAGAAGCTTCCGTACCGGTCCGTCCACCGCTCGGGCTGCAGTTTCCAAGGGAGAGTCGTCGACGTCCTCGAGCCGGTCGTTCTGGACGTAGCACTCGTCGCCGGTTTCGGGGTCCCGGACCCGGCTGGCGCTGCTCGACCGTGAGAGGAGTACGTATCGGGTTCCGTCGTCGTCGCGAACGGTTCTCATTCGGGGTGGTCGTCTTGTTCGTCGGCTACAGTATCGCTTTCGGTCTCCGGCGCCGCGGTTGAATCCGGAGCGGCTGCGCCCTCGGAGGCCACAGGTCCGTCCGCCTCGGAATCGGATGGACGGTCGTCGGGTACCGGATCGTCTTCGCCCTCGTCGTCTGCGGTCTCGTACTTCTTGTAGCGGCGGTAGGCAAGCCCGAACAACGCGATGCCACCGAGGATGAGCAGGCCCCCACGAGTTACCATCCCCTGGATGACCAGCAACATTGAACCGAGTGAGACGAACAGCACGGCGGCGTTGATCGTGATGACCAGCGTCCAGAACGTTTGGACGACCGCCTTCGAGGCGTCGGAGGCGGACATGTCGACGCCGGACTCGCTCTCGGTACCGACGCTCGGAATGGTGAGTCCGTCGGCGTTGGGATCCTTGAATGCGGCCTCAGGATCGTACTCCTCTGGCTCGTGTTCGCTCGGTTCGTCGGGGAGCACGAGCGAACAGTCGCGGAGTACGGGCAAAAGGATTGGCTTGTGAATTGCTCAGGCGTTCTCTTCGAGCGACATCGCTCGGGTCGTTTCCACCCACGCGAGCGGGTTTTCGGCGTCATAGAAGACGACGCTCTCTTCGGTCTCGTAGCGCTCGATCGTTGCAGTTCCCACGGGTTTCTGACACGGTTCTCGCTCGGCCGCCAGATCGTCGTCGGCTTGGGTGGACACGTCAATCACCTCGCCCCATGCTATGTGTTACCAAGTTAAATGTCTTGTGCCCCCGCAGGTATTGCCGCGTGGCGGTTCGCCAACAGTTCGTCGACGGCGACCGATTGCAGGGGTTTTTATCCGGTGGCTTCGAATCCGGAATCCATGACAGAGGCGGGACAGACCGGGCTCGCGGAGTTCGCCGCCGACGAAGACGAGCGCCCAGCAGAGGAAGCTGCGGCCGTCGCGGGCCGGGGTGGAGCAGCAGCTGAGGTAATCGATGTCGTCGAGGAGACGCTTCCCGAAGCCGAGGGAGCGGTCGAACTCGCCGTGATGCAGGTCGACTACACCATCGCGGGCTACGGCGACGAGGAGCAGCCGATCGTTCACGTCTTCGGACGAACTGCCGGTGGGGAGCTAGAGCACGTCCAGGTCGTCGGCTTCCAGCCGTACTTTTACGCCCCGACGGAGAGCCTGGATCGCCCGCCTGAGAAATCCCACGACCGCCTCACCGGTAGCGAGGAGGTCGACGAGAACGGCGAGCCCTACGAGAGCATCCGGGGGGAGAAGTTGACGAAAATCTTTGGCCAGACGCCCCGGGATGTCGGGCAAGTTCGGGATGACTTCGAGCACTACGAGGCGGACATCCTCTTCCCAAACCGACTGCTGATCGACAAAGACATCAGAAGCGGCGTACGCGTCCCCGAACGCCGCGCCGACGACGGCTCGCTGGTCGTCCCTCACGCCGAACTGGAGGCCGTCGCCGTCGACGCCGATCCGCGAGTGCTGACCTTCGACATCGAGGTCGACGACCGCTCGGGCTTTCCCGAAGACGGCGAGGAGCCGATCGTCTGTCTCACCAGCCACGACTCCTACCGCGACGAGTACGTGATGTGGCTCTACGAGGCCCCGGTCGGCGACGGCGAGAGTCCGGCCGAGATTGGAGACTACGAACCGATCGAGGGCGAGATCGATCACGAGGTCCGCAGCTACGAGGAGGAAGGGGCGATGCTCGAGGCGTTCGTCGACTATGTCGTCGAGACCGATCCGGACGTTATGACGGGCTGGAACTTCGAAGACTTCGACGCGCCGTACTTCCTCGACCGTCTCGAGGAACTCGCGGGTCCACACCACGAGTACGACCTCGAAATCGACCGACTCTCCCGAGTCGACGAGGTCTGGCGTAGCGGTTGGGGCGGTCCCGACATCAAGGGGCGCGTCGTCTTCGACCTGCTCTATGGCTACCAGCGGATGGTCTTCTCCGAACTCGACTCCTACCGGCTCGACGCCGTCGGCGAGGCCGAGTTAGGGGTCGGCAAGGAACGGTATCCTGGCAAGATCGGGGACCTCTGGGAGGACGACCCGACGCGGCTGCTCGAGTACAACCTTCGGGACGTCGAACTCTGCGTCGAGCTCGACCGCCAACAGGAGATTATCCCCTTCTGGAACGAGGTGCGCTCGTTCGTCGGCTGCAAGTTAGAGGATGCGCCGACGCCGGGCGATGCGGTCGACATGTACGTCCTCCACGAGGCCCACGGGCGATTCGCGTTGCCCTCGAAAGGGCAACAGGAAGCTGGCGAGGAGTACGAGGGCGGTGCCGTCTTCGACCCCATCACGGGCGTCAAGGAGAACGTCACCGTACTGGACCTAAAGTCGCTGTATCCGATGTGTATGGTGACGATCAACGCCTCGCCGGAGACGCAGGTCGATCCCGACAGCTACGACGGTGAGACCTACACTGCGCCAACCGAGCCCGAAGAGACCCACTTCCGAACGGAGCCCGACGGGATCATGCGCGAGATGATCACGGAACTGCTCGCCGAGCGCGAGGAGAAGAAGGAACTGCGAAACGAGCACGATCCCGGCTCGCGAGCCTACGAGCAGTACGACCGCCAGCAGGGGGCGGTGAAGGTTATTATGAATTGTTTCACGCCGGACACTGAGGTTCTGACCCCTGCTGGTGTCCGCGAAATCACCGACCTCGAAGTCGGCGACGAGGTCTACTCACTCGATCCCGAGACGGAAACGGTGGAGGTCAAACCCGTCGTCGAAACACACGCGTATCCCGACTACAACAACGAGTTGATCGACATCGAGACGAGCAAAATCGACTTCCGGATCACGCCGAATCACCGGATGCTCGTCCGTAAGAACGAGACGAACGGGATCTCCGAGGACGGGTACAGCTTCGTGGAGGCTGGCGATCTCGACCGAGCGACGAACTACGAGCTTCCCCACGATTGGGAGGGGCCGACCGGCGAAGAACTCGAGACGGTTGATCTCACCCGGGTGATCGATGGCGAGTATGAGGTATGGGTTCGGCCATCCGTCCACGGTCACACGTTTACCGCGGAACTCGGCTGGACGCCTCGTCGTGTTCCCAAAGCTGACGTCGGTAAGACCGGCTATGTCTTTACGGCAGCAGAGTTCGAGGAGCACCGCGAGTACATCGAGGAAGTCTGTGAGATGAGCTTCGTTCACCGCGAATCTGGCCGAAAGTGGATTCCACGAACCTACGACGGCGACGACTTCCTCGACTTGCTGGCCTGGTTCGTAACGGAGGGGAACGTTTACACATCCGAAGACAAGCAGTTCGGCGAGAACTTCCGCGGGTCCGCGACGACAGTGAAACTGGCACAGGACAAACTGCCGATTACTGACGGCGGCGTCGACCACCACGCGACGATCGGTGATCTCCTCGACGAGATGGGATTCGACTACTACGTCGACGATCGTTCCTACACGGTTACATCGAAACTGCTCGGCACGCTCCTGACGTCACTCTGTGGCGAGGGGAGCTTCGAGAAGCAGATCCCAAAACTCGTATTCAACTGTAGCCGGCGTCAGAAGCGACGCTTCCTAGATGTCCTCATCGACGGGGATGGCGACCGACAGGTCAACTCGTGGCGGTACACGACGTCCAGCGAGACGCTTCGAGACGACGTGCTTCGACTCTGTACCCACCTCGGACTGACAGCGAGTTACAACCGCGACAGCGGTTCGTGGCGAGTCTATGTCACCGAAGGGACGAAGAACACGCTCCGAATGCACCGAAGCTCCTCACAGAGTACAGCTGAGAACGGCGTCTACTGCGTCACCGTCGCGGACAATCACACGCTGCTTGCTGGTCGGAACGGGAAATTCCAGTTCGTCGGCCAATCGTTGTACGGCGTTTCGGGATGGGATCGATTCCGCCTCTACGACAAGGAGGCCGCCGCGGCGATCACGGCTACCGGTCGTGAGGTGATCGAGTTCACTGAAACGGCGGCGAACGAACTCGACTACACCGTTGCGTACGGCGACACTGACAGCGTGATGATAGAGCTCGGTGCCGAGGTCGAGAAAGCCGAGGCCATAGAACAGTCGTTCGAAATCGAGGAGTACCTAAACGAGCGGTACGACGATTTCGCGCGCGAGGAACTCGACGCGGAAGTCCACCGCTTCCAGATCGAGTTCGAGAAGCTGTACCGGCGGTTCTTCCAGGCCGGCACGAAGAAGCGCTACGCCGGCCACATCACCTGGAAAGAGGGGAAAGACGTCGACGACATCGATATTACCGGATTCGAGTACAAGCGCTCCGATATCGCCCCGATTACCAAGGAGGTCCAACACCGCGTCATCGAGATGATCGTCCGCGAGGGCGACGTCGAGGGCGCCAAGGAGTACGTCAACGGGGTCATCGAGGACGTCCGCGCGGGTGATATCTCCCTCGAGGAACTCGCGATTCCGGGCGGGATCGGTAAGCGACTCGATGACTACGACACAGACACGGCCCAGGTTCGGGGTGCCAAGTACGCCAACCGGTTGCTCGGAACGAACTTCCAGCGCGGGAGCAAGCCCAAACGCCTCTATCTCGACCGAATCGACCCGGCGTTCTTCCGTCAGAAGGAAACTGAAGATGGACTCGATCCCCAGCGCGACCCGATCTACGGGGCGTTCAAGCGTGATCCAGACGTCATCTGCTTCGAGTACGAAGACCAGGTTCCGGAGGCGTTCGCGGTCGACTACGACACGATGCTCGAGAAGACGCTGAAAGGACCGATTGCTCGCATTCTCGAGGCGCTCGACGTCTCCTGGGAGGAGGTCAAATCGGGCCAGGAGCAGACCGGACTGGAGAGTTTCATGTGAGTGTCCGTCGTCGACTTGCCGTTCCCTGGTGGTGAACTCGGCTGTCCGAAAGCGGAAGATCGTTTTCGATCACAGAAAATTTATTCTCGCATCGAGAGTAGATCCACTCAGATACGAAACTGTTATTACTGGGTCGACCCACGTTTCTGACGACAGAGAGAATCGTACTATGGCACGCCTAGAGCTTCGAAACCTGCACGCAAAAGTCGCAGAGGGAGACGAGCAAATCCTACACGGTGTCGACCTCGAGGTCGAGACGGGTGAGATCCACGCACTGATGGGACCGAACGGGTCCGGGAAGTCGACGACGGCGAAGATCGTCGCCGGCCACCCGGCCTACGAGGTCACTGAGGGAGAGGTCCTGATTCACCTGGGAGAAAACGAGTTCGGCGACGAGGTCGACATTCCGGAGGACAAGCGCACCTGGAGCCTCCTCGACCTCGAACCGAACGAGCGCGCCGCGCTCGGCGTCTTCCTCGGCTTCCAGTATCCAGCCGAGATCGACGGCGTCACGATGACGAACTTCCTCAGAACTGCACTCAACGCCAAGATCGACGAGCGCGAAGAGCTGTTCGAGGAAGACGAGGGTGAGGACGACGAAGCGGAAGAAGAAGCTGGCTTCGAGACCTCCCCGATGGAGGGGAACGTCGACGACGGCGAGGTCGGCGTCGCCGAGTTCCAGGAGATCCTTTCGGAGAAGATGGAACAGCTCGACATGGACGAGAAGTTCGCCCAGCGGTACCTGAACGCGGGCTTCTCCGGCGGGGAGAAAAAACAGAACGAGGTGCTCCAGGCCGCGATCTTAGAGCCCTCGGTCGCCGTGTTAGACGAGATCGACTCCGGGCTGGACATCGACCGACTGCAGGACGTCTCGAACGGGATCAACGCCCTGCGCGACAACGTCGGTACGGGCATCCTCCAGATCACCCACTACCAGCGTATCTTAGATTACGTCGAGCCCGACCACGTCCACATCATGCTCGACGGTAAGGTCGTCAAAAGCGGTGACGCCTCGCTGGCAGCCGAGCTCGAGGACAAGGGGTACGACTGGGTCCGTGACGAGGTCTACGGCGCCGCGTAACCAAATCCAGCTAGAACAACCGTAATAACGCTACAGCCGTAAATACGACTACATCAACTATGAGTTCCGAACAAGACCACCTCAAAGAAACCAACACCGAAGACCGCTTCGAGTTCAAAAACGAACACGAAGCTGCCCTTGTCTCGGAGAAGGGGCTAAACGAGGAGACGATCCGCCTCATCTCCGACGATAAGGACGAACCGGACTGGATGTTAGAGCGCCGCCTGCGCGCGCTCCGACTCTTCCAGGAAATGCCGATGCCGACCGACTGGCCTGGACAGCCGGATCTCTCGGAAGTCGACATCAACGACATCGTTCCCTACATCCGCCCAGACGTCGAGGCCCGCGAGGGGACCGACGACTGGGAGAACCTTCCCGATGAGATCAAAGACACCTTCGACAAACTCGGCATTCCGGAAGCCGAGCGCGAGGCGCTCTCGGGCGTCGGCGCCCAGTACGAGTCCGAGGTCGTCTACCAGAACATGCAAGATCAGTGGGAGGAGAAGGGGGTCATCTTCATGAACATGGACCGCGCGGTCCAGGAGCACCCCGAGATCGTCAAGGAGTACTTCATGACGACCTGCGTCCCACCGAGCGACAACAAGTTCGCCGCGCTCCACGGCGCCGTCTGGTCTGGCGGCTCGTTCGTCTACGTCCCCGAGGACGTGACGGTCGAGATGCCAGTGCAGGCGTACTTCCGAATGAACTCCGAGGGGATGGGCCAGTTCGAGCACACGCTCATCGTCGCCGAGGAGGGCTCGGAGGTCCACTACATCGAGGGCTGCTCGGCGCCGAAGTACTCGGCGTTTAACCTCCACAGCGGGGGCGTCGAGGTCTTCGTCAAGGAGGACGCTCACGTCCAGTACTCGACGGTCCAGAACTGGTCGCGAAACACCTACAACCTGAACACCAAGCGTGCCATCGTCGAAGAAAACGGCACGATGGAGTGGGTTTCGGGCAGCATGGGTTCGAAGGCAACCATGCTCTACCCGTGTTCGATCCTCAAGGGTCGCGGCGCGACGGACACCCACATCACCATCGCGTTCGCCGGCGAGGGGCAGAACATCGACACCGGCGCGAAGGTCTACCACAACGCGCCCGAGACGAAGTCGACGATCGAGTCGAAGTCGATCTCGAAAGACGGCGGCCGCACCAACTACCGCGGCCTCGTCCACATCGCCGACGGCGCGGAGAACTCGAGCACCGCCGTCGAGTGTGACGCGCTGATGTTCGACAACGAGTCCACCTCCGACACCATGCCGTACATGGAGATCGAGGAGTCGAAGGTCGACGTCGCCCACGAGGCGACGGTCGGGAAGATCGGTGACGAGGACATCTTCTACCTCCAGAGCCGCGGTCTGGACGACGACGACGCCAAGAAGATGATCGTCGCCGGCTTCATCGAGCCGATTACGGAGGAACTGCCGATCGAGTACGCGGTCGAACTCAACCGCTTGATCGAACTCGAGATGGAGGGGAGCCTCGGATAATATGAGTGCAGGAACGCAAGTACACGCGAATCTGACGGAAGAACAGGTGCGCCAGATTTCGGGCGGTCTCGACGAGCCCGAGTGGCTCTTAGAGACTCGTCTCGAGGCCCTCGAGGCCCTCGAGGACCTCGACATGCCCGACGTGATCCGCACGCCGGGTCGCGACTGGACGAACCTCCACGATCTCGACTTCGAGTCACTGGTCGATCCACTGAACGCCGCCGAGGACAAAGATCAGGTCGGTCCCGACGAGGCCGACGTGCTCTCGTGGGCCGACGCGGTCTCCGAGCACGAGGAGCTCCTGAAAGAGCACTTCGGCAGCATCGTCGATCCCCAGAAGAACTACCTCACAGCGCTTTCGACCGCCCTCTTTAGCACCGGGACCGTCATCTACGTCCCCGAGGGAGTCGACGCCGAGGACGTCACGATCCGTACTGAGCAGAACTCCCGCTCGCTGTTCAACTACACACTCGTCGTCACCGAGGAGTCGTCGTCGGTGACGATTCTCGAACGGCAGTCGACCGGCGAGCAGCAGGACGAACAGTACTACAGCGGGATCGTCGAGATCGTCGCCGGCGAGAACAGTTCCGTTCAGTACGGCAACCTCCAGAACCTCTCGGAGGATGCCTACCACTTCTCGCTCAAGCGCGGCGACGCCGACACCTACGCCACGATCGACTGGATCGAGGCAAACATCGGTACCCAACTGACGAAATCGAGCGTCGAGACCGAACTCAACGGCGATTCCTCAGAGACCCAGATCGTCGGGGCGTTCTACGGCCACAACGACCAGCACTTCGATATCGATGCGAAGGTCTGGCATCGCGCCGAACACACGACGGCCGACCTCGTCACCCGTGGCGTCACGGATGACATCGCCCGCTCGGTCTACGAGGGTGTCCAGGACGTCGGCCGCGACGCCTGGGACACGAGCTCCTACCAGCGCGAGAACACGCTGATGCTCTCAGACGAGTCCGAGGCCGACGCCTCGCCGAAGCTGATCATCAACAACCACGACACCGAAGCGTCTCACAGCGCGACGGTCGGTCAGATCGATCAGGAGGATCTGCTGTACATGACCTCCCGCGGTGTCGACCCGCGCTCGGCCCGGAACATGCTTGTGGAGGGCTTTTTCGTCCCCGTCCTGGAGGAAGTCGCCGTCGACGAACTGCGAGAGGACCTCGAGGACCTCATCGCGACGCGACTCCGTAGCTAACTGCAGGGACCCTCCGTCGGTTATCTCGGACGTTCTCGCTGGACGACGAGTACGGGACCCAGAAACCGATCCGCCACCTTCTTTGAGGGCATACCGAAGACGAACGTCGCGACCGACGGATCAGACTCCCCCATGATGACCGCATCGTACGCTGTGGCGGCATCGGCAATCGCGTCAATCCCATCACCGTCGTCGTCGACACGGATACCGATCGACGAGCGCTCGACACCACGTTCGATGAGTCGACTTTTGACGCCGTCTAGTAACGTCTCCGCATCTTCTCGCTGTTCGCCGTCGGAGATTGCGTGATAGAGCGTAAGCGAGACGCTGGTGTTGGCAAACAGCCCCGCGACCAGCCGTCCGATTCGGGCGACACCCGTCGTCCCTCTGACCGCGACCAGTACGTCCTCCGGCGGCTCGCCCGCGTTCGGAACGAGCACCGCTAAGCAGTCGTGCTCGGCGATCTTTCGGTCGATCGTCTGCTGGGCCTTGTGGGTGAAGACGAGTCGGCTCTCGACGACAGCACCCGCCGCTTCGAAGTCGGCCTGAAACTGCTCAAGTTGACGCTGTGCCCGCTCTTCGAACTGGTGGCGGGCCTGGCCAGGCGGCGTTTGATCGGGGAGAACATGGTAGCCAAGTAGAACGACGACGGCGTTTGCGAGTAACTCGTGGACCCCTTCGGGAATCGACTCGCCTTCGAGGACCTCGACCGGGACTAACACACGCGGCCGCTCTGTGGTTGCGTTCGCGTCTGGTAGCTCCGAGTCGGCCTCCGCGTCGGTTCTGTCGGCGGTCGGCTGGTCTTGATTGATGTGCTCGTCCATGTTAGAACTTCCCCTCGAGTTCGACGTCTGCAGCGTAGTAGCGGTACCAGACGTACGCCAGTGTCATAACTCCCGTGCCGACGAGTATCGACGCCGGCGCCATGAACACGATCAGCCCGAGACTTGCCAGGGCGCCAACTGCGGGCAGGTACGGCGCAGCAGGCGCTCGAAATGACGGGTCGTACCAATCGGGGTCACGTCGGCGCAAGACAAGCAACACGACGCAGATCAGTGCGTACATGATTAGGTGGAGAAACGACGCCACCTCCGCGAGCAGTTCCACTCGCCCGGTCGCCGTCAGTGCAAGAATCGGACCGCCCGCGAGGAGCAAGGCGACGTGTGGCGTACCGTACCGCAGATTGACCTCCCCCGCCCGTTCGGGAAGCAACGCGTCCCGACTCAAGGCGTACACCGTCCGCGACGAACTCAGAATCGACGCATTCGCACTCGAAATCGTTGCTAGCAATCCGGCCACGAGGATCGCAACTGCTCCTGGGAGCCCGATGAACTCCCTGGCGACTTCGACCATGGCGACTTCGCCGAACTCGGCAAGTTGATCGCTTCCGAAGGCACTTGTCGCGACGAAGATCGTGACGACGTAAAAGACGCCAACCAAGAGCACCGAGCCGACCATTGCCAACGGCAGATTCCTGTCGGGCGATTTGATCTCTCCGGCGACGGTCGCCACCTGTGCGAAACCGAGATAGGAGGTGAACACGAGGGCGGCCGTCTGCAAGACGGGAAGGTATCCGCCGGCAGGGACGAACCGCTCAGGCGTCGACTCGGCGCCGAACACGCCGAGGGCATCGAGAGAGCCATACGTGAGAAAGGCGGTGAGAATTATGAGTAATACCCCGACGACGACGTTTTGAATCCGCGCGGTGTGTTCGGTTCCGGTCAGGCTCACCGCAGTGAGGACGACGCCAAACGCGAGTCCAAGGGGGACAGCGGGATTGACCCCGAGTCCCAGACCGAGTTCAGTGAGCACCGCCCCAGCGTACTCGCCGAGTCCTACCAGATAAAACGCGGATGCGAAGACGAGCCCGAGCCAGAGCCCCAGTCCGACCACCGCCCCATACGCAGTCCCCAGCCCGCGAGAGATGAAGAAGTATCCACCTCCGGACCGGGGCATCGCCGTCGCTAGTTCAGAGGCCGGCAATGCGACCAACATCGCGATGACGGCGCCGATCCCGAACGACACTGTCGCTGCGAGTCCAGCCTCGCCGGCCGCGATACCGGGGAACACGAAAATACCCGCACCGATCATCGTCCCGACGCCGATCGCGAGGCCGCCGACGAGGCCAATCGTCCGCTCGAGTTCGGTTCCTTCCTCGTGGGCCGTCACCTCCGCTCGTACGTTCGGTGTTTCCGACGGCGAGAGATCGCTCCCAGGAGGTGGCGAAACACTGCCTCCAGAACCCGTCGAGCCACCGTCCCCATCCATATTCGCTCCCTCTCACGGCACACACTAATGCGTATGGGAGATGCAGATCCCGACGGGAGGCGCTCTGTCGGGGGAGTGGTCACCAGAGACGCGTGAGGCAGGTGGTCGTGGGTACGTCCACCGACGAGAGGAAACAGCCAACTACGTGGAACCCACAGCAATGGATATGGGACTTGGCAGCACTGCAAAGAAGATTCAGGGTCTTTCCGACCGCGCCGAACAGATGTACAAGCAGGTCCAGGAACTCCAACAGCGGATCATCCACCTAGAGGAGGAGGTCGACGAGACCCACGACACGGTCAAACGACTCGACCACTCGGTCAGCGAGCAGCGCGCGCTGTTGCTGGCGATCGCCGACGAGCACGACATCGACGGCGAGCAGATCCTCGCAGAGGCCGCGATCGACGAGGCCGAACTTGAGGAGGCCGAGGCCGCGATCGACGACGCAGAGGCAGCGCCTGCGACAGACGGCGAGGGTGGGCAAGCGGAGTAGTCGCGCTTCGGGCACCAAGTGGTTGATCTCTTCTCAGTGGCGCTGTCCTGGCCAGCGACGCGCGACTGCCGGCACATCTCTTACCCGCTTCAGCGCCGAGAAACGAACCATGCGTTCGGACACCGCACTGACTCGACGCACCGTCCTTCGACTCACCGGCATCTCGGCGGCGTCGGCGTCGGCCACCCTCGTCGCCGGCTGTGGTGGCCCTGGCGACCCCGAGGACGATGCTGATCCGGAGCTCGAGGAGGGGACCGGTAACGGTCAGGATCAGGAAAACGGCGCGGTCGATCACGACGAGGCGAACGGTAGGGATGACGCGACCAACGGTGAAAACGACGATGAGGACGGGGAGTAACCGGTCGTGTAACCTCGATCGAGTGTTGCGCGGCGTAACTGAACATTTTTGAGGACAGTCCGTCTCGACTCAGTGTATGCGGGACACGCTCGCCGAATGGCGACCTGCGATCGACGACGCGATCGCCGAAGTGTTACCACGAGAGGTCGACGAGGCGTACCTCGAGTCGTACTTCGGCGAGCCAACGTATCAGTACGACCCCGACGGCATCCAGCAGGCGCTGTCCGATCCAATCTGGAATCTGCTAGACCGAGGCGGCAAGCGCTGGCGAGCGGTCCTCCTGCTCGTCTTCGTCGAGGCCTTCGGCGAGGACCCCGAGGAGTACCTTCCCTACGCGACGATCCCAGAAATCCTCCACAACGGAACGATCGTCGTCGACGACGTCGAAGACGAGGCCGCCATTCGCCGCGGTGAGCCGGCCCTACACCACGTCCACGGCCAGGACGTCGCCCTCAACGCGGGCAACGCGATGTACTTCCTGCCGCTGAAGATTCTCATGCACAACCCCGCCAATCTGCCCGCCGAGCAGCGACTTGCGGCCTACGAGATGCTGATGGCCGAACTCAACCGCACACACCTCGGCCAGGGGATGGATATCTGCTGGCACAACGAGCCCGAGGTTAGGATCGGCCGCGAGGAGTACCTGGAGATGTGTGCCTGCAAGACGGGCTGTCTGGGCCGGATCGTCGCCCGCCTCGCGGCGATCATCACGAACCAACCCCCTGAGGTCGAAGCGGCAGTCGCCGACTACGCCGAGACGCTCTCGATCGCCTTTCAGGTCGGTGACGACATCTTAGACGTCGAGAACTCGTTGGGGAGAGCTGGCGACTTCGGCAAGGAGTTCGGTAACGACGTCCGCGAGGGCAAGACGACACTGCTGGTCATCCACGCCATCGAGGAAAGCGATCCCGCCGACGCGGCCCGATTACAGGAGATCCTCTCCGCAGAGACGAATACCGACGAGGAGGTGACTGAGGCGCTCGCGATCATCGAGGACGCCGGGAGTATCGAGTACGCCCGCGAGCGCGCGCTCGAACTGGCTGCAAGCGCCCGCGAAAGTCTCGAAGCGCTCGACCTAGAGCCCGAGGCCGCACAACAGCTCGCAGCGTTTACGGAGTTCGTCGTCGACCGCGACGTCTAACTCAGATTTTCGTCGATCGCTTCTCAGTCTCCGCTAACTTGGTTAGCGATATCCTCCACGATCTCCGGATTCCGCAATGTCGAAGTGTTACCCAGTTCCTCGCCGCTCGCGATGTCCTCGAGGAGCCGGCGCATGATCTTCCCGGAGCGCGTTTTGGGGAGCTCCGGGGTGAAGATTACCTCCTCGGGGCGGGCGATCGGACCGATCGCGTCCTCGACGCCGCCGATAATTTCCTCGCGCATCCCCTCGTCGCCTTCCTGACCGTCCTCTAAGATGACGTAGGCGTAGACCGCCTCGCCTTTGACCTCATGGGAACCGCCGACGACGGCGGCCTCGGCGACGCCGGGCACGCCGACGATGGCGCTCTCGATCTCCATCGTTCCCAGCCGGTGGCCCGAGACGTTGAGCACGTCGTCGACCCGACCCAGGACGGTGATGAAGCCGTCGTCGTCCACCTTCGCGCCGTCTTCGGGGAAGTAGACCCACTCGTCGGCTTCCTCGTCGGAGTATTCGGCCCAGTACTCCTGGATGAACCGGTCGTCGTTCTGATAGAGCGTCCGGAGCATTCCCGGCCAGGGCTGGTTGACGGTGAGATAGCCCGCGTTTCCGGCCTCGACTGGCTCACCTTCGATGTCGACGACCTGTGCGTCGATTCCCGGCAGCGCCGGCCCCGCAGAGCCGGGTTTCATCGTGTCGACTCCGGGCAGGGTCGTCACCATCATCCCGCCGGTCTCGGTCTGCCACCAGGTGTCGACGATCGGGCACTCCTCGCCGCCAATGTGCTTGTAGTACCACTTCCAGGCGCGGGGATTGATCGGCTCGCCGACCGTGCCGAGCAGGCGCAGGCTCGAGAGCTCGCGGGACTCGGGGTACTCCGTCCCCCACTTCATGAATGCCCGGATCGCCGTCGGCGCCGTATAGAAGATGTCGACCCGATTCTTCTCGATGAGTTCCCAGAGTCGGTCGCGTTCGGGGTAGTCCGGCGTTCCCTCGTACATCATCGTCGTCGTCCCGAGTGCGAGCGGGCCGTAGACGATGTAGGAGTGGCCCGTGATCCAGCCGATGTCTGCTGCACACCAGTAGGTGTCCTCGGGTTCGATGTCGAGTACTGCGTGGCTCGTCCAGGCGGCGTAGGAGAGGTAGCCGCCCGTGGTGTGTTTGACGCCCTTTGGCTTGCCCGTTGTCCCCGAGGTGTACATCAGGAACAGCATGTCCTCGGCGTCGCGGCTGACCGGCTCGACGGAGGCTCCCTCGTGTTTGTCGACGAGTTCGTCGTAGTCGTAGGCGTTTGCACCGAGGAAGTGATTCAGTTCGTCGCCCAGGCGGTCGACGACGACGCTCGTCACGTCACCCTCGACGCTTCGCAGTCCCTCATCTGCCTTCTCCTTGTGGTTCAGGGCGTCCCCGCGGCGATAGTAGCCGTCACACGTCACTACCACGTCGCTGTCGGCGGCGTTCATTCGCGTCGCGAGTGCGTCCGCCGAGAAGCCGGCGAAGACCACGGAGTGGGGTGCGCCGATGCGGGCGCAGGCCAGCATCGCGATCGGCAGCTCGGGGATCATCGGGAGATACAGCGTCACCACGTCGTCTTCCTCGACGCCCAGGTCCCGCAGCGCCGCCGCGAAGGCCTCGACTTCGTTTAACAGATCGCCGTAGGTGTAGGTGCGTGTCTCGCCGGGTTCGCCCTCCCACTTGATCGCTGCCCGGTTTTTCGCGCCGTTTTCGACGTGGCGGTCAAGGCAGTTCGCCGAGGCGTTGAGTTCGCCACCCGTGAACCACCGGTAGAACGGCGCGTCGTCGTCTTCGAGTACAGTGTCGTACTCCGTGTCCCAGGTGAGCAGATCGGCCGCCCGCTCCCAGCAGTCGGGCCAGTTCTCGTCGAACTCCTCGCGGATCTCCGCGTCGGCGACGTTGGCTTGCTCGACGAACGACGCCGGCGGTTCGAACGATTCCTGTTCGGCGAGCCGTGCCTCGAGTTGTACGTCTGTGTCGTCGTCTCCCATGTCTACCAACATCATCGTTCATGAGTGGAATAAACGTTCCCCTCACGCCGCGTCGTGGGGTGCTTTTCCGCACGGAGATTGAGTCAGTTCCGGGTGAAAATGGCGGCGGATAGACCGGCGATGACGGGTCCAAGATGAGGGGTGGCTCCCGCCGTTACACCTCCTCATCCGGGCGACGAGAGAAGATCTGCGGCTCCGATCGTGAGCGCGGTCACTTGTGGGGCAACTCGCCGGGTTCGGCCGGCTCTTCGTCCCCGAGTGACAGCTCACGCTCGAAGCCGTAGAGTACCAGCCCCGTGTTCGCGGTCATGATGACGCCAGTAGTCGGGACGGTCGCGAACAGATGCATCGCGACACCGACCGCAAGCGGGACGGCGGCGACACTAGCCCAGAGCAACGGTCGCGATACGTCAGTTCGTCCTGCGTCCCAGTAGACCGCGCCAAAGAGTGCGGGCGTCCCTACCACGCCGAGGATGACGGCGAGGATGTCGAGTGCCATACTGAACGGTTCGTCGGCCCGAAGAAAAGCGTTCTGCGTGTCAGCCAGACTCCTCGCTGGGCTGGAGACGTTCGGTCGTCTCTACCAGCGGGTGACGTGCGTAGTCGACGATTTCGACGTCACTGATGTCTGCTAGCCCGTCTTTCGTCGCTGTCTTGGCCATCCCAAGATCGACTGGCTCGTCGATGACGATGACGTAGGCGTCCATACCGTCGATGCTGAGGCGGTCGGCTGCAAGCGCGCGGTGGTGGCCGTCGGCCAGATAGAGCGTCCCCCCGTTGTCGATAACGACCAGTGGTTCGGCCAGCCCGTGCTCGAGTTCGTACCGTCGCCCCTCTAACTCGTCTGCGTAGACGCGCCCCTGTGTCGGCGTCAGCGCCGCCAGCGGCACTGTCCGGCGTTCCTCGGAGAGTTCGACGCCGTGGATCGACTCGAGCGTCCGGATCAGCTTTCCCACCTTCTCGGGCGTGGCACGCTCGATCTGGCTCCGGATGACGTCGGCGTTCGAGATGATTCCCACGAGCAGTCCGGAATCGTCGACGACGGGGAGCTTCTGAATCCCTGACCGGAGGATCACACGAGCGGCGTCGTTCACTCGCATCTCAGGGTGGGCAACCAGCAGATCTTCGGTCATAACCCGACCGATCGTCTCGTCGTCGCCAGCCAGCAGCAGGTCGCGGGCGCTGACGAATCCCTCGACGCGCCGACCGTCACAGACTGGAAACCCGCTGTGCTCGTCGCTTTGGGCGATTTTTTCGGCGACCGTGCCGACAGTGGCACTGGGAGAGACCGTGACGACGTCTGCCGTCATGTACTCCGCAACTGTGGCTGTGCCTTCCGACGCGACGTCCATATCCGAACACACGCGCGGGATGCGAAAAAGCCTCCCCCTCCTCACCGCTCGCCGGCGACCTCCGGCTCGAACAACCACGCGCTGGTGCGATCGTAGGCGCCGACCGGTGTCCCCGGCTGGGTTCGCAGGGCCTCGAAGAACCGGTCCGTGATGACTTCCTCGACGACGGTGAAGATCGAGGCGACTTCGGCGTCGTCGTCGACGCTCGCAAGAATTCCCAGTTCGAGCTGTGCGCCGGCCATGTCGGCGTGTCCGCCGGCACTCCCAATCGGGTCGAATGCGTCCCGGAGTGTTTCGCCTAAGTCGACGTCGCTCGCGTGTGACCGCGCGGAGACGTACACCATCTCGCCGTCGAAGCCGAACACGAGCGTCGTCTCGACCGCCTCCATCGCCAGGAGCTGATCTGCAGCCTGGGGGAGTGCGTCCCGATTCGGGAGTCGTCCAACGCTCGCGACGGCGACCGGACCCCGCTGTTCGCGGTTCTTGATCGCTCGGGCGATGGTTTCTAGTGTCTCCCCTTCGATCGTCGGCTGCTCGATGCGCTCTAACGTCCCCGGGTCGACGTGGGGCCACAGCGTCGCCGCAGCGTGGAAGTCCGCCGCAGACACTTCGCGCATGAAGTCGTTGGTATCGACGCGGATGCCGTAGAGAAGCGCCGTCGCCGTCTGGCGGTCGAAGGGGACGCCGAACCGGTCGTGGTACTCTGTCAGGATCGTACTCGTCGCGCCGACCGAATCGCGCAGATCGACGAACGCGCCGGGAACCGGTCCGCGAGGTGGATGATGATCGATGACAATGTCGATGTGGATCTCTGCGGGAAGCTGGTCGTTGACTCCCGGCCGAGAGTGATCGACCAGCGCGAACGCGTCGTAGTCCCCGAGCGAATCAGTGGGGGCGAGCGACCGAAGGTCGAGGTCGAGGACGTTGACCATCGCCCGATTTTCCTGGTGAGAGATCTCGCCGAAGTAACAGGCCTCGGCCGAAACGCCGACCGATTCGGCCAGACTGACCAGCGCCACCGCGCTCGCGATCGCGTCCGGATCGGGATTGTCGTGGGTGACGACGGCGAGGCGACCGTCGAGACGAGCGAGCCGGTCGCGCAGTTCGATTGCGCTCTCGGCGGCGGGACTCGCAACCCGGTCGACGACCTCGGCGGCGAGCGAGCCGTCTGGCGAGACGACGCGATCTGCGAGGGAGCCGAACGCGTCTCGATCGGCTGGCGTCGCGTTCCCGCCGAGGTAGGCGACGATCGCTGCCTCGGGAAACCGCTCGCGAGCGTGTTCGAGTGCACGCCGGTTGTGATCCGTCCGGTCTCCGGCGACCAGGACGACGTCCGGCGGATCGAACGTCTCGATCGTCGCGGGCTCTGTTGGCCGCCCGTAGCGCGCCGGGATGCTCTCGTCGCGCAGCGTCTCGACGACGCTCTCGTCCTCGGCGACGACCAGGAGCCGTCCATCCCGGTCGGACAACCGCTCGACGATCCGCTGGCCGACGGTGCCACAGCCAAGCACGAGCCGGAAAACCATACCTCGGATACCTCCTCGGAGGGTAAAAGCGTGGGGATCAGACGACGAGCGCAGCGGCGTCGATCGCGACGTCTGCAACCAGCCCAAAGCCGGGAAGCAGCAGGATCGTCACGACGGCCGCGAGCGCGATCGCCGCGTAGAGGCCGACCGGCTGACTGAGCGACTCTCGCTCGGCGATCGGTTCTTCGATGAACAGCGCCTTGACCAGCCGCGAGTAGTAGTACAGCGACAGTGCGCTGTTGATGACGAGCGCGGCGGCCACGACGAGCAAGCCGGCGTCGATGGCGCCCCAGAACAGGATATACTTGCTGAAGAAGCCACCAAACGGCGGGATGCCCGCCAAGCTGAACATGAAGACGGCCATCGCCGCGCAGGCGACCGGCGCCTGTTTGGCGAGTCCGTTGTAGTCGGCAAACGTTCGTCCGACGCCCCAGTGTTCGGCTAAGGCAATGAACAGGAACGCGCCGGTGTTCATGAAGCCGTAGACGAGCAGGTGCAACATTGCGGCCCCGAGGACGAGCTCGTCGACGCCGGCACCGAGTCCGGCCAGCCCGATCAGTGCGTAGCCGGCGTGGCCCACGGAGGAGTACGCCAGCATTCGCTTGACGTTGTCCTGGACCGCCGCGGCGAAGTTGCCGACGGTCATCGTCACGATCGCGAGCACGACGAACGCGAACGTCCAGTCGACGCCGATCGCCGCCGTGGTGCCCTCGAGTGGGAACGCCGTCGTGAAGACACGGAAGGCGATCACGAAGCCGGCAGCCTTCGAGGCTGACGAGAGGAACGCGCTAATCGGTGCGGGCGCGCCCTCGTAGGCATCCGGCGCCCAGAAGTGGAACGGAACGCTCGCGGTCTTGAACGCGAAGCCACCGATCAGCATCAGGATACCGAGTCCCAGGAGGGGACCGTAGTCGCCGTCGATGCCGGCGGCGATCGCATCGAGCTGGAGCGAGCCAGTCGCTCCGTAGACGAGGCTGATGCCGTAGACGAAGATCGCCGAGGAGAGCGCACCGATCAGGAAGTACTTGAGTCCGCCTTCGACGCTTCCACGGTTGTCCTTGAGAATCGAGACGAGCGCGTAGGAGGGGAGGCTCGCGAGTTCGAGGGCGATGAAGATCGTCACCAGGCTGTTCGCGGTGGCCATCGTCGCCATCCCGGTCGCCGCGAGCACGAGAAGCGAGTAGTACTCGGCCTGGTAGGCGTGGCCAGCCATGTAGTCGTAGCTTGCGATCGCGACCAGTGCCGTCACGATCGTGACGATCGCGAGGAAAAAGAGGGCAAACTGGTCGACGACGAGCTGACCGGCAAAGAGCTCGATCGGGCCGGTGCCGCCGGCGACCGGCGACGTACCGACGCCCGCGAGCAGGTACCAGACGGTGACTGCGAGCGCGGCTAGCGAACCGGCCGCGGTCAGTCCGGCCAGCAGCCCCCGGTCGGTTCGGTGGGGGCGAACGCTATCGATGACGAACAGCGCGAGCGCCGTCGCCAGCAGGATGAGAACGGGCGCCATCGCGGCCCACTCGGGGAGTTCGATCGGTAGCATTAGACGTCACCTCCGTCGATGATCGGGTCGACTGCGTCGGTTATCATGTCGAAGAGCAACTCGGGAGCGACGCCGAGGACGATGATCAACCCGAGCAGGACGGCCATCGGGGCGATGTCGTGTATCGGCGCGCGTCCCACGTCGTAGTCGGTTTCGAGTTCGTACGGGCCGAAGACGGTACGCTGGAGCGCAAACAGCAGGTAGCCCGCGACGATCACGATGCCGAACATCGCAAGCGCCGTCACGACCGGTGCGTACGCGATCATCTCGGAGCCGAAGGCCCCAAAGAAGATCGTGAACTCGGCGAAGAAGCCACTCATCAGCGGCAGGCCCATGTAGGCGAACGCGCCAGCGATCAGGATCCCGGCTGCGATCGGCATTCGGTCTGCCATCCCGGACATGTCCGTCACCATCCGGGTGTGCGTGGCGTTGTAGATGACGCCGACGGCCATGAACAGCAGCCCCGAAATGAGGCCGTGACTGACCATCTGGAACGTCGCCCCGCCGACGCCGAACTGGGTCAGCGCGATCAGGCCGAGGATGACGTACCCCATCGAGGAGACCGACGAGTAGGCGACGATCCGTTTTAAGTCGGTCTGGGCGAGTGCGAGCATCGCGCCGTAGATGACGCTGATGACGGCAATCGCGGCGATCGCCGGGGCGAAGGTGGTGATGATCTCGTCGGGGAACATCGTGAAGTTGAACCGCAACAGGGCGTAGGTCCCCATCTTCAGCAGGACGCCGGCGAGCAACACAGAGGCCGGCGTCGGCGCCTCGACGTGGGCGTCGGGCAGCCAGGTGTGGAAGGGGACGACCGGAACCTTCACCGCGAAGCCCAGGAAGAGCGCGACGAAGATGATTGAGGCGAGCGTCGTCCCGCCAAGCCCCAGCACCTCCGCCTGGATGCCGTCTGCGAGCATCGCCTGAGCGATCTCGGGCATCGCGAAGCTCGTAACCGAGTCGCCCAGTCCGAGCACCAGCGCGATGAACGCACCGAACATCACGAGCGAGGCCACGTTCGTGTAGACGAAGAACTTGATCGCGGCGTACTTCCGTCGGGGGCCGCCCCAGATCCCGATCAGTAGGTACATCGGGATGAGAACGGCCTCCCAGAAGACGAACCAGAGGAAGAAATCGAGCGCCGCGAAGACGCCGATCAGGTTCGCCTCGATGAACAGCACGAGCCCGTAGAACTGCGACTCACGCTCGTCGATCGGCGTCCAGGAGCTGACGATCGCCAGCGTCGTGAGGATCGTCGTGAGGACGACCAGCGGCAGGCTAATGCCGTCTAACCCGACGAACCACGAGATCGAGTAGTCGCCGACGGCGATCCAGGGCAACTGGGTCTCGAAGGCGAGTTCGCCACCGTCGAGCAAGGCGTTTCCGCTGCCGTCGAACGCCGACACCATCCACAGGCTGATCGCAGCCGGGACGAGGCTGATCGCAAACGCCAGCTTACCGGCGATCCGGTTCGGCGCGAGGAACGTTACCAGCGCGCCGAGCAGTGCAACTCCGATCAGTAACTCGATCAGCATTAGAACCACCCTCCGTACAGGCCGACGACCACGAGAAGTGCGAGGAAGCCGGCGATTAGCAGCGCCGCGTAGTTGGTTACGAGTCCAGTCTGGAGCCGCGAGATCGAGCGGCTACCCCGGAGACTCGCCGTCGAGACGCCGTTAACGACGCCGTCGACGACCGTCTGGTCGAACCGGTCGGCTGCCCGGGCGACTGGAACCGTCACGCTTCGGGCGAGCCAGACCTGCACCTCGTCTTGGTAGTAGTTGCTCCGGAGCAGGTCGGAGGCACCACCCAGACGCTCGGTGTGACGTTCGGGCTCGGGAACGTTGTAGAGCTTCCAGGCGAGTCCGGCACCCGAGAACGCAAGCGCGAGCGAGAGCCCGGCCGCGATCAGGACCGTGAGCTGTTCGCCGCCGATGTAGCTCGTCTCGTAGCCCAACAGTTCCGTGTAGGCGCCGTAGGTCAGCCCCTCGATTGCACCGTACTCGCCGTCGAGCCAGTACTCCAAGAACGTGATATCCAGGTTCGCCAGTTTGGCGACGGGTGCGAGGTTGGCGACACCCGCAACGAGCGCAAGCACGCCGAGGGTCACGAGCGGGGCCTTGATCGACCAGCCCAGCGAGTGGGGGTTCTTGGCTGCCTCGGTCCGAGGCTTGCCGTGGAAGGTCAGGAAGACCATCCGGAACGTGTAGAAGCCGGTGAAAAAGACCGCGAGTAGTCCCATCGCGTACGCGGCCATGATGACCGGCTCGTTGAGCCCCACGATCAGCGCGTCGTACAGGATTTCGTCTTTCGACCAGAAGCCCGAGAACGGGACGATGCCCGCGAGTGCGAGCGCCCCCGCGAGGAACGTGTAATAGGTGACGGGTGCTTTCTCCTTCAGACCCCCCATCTTCCACATATCCTGTTCGTGGTGCATGAGGACGATGACGGCTCCCGCGCCCAGGAACAGCAGCGCCTTGAAGAAGGCGTGGTTCATGAGGTGGAAGACCCCGGCGACGTAGCCGCCGACGCCGAGGCCGAGCATCATGTATCCGTACTGACTGATCGTCGAATAGGCGAGCACCTGCTTGATGTCGTCTTTGACGACGCCCATCGTCGCCGCGAACAGGGCGGTAAAGCCGCCGACGAAGGCGATGATGCCAAGCGCGGTCGGCGAGAGGGCGTAGTAGCCGAACATCCGCGCGACGAGGTAGACGCCGGCGGCGACCATCGTCGCCGCGTGGATGAGCGCCGAGACCGTCGTCGGCCCTTCCATGGCGTCGGGCAGCCAGGTGTGTAGCGGGAACTGTGCAGATTTGCCAAGCACGCCGCCGAGCACCGCCAGCCCGGTCAGCGTCACCCAGGTCTGGGCGCCAAATCCGAACAGCTGATCGCTGTCGGCGATTGCGGCCTCGGCTGCGGTGACGAACGACTCGTCGCCGGCGAACTGGAGGGTACCGAAGGTCGCGGCGATCGCCACGACGCCGATCAGGAAGAAGTAGTCCCCGAATCGGGTGACCAGAAACGCCTTCTTCGCGGCCGAGGGCGCGCTCTTGGTGCGGAACCAGAAACCGATCAGCAGGTACGAACAGAGGCCAACCAGCTCGAAGAAGATGAAGGCCATCAGCAGGTTGTCCGCGAAGACGAACGCGAGCATGCTGAACGTAAAGAGCCCGAGTTCGGCGTAGTACCGCGCCAACCCTCTCTCACCCTCGGCGTTCATGTAGCCGAGGCTGAAGACGTGGACGAGCACTGCGACGAGCGAGACGATCACGAGCATCAGCGCCGAGAGCGGATCGATCAAGATGCCGAAGGTGAAGGCAATCTCGCTGCCCGCAGCCTCGCCGACGCCGTCGCCGACGGCCCACTCGAAGTAGGTCTCGTGGAACGTCTCGCCGGCAGCGACCGCCGCGAGCATCGCCAGCGAGAGCACCAGGGAGCCGGCCGTCGCGGCGATCCCGACGAGGGCACCCCGTTTCGGCAGGTAGTTTCCGACCGCGAGCACGAGCACGAACGCCGCGAGCGGAAGCAGTGCGATCGCCGGTGCGTATGTAAACAGACCTTCCATCAGTTACCACCTCATCGTCGTCGGGACCGTGACGTCGACGTCACGGAAGTTACGATACAACACCAGGATGATGCCGAGTCCGACGGCGACCTCCGCGGCAGCTACCGCCAGGACGAACAGCGTGAACAGCTGGCCCGTAAGGTCGCCGTGGTACAGCGAAAATGCGACCAGGTTGATCGCAGCCGCGTTGACCATCAGTTCGACCGACATCAGGAACATCAACGCGTTGCGCCGCGTTAAGATGCCAAAGAGGCCGATACAGAACAGCGCGAGCGACAGCAAGACGTAGTACTCGATGGCGACGGTCATTTGTGGTCACCTCCTGTCGCCCTCGTGTCGTCTGCTGGCCCGGTGTCCGCCGTCCCGGCGCTCGTGTTGGCGGTGGACTGGCCGCCGTCGGTTGCCGCCACACCGTCTGTCGGCTCGTCAAACCGGAGGGAGAGTGGCGAGACCGCTTCTCCGCCGTCCTCGCGCTTTGCGAGGACGAGTGCAGCGTCCAGCGCCGCGTCTAAGAGGACGGCGACCAGCAAGAATGCGACGAGGAACGGCTCGGTTCCGGGCACGCCCTGTTCTGCTTGCAGCGGTCCCAGGTCAAACATGGCGTAGCCAAGCGCCGACGTGATCCCGACGTCGGGATAGCCAGCGATCTCACCGAACTCGGTGTTCAGGACGGCCAGTGCCATCACGCCAAACAGCGCGATCGCCAGGACGCCAGGAAGCAGGTGTCGACCCAGTCGGAGTTGCGGGCGAGTGGTCACGACTGACTCACCTCCCCAGCCGCGGGATCCTCGTCACGTTGGGTCAGCATGACCGCGAACGTGATCAGGATGAGGACGCCGCCGACGTAGACGAGCACCTGCATCATCGCGATGAACTCCGCCGCGAGCATGATGTAGTGGACGGCGACGCTCAAGAGAGCGAGGCCGAGCATGAGCGCCGAGTGCCATGGGTCACGAAAGAGGACGACGCCGAGTGCGCTGGCGAGGGTCAGGAACGCGAATAGACCGAACGCGATCGCGTCCATCATTGATAGTCGACCTCCCCCTCACCGTCGCCGATCCACGCGCCCCGGTCGGGCTCGCGCGATTCGAGCGGGTCGATGTCCTTGTACCACGGCACTGCTTTCAACTGCTCTTTGTTGTACACCAGGTCGTGTTTGGTGTCTCCCGTGAACTCGAAGTTCTGCGTGAGCAAGATCGCGTCGACGGGACAGACCTCCTCACAGAGCCGGCAGTAGATACACTGCCCGATATGGAGGTTGTACTGCTCCCCGTTTCGCTTGTCGTCCATCACGATCTGGATGGTGTCGTTCGGACAGACGTTCTCACACTGTCGACACCAGATGCACCGTTCCTGGCTGAACTTGTGGACACCCCGGAACCGAGGGGAGATGTCCGGTGCTGTTTCGGGATACTCGACGGTGAACGTCGAGCCGTCCAGTGCGTGTCGCATCGTCGTCGCCATCGATTTGAGTAACCCGATCATGCGAATAGCCCCACGAGTACTGCGGTTACGACGAGATTGGCAAAGGAAAGGACGAGCAGTCCTTTCCAGCCGATCTCGATCAGTTGGTCGATTCGAACCCGAGGCACCGCCGAGCGGAGCCACTGGGTGAGCAAGAACACCGCCCAGATCTTGATGAGGAACCAGACGATGCCCGGCAACACCGGTCCGGCCGGTCCGCCGAGGAAAATCGTCGCGATGATCGCCCCTCCGAGGAAGATGTGGATGAACTCCCCGAGATAGATCAACACGAAGTAGACCGAGGAGTACTCGGTCTGGTAGCCCGCGACGATCTCTGTCGGCGCCTCAGGCGTGTCGAAAGGATTCCGGCCAACTTCGGCGAAGTTCGCCACCAGAAAGAGGACAAACGCGAAGGGATTTAACAGCGCGTACCAGGCCGGAATCGACCACTCGAGGCCCGGAACGGTCGCCAGCGTCGCCGTCTGTGCGTCGACGATCTCGCTCATCTGGAGCGAGCCGGCGAACAACACGACCGACATCCCCGTGACGACGAGCGGAATCTCGTAGGCGATGTTCTGTGCAACCGCCCGGAGCCCGCCGAGCATGGAATACTTGTTGTCGGAGGCGTAGCCGGCCATCACGAGGCCGACGGAGGCGATGCCGGCGACCGCGAAGACGAACGCGAGTCCGACCTCGGGATCGGCCAACTGAACGCCGCTTCCCATCGGGATCACGGCGAAGCCAAGCAGCGCCGAGGAGACGACGACTACGGGTGCGAGGTCGTAAGCCGGGCGGTCGGCACCTTCCGGGATGATATTTTCTTTCGAGAGCATCCGGACGGCATCAACGATGATGATTCCGATCCCGCCAGGTCCGATCTGGTTGACCGCGATTCGGTCTGTAAACGCGGCCGTGATCTTTCGCTTGGCCCACGGGCCCGCGAGTGCGGTCATCGTGAGCATCAGACTCCCGATCAGAAACGCAGCCAGAAACGCCGCGATCAGCTCACCGGCGACTCCGAACTCGCCGAGGGGAGTCAGATCGCTGATCCGCTCTGGCAGCATGGTCGGGTCCGCGTTCTGCAGGAGTGTCGGTGGTACCGTGCTCATCGATCCACCTCTCCGAGAACGATGTCCAAGCTACCGAGCGAGGCGATCAGGTCGGGGATGTACTCGCCTTCGACCATCTGTTCTAACGCCGAGAGGTTGTGGAAACAGGGGCTGCGGATCTTGAACCGGGCGGGTTTGTCGGTGCCGTCCGATCGAATGTAGATACCCAGCTCACCCTTCGCGCCCTCGACGGCGCGGTAGGTCTCCGTGCCGGCGTCCGGTTTGAGGGTGCGTGGAACGTTCGACTGGATCTCGCGGTCGTCTTCGGGCCACTCTTCGAGGAGGTCGAGACACTGCTCGACGATCTTTGCGGACTCCTCGACTTCTTGCATCCGGACGAGCACGCGCGAGTAGTTGTCCATCCCGTCTTCGGTGACGACGTCCCAGTCGAGTTCGGGGTAGTAGCCGTAGGGATCGTCCCGGCGAAGGTCGTAGTCAACACCCGAACCTCGTGCGACCGGCCCGGTACAGCCGTACTGCTTTGCGACTTCGGGTTCGATAATTCCGGTGTCGACACAGCGGATCTGGAAGATTTCGTTGGTGGTCAACAGCGACTCGTACTCGTCGAGTTTGGCCGGGAGCTCCGCGAGGAAATCCCGGGATTTCGCGAAGAATTCCTCGCGAGGTTCGGGCAGGTCCCAGGCGAGCCCGCCCAGCCGGAAGTAGTTGAACATCAGCCGCTGACCCGTCAGATCTTCCAGGATGTCCTGGACGACCTCGCGGTCGCGGAAGGCGTACTGGAAGATCGCAGTGAAGTCGCCGTAGACGTCGAGCGCGAAGGTGCCAAGCGCCAAGAAGTGCGAGGCCATCCGACAGAGCTCGGCACCCATCGTCCGGATGATCTGGGCGTACTCGGGTACCTCGATGTCAGCCAGATCCTCCGCCGCGCGGGCGTAGGCCCACTCGTTTAGCAGCCCCGCCGAAACGTAGTCCCAGCGGTCGGGGTAGGGCATGATCTGGTGTCGGTAGGTCCCCTGCTGGCACATCTGTTCCTCGCAGCGGTGGAGGTAGCCGACGTCCGGATCGACGTCGAGGACCGTCTCGCCGTCCAGCACCGCCTTGATGTGGAGAACGCCGTGAGTCGCAGGGTGGTGTGGGCCGACGTTCAAGAACATCGTGTCTGACGCTGCGTCTCGGTGGTCGGGCTGGATCGGATTGGCGTGCTCTGCGAGCGTGACGACCTGTGGCTTCGTCTGGTTGTACTCGAGTGAAAGCGGGTGTCCCTGCCAGGTCTCGGGCAGCAGGATCCGGCGAGGGTCGGGGTGGCCCTCGTAGTCGATGCCGACGAGGTCGAACGCCTCGCGCTCGTGCCAGTCGGCGGTTCGGAAGACCGGTTCTGCAGACTGGCTGGTCGGGTCGTCGACCGATGTCGGCACGACGATCGAGACCTCCTGGGTCGGATCGGCGTACTTCTTCAGGTGGTAGATCGACTCGTACCGGTCTTCGTACTGCTGGGCGGTGAGACACGAGAGGTGGTCGAAGCCGGCCTCCTCGCGCAGATCGGAGAGGACGGCCTGGACGTCGTCGGGATTGATGACGAACCCGGGCGCGTTCAGGTGGTCGTCGCGACCGATCGCCCGGTCGCCAAGCAGCGCCTCAAGGTCCTCCTCGTCAGTCTCGCCGGCGTCGGCCGCGGCCGGTCGCGTCAGTCCCGTGCTCATGGCGAATCAGCCCAGTTATACCGCATGACGAGGTCGTCCTCGTCGATCTCTTTTGCGAGCTTCTGGACGAGTTCGTCTTTCGGTAGGTCGCCAAAGCGCTCTAACTCGTAGGGTTTGACGACGACCGGTGAGGACTCACCGTTCTTGATCCGCTCTTGGAGTTTGAGAACGCCGTACACCAGCGCCTCGGGTCGGGGCGGACAGCCTGGAACGTGAATATCCACCGGGATGATCTCCTCGGCGCCCTTCACAACGTTGTATCCCTCCTGGAAGGGGCCACCGGAGATCGTACACGAGCCCATGCCGACGACGAACTTGGGCTCGGGCATCTGGTCGTAGACGCGCTTCATGCGCGGCCCGAACTTCGAAACGATCGTCCCGGGGACAATCATGACGTCGGCCTGGCGCGGCGAGGCGCGTGGAACGCCGGCGCCAAACCGGTCCAAGTCGTGTTTGATCGCGTACGTGTGGATCATTTCGATGCTGCAACAGGCGATCCCGAACTGCAGCATGAACATCGAGTTTCCCCGAACCCAGTTCATGAACTGGTCGAACTTCGTGAGGATGAACGGCGAAGCGCCAAAGGCCTCTCTGAGCTTCGAGTTGAACCGATCGTCGGGGCCGGCCCCCATCCGCGCGTCGCGCGTGTCGGTCTGCGGTGCGGTGCTCTCGTAGATGTCCTGGCGTGGTTGGTTACTCATGGTCGATCAGTCTCTGTCTCGCGGTCGACCTGCAGCGGACTTCGCGCCCACTGGACGGCACCGGTGCGCCACGCCCACGCGAGTCCGACCATCAGGATGGCGACGAACACCAACATCGGACCGAGAATCTCGATCATCGCGATGTCGGGGTGTTCGATCGCGTCCAGGTAGACGAGCACCCAGGGAAACAGCAACACGGTCTCGATGTCGAAGACGAGAAACAGAAGCGCGACCATGTAGTACTGTATATTGAACCGGATGCGCGTCCCACCTGTCGGAACTTCACCGCTCTCGTAGGTGGCGCGTTTGCTCGTTTCGGGCACGCTCGGTCGCAAGAGGTACGACACCACCATCATGCCGACCGGAATCAGCACTCCCACGAGCGCAAGCGCCCCGACTGCGATCCATTCGTTCATCTCCGTACCGTTCGAAGCTTAAAACCGCACCCATATAAGGGTTGATTCTTGACACCCCTGCTGAATTCACCAGACCACGACGCTATCGGCGCTGTTTTTGCAGATGATCAATGGTGTTGTTTGCAGACGCTCCAACACACCGATCCGATTCACTCCGATCGGTAGGACGAGATGCCACCGTCGTGAAGCTCTCGTGAAACTCGCCCAACGTCTTCTCGAAGCGACTCGTGGTAGGCGACCAGCCGGTCGCGAACCGTCTCGTGCTGACGGGCGAGAATCTGTGCGGCAGAGAGGGCGGCGTTGAACGATTTGCCGGCGTCGACGGCGACCAGGGGCGCTCCCGTCGGCATCCCGATCACGGAGTCGACAGACTTCTCCTGGACAGGGACACCGATGGTCGGCAGCGGATACGCGATGGAGGCCGTCATGTTCGGCAGGTCGGCGGATTTCCCGCCCGCGCCCGCGATGATCACATCGATCCCGCGATCCTCGGCAGTCTCGGCGTAAGCTGTCATCAGCTCCGGCGTCCGGTGGGCGGAGGTGACGTACGTCTCGAAGGTAAAGCGCTCCTCGGGGGGGTTCTCGAAGTCAGTTTGCTCAGCGAACCCCAACTCCTCGACGAACGCGTCGTAGGCGCCCCGCCGTCGGCCGCCGGTCATCATCGTCTCAAGGTCGGAGTCGCTGCCCATCACGATGCCGACGTCCGGCGTCTCCGCCGCCGGTCGATCCTGGCTGGCCTCCTCGTGCAATCGATCGATCAGGTCCGAAACCGAGTTCGCGGTCATATCGCGGGGTTGCTCCCGGGCGACAAAGAAACGGTATGGTTCCGATCGATCCCGGTCGCAGCAACTACCCGTACGCCGATCCACGAGAGCGACTCACGCCCGCTATTCCTCGAAGGTGACCGCGTCCTGCAGATCGCGTGCGGTTTCGAGCAGGTCGTCGGTCGTCTCTCCCTCGCGACCCGAGAGGGTAACGTGTCCCATCTTTCGCAGCGGTCTGGCCTCGCGCTTGCCGTACCAGTGGAGGTTCGCGCCGGGCGCCTCGAGGATGCGGTCGACGTTCGAGAGAGCGGCCTGGCGGGGCTCCTCGACGTCAGCCAGTAGGTTCGTCGAGACGGTCGGCGACCGGAGCTCGGTCGAGCCCAGTGGCCACCCGAGGACGGCCCGAATATGCTGTTCGAACTGCGAGGTCTGTGCGCCCTCGATCGTCCAGTGGCCCGAGTTGTGTGGGCGAGGAGCGATCTCGTTGAGCAGTACCTCGCCGTCCGGCGATTCAAAGAGTTCGATGCCGTAGATTCCACGACCCCCCATCACCTCGAGAACGTCGCTCGCGACCTCGCGAGCGCGCTCTGAAACCGACTCGCCCGACCCGGCGGGCACGATCGTCTCCCGGAGAATCTCGTCTACGTGGACGTTCTCGCCGATTGGGAAGGTGGCGATCTCGTCAGCTCCCTTCGCAGCGATAACCGAAATCTCGCGTTCGAAGTCGACGAATGCCTCGACCATTGCGGGGCCAGCCACGGCTTCGAGGGCGTCTTCGGCGTCAGCTTTCGACGCGACCGGGACGTTCCCGCGGCCATCGTACCCACCGGTACGGGCCTTTAGCATGACCGGCGCGCCGTACTCGTCGATCGCGGCCCGGACGTCGGCGGCGTCCTCGACAGCCCGGAACGGCGGCACCGGAACACCGGCGTCGCTGAGTTCTAACTTCTGGACGAGCTTATCGTGGATCGTTCGGAGCGTGCCGGGGCGGGGGTGGACCGGCGTCCCTGTCTCCTCGCCCGTGCGCTCGAGTAAATCCTGGTCGGCAAGTTCGATCTCGAAGGTGAGCACATCCGACCGCGTCGCGAGTTCGCGAATGCCCTCTGCGTCGTCGAAATCGGCGACAATCTGATCGCGGGCAACGGGTGCAGCCGGGCAGTCCGGCGTCGGATCGAGAACGATCAGTTCGACACCCAGGGGCGCGGCCGCCTCCCCGAGCATCCGACCGAGCTGTCCGCCACCGACGACTCCCACCGTCGGTCCCGGCGACTGTAGCGTCGTCATTGGACAGCGATTGCGCTCGGCCGCGCATAAGGATTCTCGTTCTCACCGGTTCGGTCCGCTCCCTGTCTGGCCCGCGTCCCAACAACGCAGCTCCATCCATCCCATGGGTGAGTGAGTCGACTGCCATTCGACAGCTGAACCAGACCGTATATTTTTTCGAGCCCGCTAGTTGGACTGTGTTTCGAGTGTCACGACACGCCGTTATCTGGATTTTAGCACTTGCCGTTCTGCTCGGCGGTGGTGCGTTGTTCGTCGCCGATACCGGTGCGAGCGCGCCAGAGCCGGTCCCGTTCGACGAAACCGTCTCCGTTGGTCTCACTCTCGAATCCGAGCTGGAACTTAGCGATGACGACGATGTCTCGCTGCCCCGGACGCAGGCGTTTTACTCACAGTATCAGTACGTCGTGGGCTACTATGGCGTCGAGACGTTCGTCGACGAACAGCGCCAGGACGGCCACGAGCAGCGGTTTGGCTACACCCTCGCGGTGTACGTTACCGACTACAGCGACACGTCGGTTGCGCTAAACGAGGACGGCTATCCGACGACCGACGAGGCAGTCGGGTGGACCGACGCGACAGACGCGTGGTTCGTCGTCGGCAGTGACGCTCGAACGCCGTCCGGTGAAACTGTGGTCCCGTTCTCCGATCGCAACGACGCTGAGACGTTCGCTGCGGCCCATGGCGGCGAGATCCGAACCTGGGAGGAGACGCTTGACGAACCGTTCGAAACCAACGACGCGGCGGTCGTCCGCGACCGGATCGACGAGCAACATCAGCACGCCGACACGCTCGTCGAGTCGGCGTCGGAACGGGCCGACCGTCCGGTGTCGACCGTCGTGGGCGACGAGGTCGACACGATCCAAGAAGGAATCGACGAGGCACCCGAAAATACGACCGTCGTCATCCCTGACGGGACGTACAACGAGACACTCGAGATTGACCGACCGATCACCCTCGAAGGGGTGGGGGAGCCCACAATTCAGGGTGATGAAAACGGGTCCGTCGTGACGATTACCGAACCCGACGTCGCGGTCCAAAACGTCGAACTAACTGGCGTTGGACCAGTGATACAGGGTGCTGAGGAGGTCCCCGGAGAGAGCGTCGACGACTGGGACGACGACTTTCAGATGTACTACACGGGCGCGGACGCCGCCGTCTCCGCACACGTCGCAGACGGGCTGTTGATCGAGGACGTCACAGTCGAAACACCGTCGAATGGGATCATCCTTCGCGACAGTCCCGACGCCGTTGTGCGAAACGTCACGGTCCAGGGTAATGAGAACTGGCAAGATGGCTTTGCCGGTGTGATGGCGTTTCGCTCGCCAGGAGTGATCGAATCGAGCACCTTCTTCGACGGTCGAGACTCGATCTATCCGTATCGATCGGAAGGGATCGTCGTTCGTGACAACACAGTCAGCGGGGGCATTCTCGGTATCCATCTTATGCACACGGACGGTGCGCTGGTCGCTGACAACCAGATCACGGATGTGATGAACACAGGTCTGTTCATCATGACCGGACCCGAACGGAACGCAGTCGTCGGAAACGAAATTTCGAGTTCGGACGTCGCTGCTAACGTCGGTGGTTCTAACTCTTACGTCGCAGGGAACACCTTCGAGGCAAACGACGTCGGACTACGGATGGATGCGACCGGCTCGATCTACGAAGACAACCTCCTTGCAGGGAATCAACTCGGCGCCGACGACCGGGCGCTCCTCCCAACCAATCGGGTCGTCGGAAACGATTTCGTTGGAAACGACGAGCACGCGACCGCTGGCGCTGGACCCCTGCGCGTCTGGAGCCACGATGGACACGGGAACTACTGGCAGGGTGCGACCAGCATCGTCGACGGCGATCCGCCGTCTCGATCGTACTCGCCGACAGACGCGGTCGACGGACGACTCCACACGACTGACGGCGCGGCTACGCTCGCTCGTGCGCCCGCTCTCGACGCTCTGGCCGGGCTCGAAGAGTCCGTCTCCGGAATGCAAACTGGAAGCATCGTCGATACAGCACCGACGTGCGAGCCCAACGTTCCGGAGTTGCTAGAGCGGACCGACTGGGAAGAAACAGCGTGGACGTGCGACGGAACACCTGCGAGCGACTCACCACCATGACGAACGCCACACCAGCTATGACTGATGACTCCACTACGACGGGTGCCAACGCGTCGATGACGACAGCAACGAGCCAGGAGACGAGCCTGATAGAGGCGTCAGCCGTCGGATTCGCCTACGGCGATGTCCAGATCTTACACGACGTCTCCGTCTCTATTCCGGCCGGAACGGTAACAGCACTGATCGGGCCAAACGGGACGGGAAAAACGACGTTGCTTCGTGCACTCGCGAGCCTTCAGGAGCCCACTGAGGGGACGATTACCTACCACGGCCCCGAGACAGTTCGGGAGATCGGATATCTCCCGCAACATCCCGCGTTTCGTCCCGGATTCACCGTTCTCGAGACGCTCCAGTTTTACGCCTCACTCGTCGGGGCTGATCACGGCAGTGCAAGAGACCGCCTCGAACTGGTTGGACTCGCTGACGCCGCTGACCGGAAGGTAGAGGCGCTCTCTGGAGGAATGACGCGTCTGGTCGGGATCGCTCAGGCGACGATCGGCGATCCACCAGTCGTCATCCTCGACGAACCGGCATCCGGGCTCGATCCGGGGATGAGCATGCACGTATTCGAGGTAGCCAACGCCCTCGCTGCCAGCGGAACGGCGGTGCTGTTGAGTTCGCACGACCTTGCGCTCGTCGAACAACTGGCCGACGAGGTGCTCTTGCTCGATGCCGGTACCGTTGCCGAGCACGGCGAGCCGGCATCGATCCGGGCAGAACTGGGTGTCGACTCGTTGCGTGAGGTCTACGAAGCATCGGTTTCGGGTGACTTACGCACCGTTCAGGTCCACGGTGAGAGTACATGACTGCGTCCACACAGGAGGCGAGCGAATTGGACGAGGCGAACACCGCACCTGGAGCAACGTCACGGACGCTGCGAATCGTCGCTCGCGAGCTTCGAACCGTCGTCCGAACCTGGACGTTTTTCGTGCTCGCAGCGGCGTTCGCTGCTGTCGTGATCGGGATTGCGTGGGTCGGCGGGGTCAGCTCGGGATTCGTACCGACCGTCGTCGACCTCCAGACGCCCCTGGAGTTGCTCGTCCCGATCCTCGCGATCGCGTTTGGCTACCGGGCGATTGTCGGTGATCAGCAACGGGGCGAACTCGACGTCCTCCGGACGTATCCCGTCTCGGCTCGCGAACTCGTCTTCGGGGTCTATCTGGGCCGGGCTATCGGCCTCATCGTTGCCGTGGTCGTCCCGCTCTTCTACGCCGGTGCGTGGGTGTTTGCGGCCCGCGAGGAACCGCTCGGGCGCTACGCCTCACACATGGGCGCCGATTCACCGTTGCTGTTTGCGCGGTTCGTCGTCCTGACCGTGGTGTTCGCGCTGGTGATCCTCGCCGTCGCACTCGCCGTTTCGGCGCTGGTCAGCGGAACCCGAAGCGCGCTCGCGCTCTCGGTCGTCGCGTTACTCCTGTTGCTGGTCGGTCTCGACCTGGCACTCGTCTTCGGGCTCACTGCTGGCTACATCAGTGACGGCTCGCTAGTCCACGCACTGGCAGTGAGCCCGCTCAGCGCGTATCGAGGCCTCGTCTTCGAGAGCGTTATCGTCACTGCGACGGGAACTGGTCCTCGAACGGCCTCGCCGCTGGCCAGCGTTCTCGGGCTTGCAGTCTGGATGATTGCATCGCTCGCCATCGCGACGTGGGCGGTAAAACGGTAGATCGACGCTATTCAGTTACTCAACACTGTCCGAACGGATCGATTACATAAGCGACATGACGAGATCGCGAGTGACGTCGTCGTGCTCGTAGCGATCGCCACCGTGTTCGCTCTGGAACTCGTCGGCGTCATCCGGGTCCGAGAATCCGATCATCGATCGTCCCATCGCCCCCTCGACCTCGCTATCGACGACCAGCGTGAGTTCGCTTGCGCGCTCGAAGTCGTCCGCCTGGACGTGGCTGCTGATCTCAGGGGTGTCACCATCGTCACTGACCGTGTACTCGACCGTCGAGTAGTCCGTTAGGTAGACGACGTCTGGTTCCTGGTCGTCCTCGTTGTCGAACAGGAATGTGTACGTACAGACCGAACTGCAAAACTGGGCTGGACGGTCTTCCTCGTCGTCACCCCCTGTATCGTCCATTTCTCCATCGCTGTCTTCGTCCTCCATTCCGTCGTGGCCACCATTTCCGTCGTCCATCTCATCGTCCATGTGACCACCGTTTTCCCCTCCACCCGACAGAACCGCAGCGGGATCGTCGTAGAAGGACTGTCCGACTGGTCCAGGGTAGTTGACGATCTCCATCGTACAGTTATCACAGGGTTGGCCCGATTCGATCGTGATCGGGGAAGGGACGTCTGCTTCCGACTCACCGCCGATACAGCCGGCCACCACACCGAGGCCGGCCACGGCTGTCCCCGCGAGGACTGTTCGGCGAGTCGTCAACTGGTCGGTTTCGTGTTCGAGAGGTCGGCGTTCCATACTCGACCTTGCGCCCGGAGGAATAAGGGCAATCTGGTACGATCGACGAAACCGACGATGGGAACGTGACGGTGGCTCGCGGTCGATGTGGTCTCTTGTCTAGGTCCTCCAGTTTCTCTTCCCGACGAACGTTCGGGTTGTTGTCGGCGGGCAAACGAAAACACGTAAGGTGTCGGCCGGCAGAAACCGGGAGTAATGCTCCCGCGGTTCGTCGGCCGGTTCGGGGTCGCCGACGCGGTGACGATTGCTAACGCCGTCCTGGGATTCGTCGCCGTCGTCGTCGCGTTCGTCGACGTCAGTCTCGCTGCTCGACTTGTGTTGCTCGCCGCCATCGCAGACGGCGTCGACGGGATCCTCGCCAGGCGGTACGGTGGAACGCCCTCCGGCCCCTACCTCGACTCGCTTGCCGACGTCGTCTCGTTCGCCATCGCACCCGCCGTTCTCGCATTCGTGGTCGTCACCGACGGCCTCGCGATCGGGTTCGACGCTGTCACTCCCGCGTTGTTGCTGGTAGCCGGTATCTGTGGACTGTTCGTCGCGATGGCGGTCGCGCGCCTGGGGCTGTACACGGCTTACGACACGGCCGAAAACTACACCCAGGGTGTCCAGACGACGCTCGCCGGCACCATTCTTGGCGCGGCGATTCTGGCCGGGATTGCCGAACCGTGGCTCGTACTCGCGATCACCGGCGCCTTCTGTTACCTGATGGTCTCGCCGGTCCGGTACCCCGACCTGCTCGTCCGCGACGCGGCCATCATGGGGATCGTCCACGCGCTCGCGATCCTGATCCCCTACGCGGCCGGTCGCACCTTCCCGTACGCGCTCCTGACGCTCGGCATCGCGTACCTGGTGTTCAGTCCGTGGCTCTACTGGCGCGAGGACGTCCCCGGCAGCATAATCGTCGGGGGTGGATCCGAGGACGGCGAGGAGCCCGCCGAGGCGTAGGTCAACGGGCATGGAAACGCTTAGGGCGATCCTGACACGACGAGTACGTATGCAACTCGTCAGGAAGACGGCGACGCTCCGCCGGGTGGGACCGTGAGCGACGACGAGTCCGTGCCCGACGTTGCCGAGATTCGGGTACGGTTCGACGAGATCCGGACCGATCTCGACGGCGTCCGGGAGGACGCCGCCCCTCTCGCAGCGTCACTCGAACCGGCGGCAGACGCCCTCGACGCCGCCGAGACAGAAGCTGATCTCGACGGCGTCGAGGAGCGCCTCGAGCCAGCCGCCGCGGACGTCGACGTCGTTCGCGACGATTTTGACTCGCTCAGAGATTCGTTCGACGAGATCGAACTGCCCGAGCCCGACGACGAGTCAGATGAGACCGCCGAGGCTGAATCGGATGACGACGCGATTCCGACGGCCGCCCTCGAGGAACTGGAAGAAGAGCGCGACTCGCTCGAGGCGACCCTCGACGACGTCGACGAGACGATCGAGGCAGCTGAGGAGACCGTCGACGAGATCGAGTCTGGCGTCGAGGACCAGCGTGGACCCTACGCCGAGGACGTAATCGACGACTTGAACGGAGCAAAAGACGATGTCGAGAGCACCCGCTGGACCGAGGAGGGACGGACGGAGCTACGCGAGGGCGTGGAGGTCGCCCTCGCCGATATCAACGAGGTTCTCGGCACGTCGCTTTCGGTCACTGACGACACAGAGCTTCTCGACCGCCTACTCACAACACTCGAGACGGCCGAGTCCGAAATCGAGGCGGCCGAACTCGACCCCGACGAGGACGATTCGGAGATCGCGGCGCTGCTCGAGACGACCGACGCGTTGCAGACGGCGGTCGACGACGCGACGGCCTGGGACGACCTCCAGGTTCGTGAACAGCTCCGTCGTGAGGAGTACTACGACGTCCTCGACCACGTCAAGGACTTTCCGCCGGAGTGGCACGCACTCAAGGTCCACGAGAAGCGCGGCAACGTCGAAATGGTGTTGCTCGCCCTCGACTCCCTCGACTCCGACTTCATGGAAGAACACTGCCTCGACGCCTTAGAGCGAATGGGGCCCGAGGAGGCGATCGAGCCGATGCTTCAGCGGGCCAACCGCCGCGATACCAAGGCGATGAGCATCCTCGGGAAGATCGGCCGAGCCGACGAGGAGATCGTCGACGCCCTGCTCGACTACGTCGACTCGAACCCGACGCTCCAGCGGCCCGCGATGCGCGCGCTGGGAGAGGTCGGCGCGACTGATGCGGTCCAGCCGATCGCAAACCAACTCGTCTCCGACGAGCCCATCGTCAGAAGTTCGGCGGCCCGTGCACTCGGGTTAATCGGCGATACACGCGCGATCGCTCCCCTGGCAGACGTCCTCGACGACGACGAGGAGGATACCGTCCGAGCGAGTGCCGCCTGGGCACTGAATCAGATCGGTACCCGCGAAGCCCTCGAAGCCGTCGCCGACCACGCCGACGACCGAGCCGCACTGGTCCAGGCCGAAGCGAAAAAGGCCACTCTCGAACCGACAGCCTGACGTCGGTACCGACCCCGACAGCCGATTCTCGTCGCCGAGAGTTTATGTCCGATCACGAGGCCAGATCGGGCAATGCGTCTCTGGCCAGCCGGACGGACGCTTTTAGGCGCCGTTCTCCTTCTCTCTGTATTCCTCGGCATCGTTGTCGGTCCGGGCGCGACGGACGCAGGCCACGAGCGACCCGACGAACCACCGACTCCACAGAGCCAGACCGTCCCACCGTCCGACGAGTCCGCCCGCGAGGGGACGGCGTGTCCAGCCGACGCGTCTCTCTCCAGCGATACCGACCACAACCGCCAGCCACCCACCGAGCGCCCTGCTGGCCCCGCGATCGTCGAACTGTATCCGAACCCGACGACCGACGGCAACGTCGGGGAGTACGCCGTCCTCGACGTCCCGAACGAGACGGCAGTCGGAAACTGGACGCTCACCGATGGCCATACGACCGCGTCGTTTCCCAATGAGACCGTCGAGGGACGAGTGGCGCTGACCATGGACCCGGAGATCACCGCCGACCTCACCGACGATCCGGTCGTCGAACTAACGGGGCATCTCCGTCTCGCAGCCGACGGCGACACCCTGACCCTGTCGGACGGGAACCACACACTCGATGCGGTCACCTACGAGCACGCGCCGACCGCAGACCGCTGGTACCGGACGAACGGACAGTCCGAGTCGGAATCCGAGCCCGGGGAGACAGTCACACCTGTCAACGGAAGCTGGTGGCCACGGGATGCAACCTGTCTGCCGCCCGTTACCGGGACAGCAGACGAAGCGACGACGTTCGTGCTTCCCGACTCGCCGGATCCCGCGCTCGAAGCGATCGACGCGGCAGACGAGCGAATTCTACTCGGGGGCTACACGTTCACCGACGAGTCCGTCGCAAGCGCTCTCCAAAACGCCGCCCAGCGGGGTGTCGAAGTACGCGTCTTGCTCGACTCCCAGCCGGTCGGTGGAACGCCAGCGGAAACGGCATCGATTCTGGAGGAACTCGCTGCTGCTGGCGTCGAGGTTCGAGCCCTCGGCGGCGAGGGCGCACGGTACCGATTTCACCATCCGAAGTACGCCGTCGCAGACGACACGGTCGTCGTCACCTCCGAGAACTGGAAACCCGCCGGAATCGGCGGCGAAGCGAGTCGCGGCTGGGGCGTGGCTTTGGAAGATGGCGACCTGGCGAGCGCGCTCGAGACGGTATTCGCCGCGGATTTCGCGGGTTGGGACACCGACTCCGTCACGGAGTATCGCGAGCAGGCCACGTTCGTCGAGGATGACGGCTCCTCAGAGACCTCGTTTCCGAGCGAGTACGGCCCCGAGACCGTTCCGATCGACTCGGCCGAACTGTTAGTTGCACCCGACAATGCTGAGGGTCGGCTCCGAGAACTGCTCGCCGACGCCGAAGACGAGATCCTCCTCAAACAGGCGAGCCTCGGCGGAACCGACCTCTCGCTAATCGAGAAAGTCGTCGATGCCGCTCGACGTGGCGTCGACGTCCGAATACTGCTGGACTCGGAGTGGTACGTCGAGGACGAAAATCAGGCGGTCGCTGACGAACTCGAGGAAGTCGCATCCACAGAAGAGATTCCGATCGAGGTCCGACTCGTCGAGCCCGATGACCGATTCGAAAAGATTCACGCGAAGAGCGTGGTCATCGACGGCGAAACGGCGGTCGTCGGCAGTGCCAACTGGAACGAGAACGCCTTCGAAAACAACCGTGAGGTACTCCTGGTGCTCCATGGTCAAGAAGCCGCAGCGTACTATACGGCGGTGTTCGACGGCGACTGGTCGGAAGCGAGCCGCTCGCTCCCAATCGAACTCGGATTAGGCGTCGCGGTCACGCTGGCTGGTGCAGCGCTCGTCGGACACCGCTACCTCCAGTTTGGCGACGAGCCGGTGACAGAAGCGAGCCACGAGCACAGGTGTGACACCAGCCGAGAGGGTGCCGACGAATTGGATCCAATCCAGCCGACCGATGCCGACGCTCGGATAGAGACGGCCAACGCGAGCGATACATCCATTCAGACGGAAACGGTGCCGGAAGCGGCTGTACGAACGCTACCGACCGTGGAGACGGACGAACGGACCGCTGAGACCGCTGAGACGAACTGGCTCGATTCAACATCCAGCTCGGAGGCGACGAACGAGACAGAAGAATAACCTAGTCTGCCTGTCCGCTAACCTCGAGGAGTCGACAGCAGTCGGCCTCGGGATCGAAGCAATCGGGACACTGTTCGGGTCGGTCGATGATCGTATCCAGGCGTTCGGCGACTGTCTCGTCGATGACGCTCTCTAAGACGCGGGCTTCCTCGCGAAACTCTTCGACCTCGAGAACGTTCGCGAGAAACCGCTCGATGATGCAGTACGTCTGGAGCGCCTCGTGAGCGCGCCCCAGGCCTTCGTCGGTCAGGGTCGCTCCCTTGTACTTTTCGTGCTCGACGAGTTCGCGCTCCTCGAGCTTCCCAATCATCTCGTTTACACTTGCAGGGCTCACGCCGAGGATGTCAGCGAGTGTACCAGTCGATGCTGGTCCGTCTTCCATCCGCTGGGCGAGATAGATCGCCTTCAGGTACTGGTCTGCCGTGTTCATCGCTGCCCCTCCTCTCGTCGGTCCGGGTTCCAGTGTGCGTCGATCATGCTCGTCGCTCCATCAGCTCGGTCACTTCCTCGACGCCGTCGCGTTCTTCCTCCCGGATCGATACGAGCGTCGCTATGAGTCGCTCTCGGTCGACGGCGAACTCGACATCCGAGGACTCGATTGCGGCGATGAGGTCGTCGTAGAACTTGTAGGCTGTCTCCTCGTTGCAGAGCTGATCGTAGAGCACGCCGTCGGTGTCCTCCGGCGGACCGTATCGTGCATCGACGAGGGCGTTGATCTCCTCGTAGCCGACCGTCTCGGCCTCGAACTCGTCGATCAGATCTTCGAGACGCTCCCGGTGATCGGCCGATTCGTTGGCAGCGTCAGCAAGCAGTTCCCGTACCTCTTCGTCGACGTCCGCCCGCTCTTCGGGCGGCAGCGACTCGAGGTGGTGGGCGGCACGTGACTCGACGACCTCCTCCAAGACGACTCCGATCTGGAGCAGTCGAATGAGTTGGTGGTCGGTCGAGACGCGCTGTCCCAGGCTCATGGCCTGAGTTGTGCGGTCGTCGTACTTAACTTCATGCTTCCCGTTCGCGAACGCTCCTGCGTGTATTCTCTGGAATACCGGTCAGAGACGAAAGGCCCTTAACCGTGACTCGTCTATACTGAATTGGACTAGGTCGGGCAGTTAGGCCCTGCTCGACACCCGCAGTATGGTCTTCAGCGGGGGCCGAATCCCGTGGGCGTCCGGTCAGACCGGCCGGGGCCCCGAGAGCCAACGCAGAAGCCTCGTCCGTCGGGGACAGCGGTCCGCGGTGGCCGTCCGCAGGGACGCCCCATCGCGGTTAGCCGGCGACAGCCCATCAGGCGCGGAAGCGAGCAGTGGACCGCCGGACACCTGTCGCTCGACGGGTCGCGGGGTGGAGGAGGCAATCGGGACTCCCCCGGCCGGAACGCCGGGCAACCGCGGGCGTCCACATTCATATTTCATCATTCCTTTCGACGAGCGCCAGTACAGAGCGTAGTCGGCCGACCGATATCCCGCCGTTGGAGACAGTGGGTGGAGGTAGGTCATCTGAACAACCGTTCTCGACAACACACCTGAAAAAACGTTATACAGGTGTGCTTCACACAGCAGATAATGGGTGTCTCCACGCAACCTATACGGGACGTAACGATCGTTGGGGGAGGGGATGTTGGCTTGCTCACCGCTCTCGCGCTCGAAGCAAAAACGACCGGGCTCGAGATTCGTGTAATCGACGACTTTTCGACGCCGGTTCCGAACATCGGGAAAAGTACGTTCGACACACTGGTTTCGGTGCTCCACGACGACTTATCGATCGACGAAGCTCGGTTCGTCAGTATGGTCGCTCCCGTCTGGAAATCGTCGGTATACTTTAAATCGTGGCGGGACTGCGAGCCGTTCCACATCGAGTTCGACAGTGGAAACTACCCGCTCGCCTCGGACACAGCCGAACAGTTCGAGGAGATGCACTATCGATACGCCCAGGACCGGTTCGAGACGGTCAACACGGAGATGGTTTCTCAGCGAAAGACGCCGTTTAAACCATCCGAGAGTGAGGACAGAGGATTGGACAAATATTGGCACTTCGCGTACCACCTGGATGTCGATCGCTTCAACGGGTTTCTTCGAACTCTCTGTGAGGAGCGAGGAATCACGCTGGTCGACGATCTCATCGACTCCGTCTCGGTCTCTGCGGGACAGATACAGCAGGTCTCGAGTGAGACGGCGACCTACGAGGCGGACCTCTATCTCGATGCCACCGGATTTAGACGGACGCTGATCGGGGAACTGCCGTCGTCGTTCACGCAGTTCGACCTCCCGCTTGACTCGGCAGTCGTCGCCGGAACGGATATCGACCTCTCCGAGATCGTCCCGGCAACCGTAATCACAACGGGTACTGCGGGATGGTTCTGGCAGATCGACACCGTCGACTACCGCGATATCGGATACGTCTACGCCTCCGACTATCTCTCCGAGGAGGCGGCAACTGAGGAACTTCTCGAACACATCGGGGACGCCGAGTTGAGCCGGTCGGTCGATCACTACGAGTTTACAGCCGGCTACCATCCGAACGCGTGGACTGGGAACTGTATCGCGGTCGGAAACGCCCTCGGTTTCGTCGAACCGATTCAATCGACGGCGCTCACGTCGAACGCGTTACTGGCACTGGATTTGGCAGACATCATCGAAGGGAGTTCGCATCTAAACTACGACGGTACGCGCGAGATGTACAATACGCACGTACAGACCGTCTGGGAGAATATTAACACGTTCGTCCAGATACACTACCGGTGTGCGCCTGGCGGAACCGAGTTCTGGGATTCCGTCTCCAGTGACGATGCGTACGATCTGAGCAGTATCCCAGAGTACGAAAATTACCAAACGTACGGCTTTTCACTTATCGATAGAGCGGATAATACGCTTTTGCGGCCCAACGCTGCGGGTCGGTTCCCGCATTTGATCCACTATCGGGTTCTCCACGGTCTCGGAGTTCGATCCAACTTCTACGACGAGATCGATGTCGATTACGAGCCGGAGGTGGTCGAACGGGTAGAAGAGTACGAGGCACGCCTCTCGGACGAGGTTGAAACGTTCTATTCGTACGAAGAGTTGTACTCCGATATTATCAGCGTTCCCGACCGGTAACAAGGCTCGGGGGTTGAGACTCTCAGTCCACGTAACACAACCTCACACCGTTCGAACGGTGTCCGTCACGCTCACGTGAGCCGAGAGGAGTACGGGAATCTACGGTGTCGACTCGACGATCTGTTGTTGGCCGGCGATGTCGAGTCCACCCTCGACGGTTCGGACTGGGTAGGGGATGTCGATTCCTTCCTCGTCGAACCGTTCTTTGACAGTCTGGACGTACTCGCCTTTGATCCGCACGAAGTCAGCGCGCGAGGGCTGTTCGATCCAGAAGCGCGACTGGAGGCCGACGTCGGAGTCGCCGAGTTCGGTCAGGCGAACCGAGGGGGCGGGATCGTCCATGATCTCCGGATGTCTCTCTGCCTCGCGGACGATGATCTCCGAGGCAGACTCGATGTCGTCGTCGTAGCCGATACCGAAGTCGAACTTCAGGCGGAGCCGGTCGCCGTCGACCGGATTTTTGATCACCCCACCGGTGAGTTCGGCGTTTGGAACCGTCAGCAACTCGTTGTCGAACGTCCGAACGCGCGTCACCCGGAGGCTGATGTCCTCGACGACGCCAGAGTGGCCGTCCCACTCGATCCAGTCGCCGATGCGGAACGGTTCATCGGTGTAGATGAAGACGCCGGCGACGAAGTTCGCGATGACGTTCTGGAGGGCGAGTCCGACCGCGAGCGCGCCGGCGGCGGCGATGCCGGCCATCGAGACTAAGAAGTTTCCGTAGCCGGCGAATCCGAACGCGACGGCGATGGCGACGAACGCGACGCCAAAGCGGGCGATCAGAACGAGTGGCTTTCGGGCGTGTTTGTCGAGCGATCGACGGTCCATTCCGCGCCCAAGAAGCGGGATCACGACGAGCCGACCGACCGTGTAGACGATGAGGAACCCGAGCACGAACCGAATGAAGCCGGCCAGACTCGCCGCGATCGCCTCGTCGACCCACCCCAGATCCTGTAGTGTCGTTTCGATGGGGCCTTGCAACAGGAGTCCGGCGACGGACAGACCCGTCATCGGTACAGTACTGCGGTGTGACCACGCGTCTCGAACAGTTCAGCGCTGACCTGTTCTGCGAGGTCCGTAGCGTGTTCTTCGACCGAGCCGCCGGCTCGGCCGGCTCGGAGAAACTTGACTTTCACGAGATCCCGGTCTGCCAACTGGTCATCGAGTTCATCGACGACGGCTTCGGGACCACCTTTGCCGACCCAGACGGTCACGTCGAGATCGTGTGCACGACGCTTGCGTTCTTGTTCGTCCATGGTGGCACTAACGAGGGCACCGTTTTGAATCTTCGCGATACGAGCCGTCAGTTCCGGTTCTTCGCTGCGTGTCTTTTATACACGGCCAGCCGGCGGCGCCAAACAGGGACCATCGATGCTCGGGGCTGATTGTAGTGCGTGTCTCAGTAGGGGTATCGAGCTTGCGAGCCGCATTCGCAGGTGATGACCACGTGGCCGTTCTGTAGACGAACACGGGCGTTCGTTCCGGGAAGTAGGTACCGATCACAGCGGTCGCACGTTCGACGGCGGAACGTCCGTGGGAGTCGCAGCCGATTTCGCTCGGCGACCCGACGGGCGAGTCTGACGTACTCGCGGGCACGTTCCTCTTCGCCATCGGCCGTCGCCACGCTGGCCAGTTCCTCGAGGCGCTCGATCCGCTCTGTGGCGACGGTCATCGTCTCGTTCGGCTACTTTCGTTCGTCACCCATTGGTGTTGCGTTTCTGCATGGAGAGCGTCTCCATTCAGACAGGCCCCCGAGGCCTCTCGGCGCCCCGATGGGCAGCTGTCCGTTGCGAGACTCACACCAGCCGATCGACGATCGTCTCCTCGTCGACGACTACGTTGTACGCCTCCTCGTCGTCGTTCCAGAGGACAAGCGCCCCCTCGAACGAGAGGACGTCGCCGTAGTCGGCCTCGAGCAGGGGGCGGTTCAGCGCGGTTTCGTCGGTGAGCACGGCGTAGTGATCGACCGCCTCGCTGCCGTCGGTGATCTTGAACAGCGGATTGGGGTCCCCACCGTGTCGCCGGCCGCCGGCGTCGTCTTCCCGCCTCGAAAGCGACCGGCTGAACTTGGCGGCGACGAGGTCGATCCGGTTCGTGACGTGGCGATCCATCTCCGCCATCGTCGCCCACGAGTCCGGATCTGGCTGCAGATCGATCCGCCGCGTGTTGTCCCGGCGCAGGATCGAGTACGAAAACTGAACGTCGACGTTGACGAACTCGCCGGGCGAGTGGTCCGCGTCGCCCCCGGCAGCGTCGTCGAGTCGGCGCTGGAAGGCCGGCACCTCCAGATCGGGTCGCACGTCGAACGACCAGCCCCGATCGGAGGGCGTTTTGCCGGGCCAGAATCGAACGGCGGGACCGTAGACGGTGACCTGATCGGTTCCAGCCACCGAGTCGCCCTCGACGGCCCGTTCGAGTCGTCGCAGCTGGATGCTCGTCTCTCTGTCGGCGGGCGCCATCGCCAGGAGCGTGCCGTCCGGGGCGAGCCAGTCAAGTGCGGACCGGAGCACCGCCTCGGGGTCGTCGAGTTCGCTCAGGACGTTACAGGCGAGCACGAGGTCGAAGCCGTCGTCGGCTGTCGATCCGTCCGCGTCGGTGTCGGCCTCGGCTACCGCTCGGTCGTCGTCGATATCGGCGGGGTCGAACGCCTCGACTGTGGATCGGTGGACCGTCGCGTGGACGTTTCGATCGGTTTCTGTGAGCATCGCCTCGAGTACGTCCGCTGCGGCGCTGGGTTCGACTGCGTGGTACTCCAGCAGGGAATCCTCTGGAAGGTAGTCGGCCAATCCGAGCGCGGGCCCGCCGACGCCCGCTCCGATATCGAGAACGCGCAGCGAACGCCCGAGGAGGGCGCGGTCGGCTAGGTCGTCCAGTGCGTACTGTACCGCCGCGTAGTAGCCGGGCAGGTGGTAGATCGCGTATCCGGCGGCTGCGTCGGCGTCGTACTCGACAGACGATCCCTCGAGGTATTGGGCCTTGAATCCTCGAATCGTCGACCGGAGCAAGTCTCCGGAGGCTCCCCGCTCCCAGTCGGGGCCGTACCGATCGACGAGCCAGTCGTCGAGTTGTGTCACGTAGCGGTCCGGAAACCGCTCGACTGGGTCGGTTCGCGGCCGTACCGGATCCTCGCCGACCGGGACGAAGGTGCCGTCCTCGCGCTCTCGCAGGTCGAGATCGGGCGCCTCCTCGCGGAGCAACTGCCTGACGACGGCCGGGTGGGGTGACCCCTCGACGTACTCGCAGATCTCCTCGGGATCGATAGGGCGCACGTTGCGCAGGTACTGGGCGTTCTCCCGGACGGCCCGCCGGTGGTCAGTCACTTCGAGACACCCCCGTCGTCGCTGGAAGTCGCCCCAGATTCCGCCGCGTTTTCGACTCCCGACTCCGGAACAGCGGCGTCGCCGTGCCAGCGTCGGCTCGCGTCCTCGTACAGCGTTGCAAACTCCTCGGCGTCGGCCTCGGCGATCCGCGCTGCGGCGTCGGCAACGTCCTCGGCGCCGTCGAAGGTGCGTTGAATATCCGCGTAGACGCGGGGCGTGCCGCCGGTCATCGTCCGCACTAGCGCCTCGAGTTGTGCCGACACTGGGGTTTCAAACACCTCTGGAACCGGCTCGGCAGCGAGCGCGAAGGCGAGCACCGCCGCGTGGGTGGCCGCCTGTACGGTCTCCATCGCCTCGTCGTGCTCGGCCGCCGTCGTCTCGAACAGGTCGTTGCCAGCCGCCGCGAGATCTGCGAGCACGGCATCGGAAACGGGGCCGGCCTGTCCGCGGACGAACGGGATCGAACCGGGGGCGCGCTCGGGGGCGAACAACGGGTGGAGACTCACGCGTTCCTGGTCGGGAGCGTGCGTCGCCATCGCCTCCAGCGCGGGTTCCATCACGCCAGACACGTCGAGCACCGCACCCTCGGCGCGGTGGGCGTAGGCCTCGATCGCGTCCGCGACGGCTCCCATCGGAACCGCGAGACAGACCGCGTCGTAGCGTCGATCGTCGTCTTCGGTGAGTGCGACCGCGTGACCGTCGGTGGCCTCGGCTGCGGCTATGGCCGCGTCCGGGTCGACGTCGGCGTAGGCCACCGTGGCCTCGACCGCGTCGCCGAACCAGGTCCCCATCGCGCCCGCGCCGACGATCAGTACGTCCATCGCCCGCTCCTACCCGCCGGCGTCGCAAAAACGGTTCGATCGCCTGACGGAGCGTTGGCAGGGTTAGTTCGCAACCCACTCAGCCGGGGACGGGGTCTCCGCTGTTGTAACACGAGTTCGCGAACAGTACGGATATAGAACGTGACACGCCGAGTTACCGTTTCAAAACCGAAATACCGCGATAGCCGGGGGCGGCGATTCGTGAACAGTACGGATATAGAACGTGACACGCCCAGTTACCGTTTCAAAACCGAAATACCGCGATAGCCGGGGACGGCGATGACGCAAATCAGCCCACGCTTATAATTACACACTATGGAGAGTGAGATAAATACAGCGAATTATCGAGCGGAAATCACCATCTCACACCGCAACAACAGTCTTGGGAAGGTATATGACTATTCTGACAGGTAAGACAACTAGTCGAGATTCGTTTAGAGAGGGTTCTAATGGGCGTATTCATCGCGAAATCATAGCCCCGATTCATATAGTCGACTGTGATAGGTAGCCAGCGGACAACGCGTCACAGCCGTCTGGGTCCGAGGAAGCCACTGAGTATGTCCCGGGCTACGGGGTGTGTCACGAGCTACCGGTACCAACGTTCGTTTCACGAGTGATCACGCCTCCGGCTGTCGGTGCGTTGCCACAACGAGGTAATAAAATATGAGACGTAAACTACAGCGAACCGTAATCGGATTTGTGGCCCTCTTCGTCATGACGGGGATGATCGTTGGCGGGGCCGCGATGACTGTCTCGGCCAACGAACAGAACGAACAGAACCAGGGGCTTGAACGAACGGCTGAAACAGAGCGGACCGATGGTACCGGCCTGCTGAACTTCCTGTTCGGTGAGTCGAGTATTGTCCACTCCGCTGATCAACAGCAAGGCGTCACTGCCGGTGCGGACAACACGCAAAATGCTAGTATCACACAGGAGGCATATTTGGACAGCGATCATCAGGCGAGCGGCCTGTGGAACGTCCTGTTCAGTGATCAGGACGCGGTCCAGGACAGTACCCAGACCCAGACTATCGAGGACGGTGACGACAACTACCAGAGCGCCGAGAGCTCACAGGAAACCGACCTGGACCGCGAGCAGCAGGCGAACGGCCTGCTGAACTTCCTGTTCGGCGACCAGAGCTCGACCCACGAGAGCAGCCAGGAGCAGTCCGTCTCCGGCGGCGACGGTAACACGCAGACGAGTGATCAGAGCAGCGATCACGAGAGTAGTCAAAGTCAGGAGGCTGACGGCGCCTTCAACGTGCATGTCGTCGACAGCGAGCAGGAAACGAGCCAGGAGACCGACCAGAGCGTCGAAAGCACCAACGACGGCAAGGACGGTGCGGATGGCGCCGACGGCATCATCTTCGGCGGTGACGGCGGCGACGGTGGCGACGCATCCAGCGAGGCCAACGACAACAACCAAGAAGCCAGCCAGG